>CAMTUD010000145.1:0-31237 GCA_947084805.1 uncultured beta proteobacterium | reverse complement strand
CGTGCTGCAGGGCGAGCGCGACATGGCGTCGGGCAACAAGTCGCTGGGACAGTTCAACCTGACCGACATCCCGCCGGCGCCGCGCGGCCTGCCGCAGATCGAGGTCACCTTCGACATCGACGCCAACGGCATCCTGCACGTCGGCGCCAAGGACAAGGCCACCGGCAAGGAAAACAAGATCACCATCAAGGCGAACTCGGGTCTGAGCGAAGCCGAGATCGAGAAGATGGTGAAGGACGCCGAGGCCAACGCCGCCGACGACGCCAAGAAGCTGGAACTGGTGCAGGCGCGCAATGCCGCCGACGGCATGCTGCACAGCGTGAAGAAGAGCCTCACCGAACACGGCGACAAGCTCGACGCCGGCGAGAAGGAGAAGATCGAGACCGCGCTGAAGGAACTGGACGAGGCCATGAAGGGCGACGACAAGGCCACCATCGAGGCCAAGACCGAAGCGCTGATGACGGCCAGCCAGAAACTGGGCGAAAAGGTCTACGCCGACGCGCAGGCCGCCGCCGGTGCCGCTGGCGCTGCGGCGGGGCCGGAAGCGGCTTCAGAAGCACCCAAGGCCAAGGCCGCCGCCGACGACAACGTCGTCGACGCCGACTTCAAGGAAGTCAAGAAGTGATCCGACGTCAGGCCTCTTGGCCTGACGTCCTGTCTCGCCGCGTCCGAGGTGCCAGGCCTGCCCTGACCCTCCACGCGGCGGTTTCGTTTGTTGGCAGCTGAGACTTTTCATGGCAAAGCGCGATTTCTACGACGTCCTGGGCCTGGCCAAGAACGCCAGTGACGACGACATCAAGAAGGCCTACCGGCGGCTGGCGGGCAAACACCACCCCGACCGCCACCAGGGCGACGAGGCCAAGAAGGCCGAGGAGAAGTTCAAGGAGGCCAAGGAGGCCTACGAGATGCTCTCCGACCCGGCCAAGCGCGCCGCCTACGACCAGTACGGCCACGCCGGTATCGACCCCAACATGGGCGGCCGCGGTGGCCCGGGCCAGGAGGGTTTCGGCGGCTTCGCCGAGGCCTTCGGCGACATCTTCGGCGACATCTTCGGCGGCGCGGCCGGCGCACGGCGTGGCGGCGGCGGTTCGCAGGTCTACCGCGGCAGCGACCTCAGCTACGCGATGGAGATCACGCTCGAGGAAGCCGCCTTCGGCAAGGAAACCCAGATCCGCGTGCCGAGCTGGGAAACCTGCGACACGTGCAAGGGCAGCGGCGCCAAACCCGGCACCAGCGCCAAGACCTGCACCACCTGCAACGGCGCCGGCACGGTGCACATGCGCCAGGGTTTCTTCAGCATCCAGCAGACCTGCCCGCACTGCCACGGCAGCGGCAAGATCATCCCCGAGCCCTGCACCACGTGCAGCGGCGCCGGCAAGATCAAGAAGCAGAAGACGTTGGAGGTGAAGATCCCGGCCGGCATCAACGAAGGCATGCGCATCCGCAGCGCCGGCAACGGCGAACCCGGCACCAACGGCGGCCCGGCGGGCGACCTGTACATCGAGATCCGCGTCAAGCAGCACGAGATCTTCGAGCGCGACGGCGACGACCTGCATTGCACCGTGCCCGTGGGCCTGACCACCGCGGCGCTGGGCGGCACGATCGAGGTGCCCACGCTCGGCAGCAAGGCCGAGATCGAGCTGCCCGAAGGCACGCAGCACGGCAAGACCTTCCGCCTGCGCGGCAAGGGCATCAAGGGCCTGCGCAGCAGCTACCCGGGCGACCTGTACTGCCATGTCAGCGCCGAGACGCCGGTCAAGCTGACCGAGCACCAGCGCAAGCTGCTCAAGGAACTCGATGAGAGTTTCAAGAAGAGCGGCGACCGCCACTCGCCCAACTCGAAGAGCTGGACCGACAAGGTCAAGGACCTCTTCAAGTAGGCCGGGCCGAGGGGCGCCGCCGCGGCCGGTTCAAGTTCGGCGGCGGCGGCGCCGATAGTCAGGGGACCCTCCTCGCCCCCTGGCCCATGACCGCCCACCACCCCGCCCGACGCACCGACCGGCCGCCGCGCCCCCCGCAGGGCTGACGCGCCATGATCGACCGCGACATCCACCTGGCGCGCGCGCTGCTCATCGAGAGCAACCCGCTGCTGCGCAGCGTGGGCGCGGCGCAGCTGCGCGACACCGGGGTCGGCCATGTCACGCAGGCCGCGCGCGTCAAGGACGCGCGACTGCTGCTGGAGCGCGAGCGCTTCGACATCGTGCTGTGCAACCGCGAATTCGAGGGCTCGGACTACTCCGGCCAGGACCTGCTCGACGAACTGCGCCGCGAGCGCCTGCTGCCGCACAGCACGGTGTTCCTGATGGTCACCGCGCAGGCCAGTTACATCCAGGTGATGGAGGCGGCCGAGTCAGCTCTGGACGGTTTCCTGGTGCGGCCCTACACCGCAGCAGCACTCGGTGCGCGCCTGCTGGAAGCACGCAACCGCAAGCGTGAACTCGGCGACGTGCTGCGCGCGCTGGACGCCGGCGAGAACGACGCCGCGCTGGTGCGTGCCGTCAAACGCTTCCAGGAGAAGGCGCCGTACTGGGTCTACTGCGGGCGCCTGGCGGCCGAACTGCTGTTGACGATGGAGCGGCCCGCCGACGCCAGCAAGCTCTTCGAGCGCCTGTCGCAGCAGTTTCCCGACGCCACCTGGGCCCGCCTGGGCCTGGCCCGCGCGCTGCTGGCGCAGGGCGACAACGGCGCCGCAC
Source organism: uncultured beta proteobacterium (assembly GCA_947084805.1). Lineage (GTDB taxonomy): Bacteria > Pseudomonadota > Gammaproteobacteria > Burkholderiales > Burkholderiaceae_C > Rubrivivax. The sequence goes on along the minus strand of CAMTUD010000145.1, from coordinate 28,544 downwards.
GCAAGACCGTGGCGGCCGCGCTGGCCAACGACGCCGGCTCGGCCGACGCCCACGACCTCATGGGCCGGCTGCTGGTGGAGCAATGCGACTTCGACGGTGCACTGGGCGAGTACCGCACCGCTGCCGAGCTCACACCCGGTTGCCTGCTGCGCGCGCAGCACGCCGGCGCACTGGCCTTCTACCAGGGCCAGGCCGACGAAGCCTTGAAGTGGCTGGAGCGCACGCTGGGCATGGGCGTGCAGTCCAAGCTCTTCGACGCGCTGACGCTGCTGCTGCTGGCCGTGCTGCGGTTTGACCGCGGCGACACGGCCGGGGTCACGGCCCTGCGTGAACAGTTGCGCCGCTACCGCGAGCGCTGGCCCGACACCGGCCGGCTGCGCCGCCTGGGGCAGATCGCCGACACCCTGGGTAGCCTGATGAGCGCGCAGCCCGAGGCCGCACTGCCCGCGCTGCGTGAACTGGCGGGCCGGGTGCGGGAAGACGACTTCGACCTCGAGGCCGCCAACCTCGTGCTCGGCCTGTGGGCGCGGGTACCGGCCCAGCTGCGGCCGGCGGCCGACCACGAGGCCCTGCTCGAACACGCGGCCATGCGCTTCTGCGTCAGCAAGGCCATCGGCGAGGCGCTGGTGGCCTCGGCCCAGCGCACCGAGGTGGCAACGACGGTGGTGCGGGCCTGCCAGGCGCGGCTGCTGGCCGTCACCGAACAGGCCATGGAACGATCGATGCAAGGCGACCCGGCAGCGGCTGTCGCCATGCTGCTCGAACAGGGTGAACTGACGCTGAACGCCAAGCTGCTGGAAATGGCGGCCTTGCTGACGCGCCGTCACGCCGCGGTGATGCCCGACGCCGAGGCGCTGGCGACACGCGCACTGGCCCTGTTGCGGCGCAGCGCGCAATCGGGCGGTCACATCGCCGGCATCCAGCGCTCGGGCCGTTCGCCCGGGGGCCTGCAGTTGCGCGGTGCCGCAGCGGCCGAAACGCCCGCCGCGGCTGCCACCACCGTGCCGGCTGCGGCCATTGACCCGGCGGTGGCCAAGGACCCGGCGGCGCCATCGCCTGCGGCCAGCGCTGCCGCAGGCTTGGCCACAGGCGCGGCCACAAACGTGGCGACAGACATGACCACGAGCTCGGCCACAAGCGTGGCCACAAGCGCAGCCGCCTGAACCTGCGTCAGAAGAGCTGGCCCTGCCCTGGCTGCGCCGGCGGCGCACGGAAGCGCGAAAAGTCGAATTCGACCCGCTGCTGGTTCAGACCCAGGCGTGCACAGGCCTTGCGCACACGCTGCCGCAGCAGCTCGGCCCACGGGCCCTGGCCGGTCATGCGGGTGCCAAAACGGCTGTCGTTGTCTTTGCCGCCGCGCATGTCGCGCACGCGGGCCATGATGCGCGCCGCGCGTTCGGGCACGTGCTGCTGCAGCCACTGCTGGAACAGCGGGTTCACCTCCCAGGGCAGGCGCAGCACGATGCTGAAGGCCGAACTGGCGCCGGCGTCGCGCGCGGCCTGCAGGATGTGTTCGAGTTCAGGCTCGTTGAGGAAGGGAATCACCGGCGACACGCTGACGCCCACCGGGACGCCTTCGCGTGCGAGCGTCTCGATGGTGCGCAGGCGCCGCTGCGGCGACGCCGCACGCGGCTCCAGCTTGCGCGCCAGTTCGGCGTCGAGGGTGGTGATCGAGACATACACCGCCGCCAGGCGCTGCGCGGCCATGGGCGCGATGAGGTCGAGGTCGCGTTCCACGCCGCTGCTCTTCGTGATGATCGAAAACGGGTGCCGCGCCTCGGCCAGCACCTCGATCACCGAGCGCGTGATGCGCAACCGGCGCTCGGCGGGCTGGTAGGCGTCGGTGACCGAGCCGATGTTCAGGTGACCCGGGGTATAGCCGCGCGCCGAGATCGCTTCGCGCAGGCGCTCGGCGGCGTTGACCTTGGCGACGATGCGCGTCTCGAAGTCGAGCCCGGGCGACAGGTTCAGGTAGCTGTGGGTGGGCCGCGCGTAACAGTAGACGCAGCCGTGCTCACAGCCGCGGTAGGGGTTGATCGAGAGGTCGAAGCCGATGTCGGGCGAATCGTTGCCCGACAGGATGCCACGCACGTTTTCTTCCAGTACCTGCGTCACCGGCCCGGTCTGCTCGGCCAGCGCGGCCTGCTGCAGGGTGCCCCAACCGTCGTCGAAGTCGCTGCGGGCCTGCGCGTCGAAGCGGTGTTCGATGGCCCAGGCGGTGCCGCGGCCCTTCAGCGGCAGGGCGGCGCCTTGCCGGGGCACGAACATCAGGGTGGCGGCGGGGGGAAGGGGCGCGGCTTGCATGCTGTAAATATATACAGTATGCCAAACGACCGCAAGGTCCAAAGGCCCGGCACCGCAGCGGCGCCGGTGGCAGATCAGTAATCGCCGCTGCCGCTGCCCGGCGCCAGGTTGTCGAAGCGTGTCAGCGGCTTGATGAAGGTCAGCTTGACCTCGCCGACGGGGCCGTTGCGCTGCTTGGCGATGATGATCTCGGCCACGCCCGGCTCCTTGCTGTCCTTGTTGTAGTAGTCGTCGCGGTAGATGAACATGATGATGTCGGCGTCCTGCTCGATGGCGCCTGATTCACGCAGGTCGCTCATCATCGGGTGCTTGTCGTTGCGGCTCTCGACGCTGCGGTTCAGCTGCGACAGCGCGATCACCGGGCACTGCAGTTCCTTGGCCAGCGCCTTCAGGCCGCGTGAGATCTCGCCCAGCTCGGTAGCGCGGTTTTCGTCGCTGCCACTGCTGCCGCTCATCAGTTGCAGGTAGTCGATGACGATGAGGCCCAGCGTGCCGAACTGGCGCGCCATGCGGCGGGCGCGGGCGCGCAATTCGCTGCTCGTCAGGCCCACCGTCTCGTCGATCAGCAACTGCACCTGGCCCAGGCGCTCGACGGCGTCGGTCAGGCGTTCCCACTCGCCACTGTCCAGACGCCCGGTACGCAGGTTCTGCTGGTTGATGCGGCCCAGGCTGCCGACCAGACGCAACGCCAGCTGCGAAGCGCCCATTTCCATCGAGAACACCAGCACCGGCAGGCCTTCCTGCACCGCGACGTGCTCGGCGATGTTCAGCGCGAAGGCGGTCTTGCCCATCGATGGGCGCGCCGCCAGCACGATGAGGTCGCCCTTCTGCAGGCCGGCGGTCAGGCGGTCGAGGTCGTAGAAGCCGGTGCGCACGCCGGTCACTTCCTCGGCGCCGTTGTCGTGCAGTTCCTGCACGCGGTCGATGAGTTCGACCACCAGCTTGCCGATGCCCTGGAAGCCCTGCTTCTGGCGCGAGCCTTCCTCGCCGATCTGGAAGATCTTGCTCTCGGCTTCGTCGAGCACCGTGCTGACCTGGCGGCCGGCGGGGTTGAAGGCGCTGGTGGCGATGTCGTCGCTGGCGGCGATCAGCTTGCGCAGGATGCTGCGTTCACGAACGATCTCGGCATACCGCCGCATGTTGGCGGCACTGGGCACGCTCTGCGCCAGCGCGTTCAGGTAGGCCAGGCCGCCGACGTCCTGCGCCTTGCCCAGGCCTTGCAGCTGCTCGAAGACGGTGATGACGTCGGCCGGCTTGCTCTGCGTCACCAGCGTGCCGATGGCGGCATAGATCAGGCGGTGCTCGTGGCGGTAGAAGTCGCTGTCGGTGAGCAGGTCGCCGGCGCGGTCCCAGGCCAGGTTGTCGAGCAGCAGGCCGCCGAGCACACTCTGCTCGGCCTCCACCGAATGCGGCGGCACGCGCAGGCGGGCCACCTCCTCGTCACGTGGCGGGGCGGCATTGCGGGGGTCGAAAAGCGTGCTCATGTCGGCAACGATGGTAGGGCCGCAGACCGCTCGATGGCCATCGGCGGCGTCTGCGTTTGTGGACAAGCCTGTGATCAAGCCTGTGGGAATGGCGTGGCCAACCCGGGACAACTTTCAGGGCCGAAAATGCAAGAAGGCCGGCGAAAAGCCGGCCTTCTGGTGTGCAACAGGCGCGCGGGGGTCAGTCGACCTGCGGCACCACGTGCACGGTGACCTCGGCCACCACGTCGCCGTGCGGCGACACCGACACCGGGTGCTCGCCCGTGGTCTTCAGCGGCCCGTTGGGCAGGCGAACCTGGCTCTTGGAAACCGCCAGGCCCATCTTCGTCAGGGCATCCGCGATGTCCTGGTTGGTGACGCTGCCGAACAGGCGGCCGTCGACGCCGGCCTTCTGCGCGATGCGCACCGTCTTGCCCGAGAGCTGCTCGCCGAGCGCTTGCGCGGTGGCCAGCTTGCCGGCGGCGACCTTTTCGAGTTCGGCACGGCGGCCCTCGAATTCCTTGATCGCGGCTTCGGTGGCGCGACGCGCCATCTTGCCGGGGATCAGGTAGTTGCGGGCGTAACCCGGCTTGACGTTGACAACGTCACCCAGGTTGCCGAGCTTGGCGACCTTGTCGAGAAGAATGATCTGCATGGTGGGCTCCTCAGACCTTGTGCTGGTCGGAGTACGGCAGCAGCGCCAGGAAGCGCGCACGCTTGATGGCGGTGGTCAGCTGACGCTGGTAGTAGGCGCGCGTGCCGGTCAGGCGGGCGGGCGTGATCTTGCCGTTCTCGCCGACAAAATCGCGCAGGACGTCGATTTCCTTGTAGTCGATTTCCTCGACCTTGGCGACGGTGAAGCGGCAGAAACGCTTGCGGCGGAACAGCAGCGACTGGTTGTTGCGCTTGGGGCGCTTGTCCTTGGAAAAACGACCTTTACCACGTGGCGGGGGCATAGTCAGCTCCGTTTGATTTCAATTCTGTTGATCCGGATCGGACGGGCTCAGGGGCTCGACCGAGGTGATATGGAACAGCAAACCGCGTCCGTTGCGTGCACTGGTGACGAAGCCCGTATAGAGCGCCATCGAACCCAGCTCGGCAGCCAGCAGGCCCTTCGTCACCGCCCCTATCGCCACCGCTCGCATCTCCATCGAGACTTGGCGGGGTTGGCCGTCTTCGCTGACCAGGGACTCGTGCTTCAGGCTCAAGTCCAGGGCCGGCAGACCGGCGGGCGTGTAACGCAGCGCCGCCCGCTCCACCAGTTGAGCCGAGAGCAGCAGCCGGTTCATGCCGGGCTGCAGCGCAGGGCCGCTGGCGGCGGACGCCGCTGGCCTGGTCAGGCCGTGGCCTCCTGGCGCTCCTTGCGGGCTTCCTCGCGCTCGACGGCCTTCATCATGATCGAGGGGTTGGTCTCGGCCTTGGCCTTGCCCACCGTCAGGTGGCGCAGCACGGCGTCGTTGAAGCGGAAGCCGGTCTCGATCTCGGTCAGCGTTTCAATGCCGCACTCGATGTTCAGGCACAGGTAGTGCGCCTTGACCAGCTTCTGGATCATGTAGGCCAGCTGGCGCCGGCCCCAATCTTCCACGCGATGGACCTTGCCGCCGCCGGCGGTGACCAGGGTCTTGTAGCGTTCCAGCATGGCCGGAACCTGTTCGCTTTGATCCGGATGGATCAGCAGAACGATCTCATAGTGACGCATGAATACTCCTTGTGGATTCCGGCCGGTGCACGGCCCACGGCGTGGGTTGCGGCAAGGCTCGGTGGTGGAAGCCGCCCCGATGCGTCAACATGACGGGTGCGGCAAGGAAAGCCGACAAGTATAGCACTGCAGGGCCGGCAAGACGGCCCTGCCGCGTGCCACCGGGCCTCTAGCGTTCGTCCGGCTCCGGCACGCGCATGCGGTCGACGAGTGCCAGCTGCGCGGCGTCCGGCGCACGCGTCAACAGGCTCACCACCACCATCACCAGCACGCCCGCGGGCACGGCGAACACGCCCGCAGCCACGGGCTCGATGCCGAACCACTGGCAGTCGGCCAGCGGCCGGTTGATGCCGAGGGCACGCCGCAGCAGCGGCAGGTTGCTGGCCATGTACCAGCCGCACACGCCCAGGCCGGTGAGCATGCCGGCCACCGCGCCCGCACGGTTGGCGCGGCGCCAGAAGATGCCCAGCACCAGCGCCGGGAAGAAGGCGGCCGCAGCCAGCGAGAAGGCGGCCGAGACGAACTGCAGGATGTCGGTGAGCTTCAGGGCCGCGATCAGCGCCGCCAGCAGCGCCACCACCATCACCAGCATCTTGGAGACGATGACACGCGACACCGCTGCGGCGCGCGGCCTGAAGAGGCGGAAATAGATGTCGTGCGACAGCGAATTGGCGATGGTCAGCAGCAGCCCGTCGGCCGTGGACAGCGCCGCGGCCAGGCCGCCGGCGGCCACCAGGCAGCTCACCCAGTAGGGCAGGCCGCCGATTTCGGGCGCGGCAAGCACGACCATGTCGCCGCCGATGTCCAGTTCACCGAACTGCAGCAGGCCGTCGCCATTGAGGTCGCGGACCGACAGCAGGTTGGGGTCGAGCTTGGACCACCGGCTGACCCACTGCGGCAGCTCGTTGATCGGCAGGCCGACGACGTTGTGCAGCACCTCGTACTTGACGAGCACCGCCAGCGTGGGCGCGGCCAGGTAGAGCAGCATGATGAAAAACAGCGACCAGCCGACCGAACGCCGCGCCTGCGACGCCGACGGCGTGGTGTAGTAGCGCGTCAGCACATGCGGCAGCGCGGCGGTGCCCATCATCAGGCACAGCAGCAGGGCGATGAAGTTCAGGCGCTCGATGTCGAAGCGCTGGCGTGCAGCTGGGTCGCCCGCGGGGTCGCCGGTGGCAAAAGGCAGCGTCTGCGGCGGCATGCCGGCCAAGGTCGCGGCGCGCTCGAGCGCACGCTCGTGTTCACGTTCGTAGCGCGCGCGCGCCTCGCCCTCGCTGCGTGGCCGTTGTACGAATTCGCGTTCGGCGCGCTGCACCTGCAGCAGCGGCGCGTTGGCTTGCCGCAGCTCGGCGATGTGCTGCGTCTGCAGCTGCGCATCGCGCGCCATGGCGCCGCGCACGTCCTGCAGCTTGCGCTCGGCTTCGACCGCCCGTTCGCGCTGGCGCTGCGCCACCTCGAGCTCGGCCGGGTCAAGTGCCAGCTGGCGCTCGCGCGTTTCATTGCGCTCGAGCTGCACGCTGTAGGACAGCGCCGCCAGCGGGTTGCCCGTCTGCTTGACCGACAGCCAGGTCAGCGGCACCAGGTAAGCGACGATGAGCACGATGTACTGCGCCACCTGCGTCCACGTGACGGCGCGCATGCCGCCCAGGAAGGAGCACACCAGCACACCGCCCAGGCCGACGAAGATGCCGAGCTCGAAGCTGAAGCCGGTGAGGTGCGAGGTGATCAGGCCCACGCCGTAGATCTGCACCACCAGGTAGACGAAGGACACGGCCACCGCCGACAGTGCGCCTATCGAACGCGGCATGAAGCCGCCGTAGCGCGCGCCGAGGAAGTCGGGCACCGTGTACTGGCCGAAGCGGCGCAGGTAGGGCGCCAGCAGCACGGCCAGCAGCACGTAGCCGCCGGTCCAGCCGAGGATGTAGGCCAGGCCCGCGAAGCCGTGCAGGTAGAGCACGCCGGCGGTGCCGATGAAGGACGCCGCCGACATCCAGTCGGACGCGGTCGCCAGGCCGTTGTACATCGCCGGCACGCGGCGGCCGGCAACGAAGTACTCGGCCTCGTCGGACGTGCGGCAGAGGAAGCCGATGCAGGCGTAGACGCCCACCGTCACGACGAGAAAGGTGGCGCCGATCCAGCTGCGCGGCAGCCCCGCGCTCTCTGCCGCGGCCATGACGCCGATGAGGGTGGCAAAGCCCAGCAGAAAGAGGGCGTAGCGCCGGCCGATCACGTTTTCGCGGCCGGCGGTGCAAGGCCACCTGGAGCCTGCCGGTCGCGCGCAGCGCTTTCACGCTGGAAGCGGGCCTCGAGGACTTCCATGCGCACGATGCAGACCACGATGATCAGCAGGTAGGCGAGCAAGGCGCCCTGCCCCGCGATCCAGAAGCCGAGCGGGAAGCCCAGCACCTGCCACTGGTTGAGGTCGCGCGCGAACCAGGGTCCGAGCACGCTGACCAGCGCCCAGGTCAGCAACAGCACCCCGGTCAGCCGGGTGGTGGCCGACCAGAGCCGGTTGCTGGGCGTGTCGTGCATGGCAACGATTGTGGTGCAAGGCCCTGCGGCGCCAGGCAGCGGACGGGTTATCGATAGCCGGGCAAACCCGGCCGTGGCGCCGCGTGTCCAGCGCCGCTTGTCCAGCACCGCGTCTGCGGCGCCGCAGCGGACGTCAGCCCAAGGACAGGCGCTTCCACGTGTCGATCACGGTATCGGGGTTGAGCGAGATCGAGACGATGCCTTCCTGGGCCAGCCAGTCGGCGAAGTCGGGGTGGTCGCTCGGGCCCTGGCCGCAGATGCCGACGTACTTGCCCGTGGCGCGGCAGGCCGCGATGGCGCGCGAGATCAAGGCCTTCACGGCCGGGTCGCGTTCGTCGAAGTCACCGGCCAGCTGTTCGATGCCGCTGTCGCGGTCGAGGCCCAGCGTCAGCTGCGTGAGGTCGTTGCTGCCGATGGACATGCCGTCGAAGTGCTCGAGGAACTGCTCGGCCAGGAGCGCGTTGCTGGGCACCTCGCACATCATGATCAGGCGCAGCCCGTCGGTGCCACCGTCGGCGGCGCGCTTCAGGCCACGCTCGGCCAGCATCTGCTTGACGGTGGCCGCCTGCTTCACGGTGCGCACGAAGGGCACCATGATCTCGACGTTGGTCAGGCCCATGTCGGTGCGCACGCGCTTGAGCGCCTCGCACTCCATCGCGAAGGCGTCGCTGAAGTCGCCGCTGATGTAGCGGCTGGCACCGCGGAAGCCGAGCATCGGGTTCTCTTCGTCGGGCTCGTAGCGGGTGCCGCCGATGAGCTTGCGGTACTCGTTGCTCTTGAAGTCGGACAGCCGCACGATCACGCTCTTGGGCCAGAAGGCCGCGGCGATGGTGGCGATGCCCTCGGCCAGCTTGTCGACGTAGAAGGCGCGCGGTGATGCATGGCCGCGGGCCACGCTCTCCACCGCCTTCTTCAGGTCGGCGTCGATGTTCGGGTAGTCGAGGATGGCCTTCGGGTGCACCCCGATGTTGTTGTTGATGATGAATTCCAGACGCGCCAGGCCGACGCCGCTGTTGGGCATCTGCGCGAAGTCGAAGGCCAGCTGCGGGTTGCCGACGTTCATCATGATCTTGATCGGGCAATACGGCATCTCGCCGCGCACCACGTCGCTGATCTCGGTTTCCAGCAGGCCGTCGTAGATGTAGCCGGTGTCGCCCTCGGCGCAGGACACCGTGACCAGCGCGTCCTCGTGCAGCTTGTCGGTGGCGTGGCCGCAGCCCACCACGGCCGGGATGCCCAGTTCACGCGCGATGATGGCCGCGTGGCAGGTGCGGCCACCGCGGTTGGTGACGATGGCCGAGGCGCGCTTCATCACCGGCTCCCAGTTCGGGTCGGTCATGTCGGTGACGAGCACGTCGCCGGGCTGCACGCGGTCCATCTCGGCCGTGCTGCGCACCAGTCGCACCGGGCCCGTGCCCACCTTCTGGCCGATGGCACGGCCTTCGGCCAGCACGGTGTTCTTCGTGCGGTCGCCCTTGATGCGGAAACGCTGCTCGACCTTGCCATGGCCCTGGCTCTTCACGGTTTCCGGGCGCGCCTGCAGGATATAGAGCTGGCCGTCGACGCCGTCCTTGCCCCACTCGATGTCCATCGGGCGGCCGTAGTGTTTCTCGATGACGAGCGCGTAGCGCGCCAGTTCCATCACCTCGGTGTCGGTCAGCGAATAGCGGTTGCGCTGCTCGGGCGGCGTGTCGACGGTGTGCACCAGCTTGCGCGGTTGCGCAGAGTCGGCCGCCTTGTCGACGGCCGCAAATTCCATGCGCTGCAGCTTGCTGCCCAGCACACGCCGGATGACGGCGAAGCGCCCCGCGTTCAGCGTGTGCTTGTGGACGTAGAACTCGTCGGGGTTGACGGCGCCCTGCACCACCAGTTCACCCAGGCCGTAGCTGCTGGTGATGAACACGACGTCGGGGAAGCCCGATTCGGTGTCGATGGTGAACAGCACACCGGCCGAGCCGAGGTCGGAACGCACCATGCGCTGCACGCCGGCCGACAACGCCACGTCGGCATGGGCATAACCCTTGTGCACGCGGTAGCTGATGGCGCGGTCGTTGTAGAGCGAGGCGAAAACCTCCTTCATGCGGTGCAGCACGTCGTCGATGCCGGTGACGTTGAGGAAGGTCTCCTGCTGGCCGGCGAAGGACGCATCGGGCATGTCCTCGGCCGTGGCCGACGAACGCACGGCGAAGCTCGCGGCGGGGCTGCCTTCGGTCAGGCGAGCGAACTGCTCGCGGATGGCGGCTTCGAGTTCAGGCGGGAAAGGCGTGTCGACGATCCACTGCCGCATCAGCGCGCCGGCCGCGGCCAGGGCGTTCACGTCTTCGACGTTCAGCGTCGACAGCTTGTCCTGGATGCGCTGCGCCAGGCCCCCGTGCTGCAGGAACACCCGGAAGGCGTGCGCGGTGGTGGCGAAGCCGCCGGGCACACGCACGCCAGTGGCGGCAAGCTGGCTGATCATCTCGCCGAGGCTGGCGTTCTTGCCGCCCACCACCTCGACGTCGGTCATTCTCAGTTGTTCAAACGGGGCGACCAGGGCGGTCGCCAGAAGGGCTGAAGACATGGGAAAGCTCCGTGATGTGACAAAACCGGTGCTTCCGCAGGCAGCTCAGCGGGCCTTGCCCACGCGCGGGCATGCTGTTCTTGTTCGGGCGGGCGCGTGGCGTTCAAGGCGGTGCAGCGAGGCGGAAAGTTACCGTGATTCTAAGGACTTCATCTTTATGATGGGGCGGTCGCCAGCCCCGGCGCGCACGCCCAAACAGCGCATCCATGACCGAACGCAGCGTCTTCTTTGTCTCGGACGGCACCGGCATCACCGCCGAGACCTTCGGCAACTCCATCCTCAACCAGTTCCCGACCAAGCCGCGCCACGTGCGGCGGCCCTTCATCGACACCGTCGAAAAGGCCCGCGTCGTGCTTGGCGAGATCAACGAGACGGCGGCGAACGAAGGCAAGCGGCCCATCGTCTTCATCACGCTGGTCAACGACGACGTGCGCGCCATCGTCACCGGCGACCACTGCAAGGGCATGGTGCTGGACATGTTCCGCACCTTCGTCGAGCCGCTGGAGGAAGAGTTCGGCGTCAAGAGCAACCACCGCGTCGGCCGGTTCAGCGACGCCAGCCAGAGCCAGGAGTACCACGACCGCATCGAGGCCATCAACTTCAGCCTGGCCCACGACGACGGGCAGAGTTCGCGCAACCTCGACATCGCGGACGTCATCCTTCTCGGTGTCAGCCGCAGCGGCAAGACGCCGACCAGCCTGTACCTGGCGATGCAGCACGGCATCAAGGCCGCCAACTACCCGCTGATCCCCGAGGACTTCGACCGCGGCCGCCTGCCCACGCCGCTGGCCCCGTACAAGCGCAAGTGTTTCGGCCTGACCATCGACCCCGTGCGCCTGGCGCAGATCCGCAACGAACGGCGCCCCGACAGCAAGTACGCCTCGCTGCAGAACTGCCGCTACGAGGTCAGCGAGGCCGAGGGCATGATGCGCCGCGAGGGCATCTCGTGGCTGAGCTCGACGCACAAGTCGATCGAGGAAATCGCCACCACCATCCTGCGCGACCTGCGGCCCGATCGGCTGATCTACTGACGGCGCGCCGATTCGTACAGGCAAACCGCCGCGGCAGCGGCGACGTTCAGCGACTCCTCGCCGCCCGGCTGCGGGATGCGCACCTGCAGCGCGCAGCGCGCCAGCAGGGCCGCGTTCACGCCCTGCCCTTCGTGGCCCAGCACCCAGGCGCAGGGCTGCGGCAGCGGCGCCGAAGGCAGCAGCGCGCCGGCGTGAGAACTGGTGGCCACCAGCGGCACCCGCAGCGCGGCCAGGGCCTCGTCTTCCAGCCCTTCGATCAGGCGCAGGCCGAAGTGCGCGCCCATGCCGGCACGCAGCACCTTGGGCGACCACAGCGCCACCGTGCCCTTCAGCGCCAGCACCTGCAGCACGCCGAAGGCAGCGGCCGTGCGCAGGATGCTACCGACGTTGCCCGGGTCCTGCACACGGTCGAGCACCACCGCCGCCGCCTGCGGCAGCAGGGCTGGCGGCGCCGGGGTATCGATGACGAAGCCGAGCGCGGCCGGCGATTCGAGCCCGCTGAAACCCTTGAACAACGCCGCCGGCACGAGCGCGACACGCGGCGCCCAGGCGGCCAGCGCACGCACTTCGGGACGCGCCCACGCGTCCTCGCTGACCACCGCCTGCACGGCGGCACCGCCACGATCGCGCAGCGCGGTGCACAGGTGTTCACCCTCGATCCACACCTGGCCCGCACGCCGGTAGCCGGCGCCGTCCTGCGCCAGCTTGCGCAGGCGCACGAGCAGCGGGTTGTCGCGCGAGCTGATCTGCTGCGCTTCGCTCATGTGTCTGGCAACACGGCGCGCACCGGCGCGTAGCTGCGGCGGTGTTCGGTGCACGCACCATGCGCGCGCAAGGCCGCCAGGTGCTCGGCCGTCGGGTAGCCCTTGTGGGCGTCGAAGCCGTACTGCGGGTGCAAGGCGTGCAGATCCAGGCAGAGGCGGTCACGGTGCACCTTGGCCAGGATGGACGCCGCAGAGATCGCGGGCACCAGCGCGTCGCCCTTGACCACGGCGGCCACCGGCATCTTCAACACCGGCACGCGGTTGCCGTCGACGACCACACGGTGCGGCAGCAGGCGCAGCGCCTCGACGGCGCGCCGCATCGCCAGCAGCGTGGCCTGCAGGATGTTCAGGCGGTCGATCTCCTCGACGCTGGCGCTGGCGATGGCGCAGCACAGCGCACGGGCGCGGATCTCGTCGTACAGCGCCTCGCGGCGACGCGGGCTCAGCACCTTCGAGTCGCCCAGCCCCCGGATCGGGTTCAGCTCGTCGAGGATCACCGCCGCGGCCACCACCGGCCCGGCCAGCGGGCCACGGCCGGCTTCGTCGACGCCGGCCACCAGCCCCGGCCGGTCCCAGCCCAGGCCCAGCTGTTCAAGCCGAAAGGACTTGCGCGATGGCATCGGTGGCACAGCGCGCGGTGTCGCGGCGCAGTTCCTGGTGAAGGGCGTCGAAGCGCCGCGCCACGGCCGCGGACGCCGCGGCATCGTCGAGCCAGCGGCAGGTGGCGGCGGCCAGCGCGGCGGGCTCGCAGTCGCCCTGGATGAGTTCAGGCACGATGAAGTCGCGGCACAAGATGTTCGGCAGCCCCACCCAGGGCTGGTAGCGCATGCGTTTCATCAGCTGCCAGCTGATGCCGTTCATGCGGTAGCCGATGACCATGGGCCGCTTGAAGAGCGCGGCCTCCAGCGTGGCGGTGCCGCTGGCGATCAGCGTCACGTCGCAGGCGGCCAGTGTGGTGTGCGAGCGGCCGTCGAGCAGCTGAAGCGGCACCCCCGGCGCATGTGCGGCCAGCAGCGGCTCGACCATCGCGCGCAAGCCCGGCGCCAGCGGCAGCACGAAGCGCAACGCCGGGCGCTGCCGGTGCAGCAACGCCACGGCCTGCAGGAAAGTGGGCGCGATGTACTGGATCTCGGAGCGCCGGCTGCCCGGCAGCACGGCCACCACCTGCGCGTCGTCGGCCAGCCCCAGCGCCGCGCGGGCCTGCGTCCGCGGCGGCACGAACGGGATCGCGTCGGCCAGCGGATGGCCGACGAAGGTGGCGGCAACGCCATGCGCGTGCAGCAGCGCAGGTTCGAAAGGGAAGAGGCAGAGCACGTGGTCGCAGCTAGCCGCCATCTTCTTCGCGCGGCCGCCGCGCCAGGCCCAGATCGACGGGCAGACGAAGTGCACGGTCTTGATGCCGGCGGCCTTCAGCCGTGCCTCGAGCCCGAGGTTGAAGTCGGGCGCGTCAATACCGATGAAAGCGGCCGGGGGATCACGCAGCAGGCGTTCAGTCAGTGCGTCGCGGATGCCCGAGATTTCGCGGTAATGGCGCAGCACCTCGACGTAGCCGCGCACCGCCAGCTTGTCGTGCGGCCACCAGGTCTCGAAGCCGTGTTCGGCCATGCGCGGGCCCCCGATGCCCTGCGTCTGCAATGCCGGCCAGCGTGTCTTCAGGCCACCGAGCAGCAGGCCGGCGAGCAGGTCGCCTGAGGCCTCACCGGCGACCATCGCCAGGCGCATGATGGCGTCAGCCCGGCGCCGGGCCGCCCCAGGCCGGGCTGGGCCCCCGTGGGGGGTGGCGAAGGCGCGAAGCGACAAGCCTGGGTGCCTTCATCGCGCGATGCCGCGCGTGGCCCCGGCGATGAACGTGAGCAGCGCGTCGACGTCGGTGTCGCCGTCCGCGACCGTGCCGCGCAGCGCAGCGATGGCCTCGCGCGCCTTCTCCAGCGTCAGCCCTTCGCGGTAGAGCAGGCGGTGCATCTGCTTGACGAGCGCGATGCGCTCGCGCGAGAAGCCGCGCCGGCGCAGGCCTTCGGCGTTGGTGCCGGCCACCGACAGCGGGTTGCCCGCGGCCGTCATGAAGGGGGGCACGTCCTGCGAGACATGGCTCTGGAAACCCAGCATGACGTGCGCGCCGACCTTGCAGAACTGGTGGATGCCCGACAGCCCGCCGACGATGGCCCAGTCACCCACGTGCACGTGGCCGGCCAGCGTGGCGTTGTTGGCCAGCACGGTGTGGCTGCCCAGCTGCACGTCGTGCGCCAGGTGCACGTAGGCCATGATCCAGTTGTCGTCGCCGACACGCGTGATGCCTTCGTCCTGCGCCGTGCCTCGGCTGAAGGTGCAGAACTGGAACACGGTGTTGCGGTCGCCGACGTGCAGCTGCGTCGGCTCGCCGCGGTACTTCATGTCCTGCGGTGCCAGGCCCAGCGCGGCGTGGGCGTGGATGACGTTGTCGCGGCCGATGACGGTGGGGCCCTCGATCACGCAGTGCGCGCCGATGCGGCTGCCCTCGCCCACCTGCACGCCGGGGCCGATCACCGCGTAGGGGCCGACCGTCACCGTGGCCGCCAGCTCGGCGCCCGCGTCGACGATGGCGCTGGGGTGGATCAGGCTCATCTCACGCCGCAGCCGGGGCGACCTTGCGCATCGTGCACATCAGGTCGGCCTCGACGGCGAGGTGGCCGTCGACAAAGGCCTGCGTCTTGTAGCGGAAGATGCCGGCCTTCTGGCGCTCGATGCGTGCTTCCAGGATGAGCTGGTCACCGGGGCCCACCGGGCGCTTGAAGCGCGCGTTGTCGATGCCGGCGAAGTAGACCACCGTGTCGTCGCCCGGCTCCACCCCCGCCGACTCGAAGGACAGGATGGCCGCCGCCTGCGCCAGCGCCTCGAGCATCAGCACGCCGGGCATCACCGGCCGCGCCGGGAAGTGGCCGTTGAAGAAGGGTTCGTTGAAGGTGACGTTCTTCAGCGCCTTCACGCGCACGCCCTTCTCGAGTTCGAGCACGCGGTCGACGAGCATGAAGGGGTAGCGGTGCGGCAGCTTGCGCAGGATCTGTTGGATATCCATGGTCATCACGTCTTCTTCTCCAGCGCCCGCAGCCGTTCACGCAGCGTGTATAGGTGTCTCAAGGTGGCGGCGTTCTTTTCCCACGAGGCATTGTCATCGAAGGGGAACATGCCGCTGTACTGGCCCGGCTTGTGGATCGAGCGGCTGATGACCGTGGCCGCGGTGATGTGCACGTGGTCGACGATCTCGAGGTGGCCCAGGATGATGGCGCCGCCGCCCGCGGTGCAGTGGCGGCCGATGCGCGCGCTGCCGGCCACGCCCACGCAGCCGGCGAAGGCGGTGTGCGCGCCGATGCGCACGTTGTGGCCGATCTGCACCAGGTTGTCGAGCTTGACGCCGTCCTCGAGCACGGTGTCATCGAGCGCACCGCGGTCGATGCAGGTGTTGGCACCGATCTCGACGTCGTCGCCGATGACGACGGCGCCCAGCTGCTCGATCTTCTCCCAGCGCCCTTCGGTGGGCGCAAAGCCAAAGCCGTCGGCACCGATGACGGCGCCGCTGTGCACGATGCCGCGGCGGCCGATGCGGCAGCCGTCGCCCAGCACCACGCGCGGCTTCAGCACGGTGTGCTCGCCGACTTCGGCATCGGCGCCGACATGGGCCTGTGCGCCGACCACGGCCGACGCCTGCACACGCGCACTGGCGCCGATGTAAGCCTGCGCGCCGATGGACGCCAGCGGATCGATCCGGGCGCCCGGCTCGACCACCGCGCTGGGGTGGATGCCGGGCTGCGCCGGACGGCGCGTCTGCGCGGCCCACCACTGCGTGAGCCGGGCGTAGGTCAGGTAGGGGTCGGCGCAGACGATGGCCGCACCGCGCGCGGCCGCCGCGTCGCGCATGGCCGGGCCGACGATGACGCAGGCCGCGGCCGTGCTGGCCAGCTGCGCCTGGTAACGCGGGTTGGCGAGGAAGCTGATGGTCTGCGCGTCGGCGGTCTCGAGCGGGCCGATGCGCGACACGCTGGCCTGCGCGTCGCCGACGAGCTCGCCGCCGAGGCGTTCGCTCAGCTCACCGAGGCGAACCCGCACTTTGGCCGACCTCGCGGGCCCGGCCTACTTGCCGGCGTTGGCCGGGGCGTTGAGGATCTTGATCACCTTTTCGGTGATGTCGACCTTGGGACTGGCGAAGACCACTTCCTGCAGGATGAGGTCGTACTTCTCGGTGTCGAAGATCTGGCGGATGGCGCGGTTGGCGCGCTCGACCACGGTGGCCAGTTCCTCGTTGCGGCGCTGGTTCAGGTCTTCCTGGAACTCGCGGCGCTTGCGCTGCAGGTCGCGGTCCTGTTCGACGAGTTCACGCTGGCGCCGCGTGCGCTCGGCTTCGGCCAGCGTCGGCGCTTCCTTCTCAAGCCGGTCGGCGGTGGTCTTCAGCTTACCGGCGGCGTCGTTGAGGTCGCGCTCACGCTTGCTGAATTCGGCCTCCAGCTTGGCCTGCGCGGCCTTGGCCGGGTTGGCTTCACGCAGCACACGCTCGCTGTTGACGTAGCCGATCTTCAGGTCCTGCGCCAGGGCAGGCCCGGCGGCAGCAGCGGCCAGCGAGGCGATGGCGAGCCACCGGGACAGTGAAACGGCGGCCGAGCACCGCATGGCGAACGTCTTCATCAGAAGGCAGTCCCGATCTGGAATTGGAAACGCTGGATTCTATCGTTGCGCTGCAGACGCAAGGGCTTGCCCCAACTCAGCTTCAAGGGGCCGACTGGCGAGATCCACGACAGGCCGACGCCCGCCGAGGACCGGATGGACTCGGTGGTGATGGTTTCGTCCTCGCGCCAGACGTTGCCGGCGTCGACGAAGGCGAAGATGCGCAGCGAGCGGTCGTTGCCGGTGCCGGGCACCGGGAAGTAGAGCTCGGTGTTGACGTTCAGGCGCTTGGCGCCGCCGATGTAGGCGCCTGTGGGGTCGACGACGCCGAGTGAACTCTGCTCGAAGGCGCGCACCGTGCCCAGGCCGCCGCCGTAGAAGTTCTTGAACACCGGGAAGGGCTTGCCGCCCAGGCCCTTGCCGAGGCCGATCTCGGCGTTGACGCCCACCGACATGCGGAAGGGCAGCGGCCAGAACTCCTGGAATTGCGCGTTGGTGCGCAGGTAGCGCACGTCGCCGGCAAAGGCCCACTCGAAGTTCAGGCGCTGGTAGCGGCCGGCCGACGGCGTGAGCACGCTGTCGCGCGCGTCGCGGGCCCAGCCCAGCGTCAGCGGGAAGGAATTCGTCTTGTCGCCGTAGAGCGTGCGGTAGTTCAGGTAGGACAGCGGAATGCCGGTCGAGGCGCCGATCTCGGTGCGTTCGAAACCCAGCCCCAGGAACACCGTGTCGTATTCCGAGAACGGGATGCCGAAGCGCACCGCCGCACCTGGCGTCTTCAGGTCGTAGGTGTCGCCCAGGCTGTTGATCGGGCGGCTGGTGCGGTAGAAGACGTCGATGGCGCGCGAGATGCCGTCCACCGTCCAGTAGGGGTCGATGGTGCTCACCACCACGGTGCGGTTGTACTTGCTGGTGTTGAGCTCGATGCCCAGGTAGTTGCCCGAGCCGAAGGCGTTTTCCTGTTTCACCGACGCGGTGAAGGTCAGCTTCTCGGCGTTCGAGTAGCCGGCGCCGATGAGCAGGTTGCCGGTGGGCTTCTCGACCACGTTCACGACCAGGTCGACCTGATCGGGTGCACCGGCCACTTCCTTGGTCTCGACGTCGATGTCTTCCTTGAAGAAGCCCAGCCGCTCGACACGCTGCTTGCTCAGCTTGATGAGGCCGCCGTCGTACCAGGCGCCTTCGAGCTGGCGGAACTCGCGCCGCACGACTTCGTCGCGCGTGCGTGTGTTGCCCGCGACGTCGATGCGGCGCACGTAGACGCGGCGCTGCGGCTCGGCGCTGAAGACCACCGCCACCTGACCGGTGGCGCGGTCGATCTCGGGCCGCGAGTCGACCCGGGCGAAGGCGTAGCCGTAGAGGCCGAAGAGGTCGGTGAAACGCTTGCTGGTTTCGGTGACGGCGTCACCGCGGTAGGGCTGGCCCGGGCGCAGCAGCACGAAGGCCTGGAACTCGGCTTCCTTGCCCAGGTAGTCGCCTTCCAGCCGCACCGAGGTCACGGTGTAGGGCTGGCCTTCCTTGATCGAGATGGCGACCGAGATGGTCTGCTTGTCGGGCGAGATCGTGACCTGCGTCGACTCGATCGCGAACTCGAGGTAGCCGCGGTTCACGTAGTAGGCGCGCAGCTTCTCGAGGTCGGCGTTGAGCTTGGTGCGAGAATAACGGTCGGTCTTGCTGTACCAGGTGAACCAGCCGCTGGGCGTCAGCTCGAACAGGTCGCGCAGCGTGCGTTCACTGAACACGGTGGCGCCGACGATGCGGATGTCGGCGATCTTCGCCGCGTCGCCCTCGGTCATCGTGAAGGTGACGTTGACGCGGTTGCGTTCCAGCGGCGTGATCGTCGTCACCACCTCGGCGCCGTAGAGGCTGCGGCTGAGGTACTGGCGCTTGATCTCCTGCTCGGCGCGGTCGATCAGCGCGCGGTCGAAGGGCAGGCCCTCGCCGATGCCGGCGTCGCGCAGGCTCTTGGTCAGCGGGTCCTTGTCGAACTCCTTCAGGCCGACGAAGGTGACCGCGCCGATGATCGAACGCTCGTCGACGATGATGATCGCGACCTCGCCTTCGATCTCGATGCGCACGTCCTTGAAGAGGCCCGTGGTGAACAGCGCACGCAAGGCGGCCGAGCCCTTGTCGTCGGTGTAGGTGTCGCCGATGCGGAAGGGCAGCGCCGCGAACACGGTGCCGGGGTCGGTGCGCTGCAGGCCCTCGACGCGGATGTCCTTGAGCACGAAGGGCGTGACCGCCAGCGCGGCAGGCGCAGCGGCGGCTGCGGCCACGGCAACGACGATGGAGGCGACAGGGCTGAACCGGCCGAGGGGCCCGAACGGAGAGACTGGGAACATGGGATTCAGTGCAGGCCCAGAAGGCGCGCTACGTCGTTGAAGAGGGCGACCGACATCATCATCAACAGCACGACGATGCCGCCGCGTTGCAGCCGCGCCAGCCAGAGGTCGGAGACGGGGCGGCCGGTGACGCCTTCGAAAATGTAATACATGAGGTGACCGCCATCGAGCATGGGCAGCGGCAGCAGGTTCAGCACACCCAGGCTGACGCTGACCAGCGCCAGGAAACCGAGGTAGTAGGCCAGGCCCTGGTTGACCGACTGGCCGGCGTAGTCGGCGATGGTCAGCGGGCCGCTCAGGTTCTTCAGCGAGGCCTCGCCGATGAGCATGCGGCCGAGCATCTTCACCGTCAGCAGCGAGATGTCCCAGGTGCGCACCGCGCCCTGCCACAGGCCTTCGAAGAGGCCGTGGCGCACGGTCTCCATCTGCGGCAACTGGCCCGGCGCGGCATCGATGCGGCCGAAGGTCTGACCACGTTCGTTCATCACGCGCGGCGTGACATCGATGTCGAGCCGGCGACCTGCACGTTCGACTTCCCAGCGCTGCGTCAGCGGCTTGCCGTCACGCAGGCTGCTGCGCACCCGCTCGACCACCGTCTGCGCGTCGGCGATGGGCTGGCCGTCGATGCTGAGCACCCGGTCGCCGCTGCGCAGCCCGGCCAGCGCCGCCGGGCCGCCGGGCTTGACCTCGCCCAGCACGGGTTCACGCCAGGCGCCGCCCAGGCCGATGCGCTTGGAGAGCTCGGCATCGACCTCGCCCGGCTCGATGCCGCCGAGGTCCAGGCGCAGCGTGCGTGCGCCGCGGCCGTCACGGTCCGTCACCTGCAGTTGCACCGGCTGGCGCTGCAACACGGCCTGCGTGAGTTCCCAGCGCAGGTCGGTGAGCGAGCGCAGGTCCTGCCAGTCGTCGCCGTCGTGGGCCAGCGCGCGCACCCAGTCGCCGGCCCGCAGGCCGGCACGTTCGGCTGCGCTGCCGGCCACCGGCGGGCCGAGCAGGGCCTTGGGTTCCTGGATGCCGATCCAGTGCGCGGCGGCGTACAGCAGCACCGCCAGGCCCAGGTTGGCCAGCGGCCCGGCCGAGACGATGGCCGCACGCTGCCACAGCGTCTTGCGGTTGAAGGCCTGGCTGAGTTCACCCGGCGCCACCGGGGACTCGCGTTCGTCGAGCATGCGCACATAGCCGCCCAGCGGCAGCGCACAGACGACAAATTCGGTGGCGTCGGGGCTGCTCTGGCGCCGCCACAGCACGCGCCCGAAGCCGACCGAGAAGCGCAGGACCTTGACGCCGCAGGCCACCGCGACGCGGTAGTGGCCGTACTCGTGGATGACGACCAGGATGCCCAGCGTCAGCAGAAAGGCCAGCACGGTGGTGATCACGCCGCCAGCTCCCGCATCACTTCACGCGCCACCGCACGGGCCCGGGTGTCGAGTTCGATCAGGTCTTCCAGGCTGTGGTCAGGGCTCAGGCGGGGCTCCAGGCGTTCGATGGTGCGGGCATTCAGCGTGTGAATCGTGGTGAAGCCGATCGTTCCGTCGAGGAACGCGGCGACCGCCACTTCGTTGGCGGCATTCAGCACCGCCGTGCTGCCGGCGGGGGCGCGCAGCGCCTCCCAGGCCAGTTGCAGGCCGGGGAAACGGCGCGGGTCGGGCGGCTCGAAGGTGAAACCCTGGCCCAGCTGCAGGAAGTCCAACCGCGGTGCGCCCGACTCGATGCGCTCGGGGAACGAGAGCCCATACGCGATCGGCACCTTCATGTCGGGCGTGCCCAGCTGCGCCAGCACGCTGCCGTCGCGGCACACCACCATCGAGTGGATGATGCTCTGCGGGTGGATGACGACGCGGATGTTCTCGGGCGCCAGGTCGAAGAGCCAGCGCGCCTCGATGACCTCGAGGGCCTTGTTCATCATCGTCGCCGAGTCGACCGAGATCTTGCGCCCCATCACCCAGTTCGGGTGCGCCACGGCCTGCGCCGGCGTCACCGTGTGCAGCGTGTCCGGGTCGCGGTGGCGGAAGGGGCCGCCGCTGGCGGTGAGGATGATGTGGTCGATGCGGCGTGCCCAGGCGCTACGGTCCTCGGGCAGGCATTGGAAGATGGCGGAGTGCTCGCTGTCGATGGGCAGCAGCGTGGCGCCGCCGTCCTTGACGGCCTGCATGAAGAGCGCGCCGCCAACCACCAGCGCCTCCTTGTTGGCCAGCAGCAGGCGTTTGCCGGCACGCGCCGCGGCCATGCAGGGCGGCAGGCCCGCGGCGCCGACGATGGACGCCATGACGCTGTCGACATCGTCGGCTGCGGCCAGTTCACACAAGGCGTGCGCGCCGTCCTGCACCTCGGTGGCAGCGCCGGCGGCGTGCAGCGCGGCGCGCACTTCGGCCGCACGTTCGGGCGTCGGCACCACGGCCACACGCGGCCGGAACCGCAGGCATTGCTGCACCAGCAGGTCGACACGCTGGTAGGACGTGAGGCCGACGATCTCGAAGCGATCAGGGTGACGTGCCACGACGTCGAGCGTGCTCGTCCCCACCGACCCGGTGGAGCCCAGGATGGCCAGCCGCTGGCGCGCCGCGCTCATCGCCAGGCCCCTGGCGCCGCCAGCATCGTCAACGCCAGTGCGGCCGGCAGCACCGGCAGCAGCGCGTCGACGCGGTCGAGCACGCCGCCGTGCCCAGGCAGCAGGCGGCTGCTGTCCTTGGCGCCGGCGGCGCGCTTGACGAGCGACTCGACGAGATCACCCACCACGCTCAGCGCGCACAGCAGCAGCACGCCGACCACCAGGCCGAGGACACCCAGCGAGCCCAGCAGCCGGCTGTAGACACTGGGGCCGTCGACGCCCAAACGGCCGTCGAGCCAGATCCAGAACAGCGCCAGCAGCACGACGCCGGCCACACCCGACCACACTCCTTCCCAGCTCTTGCCCGGGCTGATGCCGGGCGCCAGCTTGCGTCGGCCGAAGGCCCGGCCGCCGAAATAGGCCGCCACGTCGGCCATCCACACCAGGCACAGCACCGAGAGCATGAAGTTGATGCCGGTGCTGCGCGCCTGCGCCAGCGCCAGCCAGGCCGCCCACAGCGCAATCAGGCCGAGCCCCCAGCGTGCCAGACGCGGCAACTGCGGCCACGCCGCCGGGCCGCTGCGCAATGCCACCGCGCCGCCCACCAGCCAGAGCACGAACGCGCCCCACCACAGCGCCGGCGGCGCCTGTGTCGTCCAGCCCGCGGCCAGCGCCGCGAGGCCGCCCAGGGCCACTGCGGCACCCATCGCCAGCGCCGGCCCGTGGGCGGCCTGGTTCAGGCGCCCCCACTCCCAGCCGCCGGCCGAAAGCAAGGCCAGCGTCAGCAGCGCAAACGGCCAGGCGCTGGCCGCCAGCAACGAACCCAGCAGCAGGGCGACGAGCACGAGGGCGGTGATGACACGCTGCAGCAGCATGGTCAGTGCCCGCAGGGCCGCCCCAAAAGCACAAACGCCCCCACGGGGCGCAGCGAGCCCGGAGCCATCAGGATCCGTGGCCTTCGGCCACGACCTGATTCGGGCGGATGGCGCCGAAGCGGCGGTCGCGCTGCGCGTAGGCCAGCAGCGCGGCGTCGATCTCGGCCGCGCCGAAATCCGGCCACAGGCATTCGGTGAAGAAGAGCTCGGAGTACGCCGCCTGCCAGAGCAGGAAGTTGCTGATGCGCATCTCGCCGCCGGTGCGGATGAAGAGGTCGGGGTCGGGCGCGAAGCTCAGCGCCATGTGGCTGGCCAGCCAGGCCTCGTCGATCTGCTCGGGCTGCAGGCCTTCGACGACGGCACGCCGGCAGGCCTGCACCACGTCCCAGCGGCCGCCGTAGTTGAAGGCCACGCTGAGCGTGATGCGGTGGTTGTCCTTGGTCAGCTGCTCGGCGTGTTCCCAGGCCTTGCGCAGCTTGTCCGACACCGCCGAGCGGTCACCCACGATGCGGATGCGCACGCCGTCGCCGGCCAGCTTGGTGAGGTACTTCGACACCGCCACCAGCACCAGGCTCATCAGGCCCGAGACCTCTTCGGAGGGCCGCTTCCAGTTCTCGGACGAGAAGGCGAATACGGTGAGGTACTGCACGCCGCGGTCGGCGAAGACATTGACGGCACGCACCAGCGCATCGACACCCTGCTTGTGGCCGAAGAAGCGCGGCATGAAACGCTGGCGCGCCCAGCGGCCATTGCCGTCCATCACCAGGGCGACGTGGCGCGGCACGGCGGCCGGCGTGTCGTCGGGCGTCCTGGCCGCGGTGGCGGCTGCGGGGGCGAGTGAAAGGTCGGACATGGGCGGGGCGCAGTCGGCGGCCGTTCAGACGGCCATCACTTCCGCTTCCTTGCCCTGCACCAGGCGGTCGATCTCGGCGATGGTGCGGTCGGTCAGGCGCTGCACGTCGTCCTGTGCGCGGCGCTCCTCGTCCTCGGGCACTTCCTTGTCCTTGAGCAGCTTCTTCAGATGCTCGTTGGCCTCGCGACGCACGCTGCGCACGGCGATCTTGGCCTCTTCGCCGGCATGGCGCACGACCTTGGTGAGCTCCTTGCGGCGCTCTTCGGTCAGCGCCGGCATCGGCACGCGCAGCAGGTCACCCTGCGACGCCGGGTTGAGGCCGAGGTCGGACTCGCGAATGGCGCGCTCGATCTTCGGCCCCATGCCCTTTTCCCACGGCTGCACGCTGATCGTGCGCGCGTCGAGCAGCGTCACGTTGGCCACCTGGCTGATGGGCACCATCGAGCCGTAGTAGTCGACGTGCACCTGATCGAGCAGGCCCGGGTGAGCGCGACCGGTGCGGATCTTGTGCAACTCGTGCTTGAAGGCCTCGACGGACTTGGCCATCTTGGCTTCGGCGGTCTTCTTGATGTCCTGAATGATCATGACCGAGGGAACTCCTCAAACGTGAACCAGCGTGCCTTCGTCTTCACCCATCACCACGCGCTTGAGCGCACCGGACTTGAAGATGCTGAACACCTTGATCGGCAGCTTCTGGTCGCGGCACAGCGCGAAGGCGGTGGCGTCCAGCACCTGCAGATTGCGGGCGATCGCTTCGTCGAAGCTGATGCTCGTGTAGCGCGTGGCGGTCGGGTCCTTCTTCGGGTCGGCGGAGTAGACGCCGTCGACCTTGGTCGCCTTCAGCACCACCTCGGCACCGATCTCGGCGCCGCGCAAGGCGGCGGCGGTGTCGGTGGTGAAAAAGGGGTTACCGGTGCCGGCAGCGAACACCACCACCTTGCCTTCTTCCAGGTACTGCAGCGCCTTCGGGCGCACATAGGGTTCGACCACCTGGTCGATGGCGATGGCCGACATCACGCGCGCCGTCATGCCTTCCTGGCGCATCGTGTCGGCCAGCGCCAGCGCGTTCATCACGGTGGCCAGCATGCCCATGTAGTCGGCGGTGGCGCCGTCCATGCCCACCGAGCCGCCGGCCACGCCGCGGAAGATGTTGCCGCCGCCGATGACCACGGCCACCTCGACGCCCAACTTCGTCACTTCCTGCACCTCTTGCACCATGCGCACGATGGTCGCGCGGTTGATGCCGTAGGCGTCGTCGCCCATCAGGGCTTCGCCCGACAGCTTGAGCAGGATGCGCTTGTAGGCGGGCATCAGTACAACTCCCCTGGCAAAGCTTGCAGTGTAGTTCGGGCCGGCACACGGCCGGCCCTCCGAACGGGCGTCTTTGCGTCCCGTTTCACTGCGCCTTGGCAGCGGCCACCTGGGCCGCCACTTCGGCGGCAAAGTCGTCGACCTTCTTCTCGATGCCCTCGCCCACGACGTAGAGCGTGAAGCCGGCGACCTTGGTCGCCTTTTCCTTGAGCATCTGCTCGACCGTCTGCTTGTCGTTCTTGACGAAGGTCTGGTTGAGCAGCGAAACCTCCTTCAGGAACTTCTGCACCGAGCCGTCGACGCGGCGCGCCACGATCTCGGGCGACTGCGCAGCCTTGCCGGCGGCCACCGCGGCAGCCGAATCCTCGGCCGCCTTTTCGGCGGCGACACGGCGCTCGACCTCGATCAGCTCGGCCGGCACGTCGCTGGTGGCCAGCGCCTTGGGCTTCATCGCGGCCACGTGCATGGCCACGTCCTTGGCCGCAACCTCATCGCCGCTGAACTCGACGATGACGCCGATGCGCGTGCCGTGCAGGTAGCTGGCCAACTGGCCGCCGCCGGCGTAACGCTTGAAGCGGCGGATGGCCATGTTCTCGCCGATCTTGCCGATCAGGCCCTTGCGCACGTCTTCCACCGTCGGGCCGAAGCCGTCCTGCGACAGCGGCAGCGCCGAAAGCGCGGCCACGTCGGCCGGGTTGTGCTCGGCGGCCAGCGCGGCCACGGCCTTGGCGAAGGCCAGGAACGAGTCGTTCTTGGTCACGAAGTCGGTTTCGCAATTGACCTCGACCAGGGCGCCGACCGTGCCACTGACGGACGCGGTGATCACGCCTTCGGCGGTCACACGGGACGCGGCCTTGCCGGCCTTGCTGCCGAGCTTGACGCGCAGGATCTCTTCGGCGCGCGCCGCGTCGCCGTCGGCCTCGGTCAGCGCCTTCTTGCATTCCATCATCGGCGCGTCGGTCTTGGCGCGCAGCTCGGCCACCATGCTTGCAGTGATTGCGGGCATCGTCATCTCCAATGAATTCGGGTTGGCGCCCGGCGCAGATCGGCCGGGCGGCAAGGGCCGCGCGGCGCCAGGACGGCGCAGCGCAGCGGAGTCAGCCGGTCAGGCTTCCTCGTTGACTTCGACGAACTCGTCGCCAGCGGCCGAGATGGCCTGCACCACGTCGCTGGTGGCGTTGGCGCGGCCTTCCAGCACCGCGTCGGCCACCGCCTTGGCGTACAGCGCCACGGCCTTGGCCGAGTCGTCGTTGCCGGGAATGACGTAGTCGATGCCCAGCGGCGAGTGGTTCGTGTCGACGATGCCGATGACCGGGATGCCCAGCTTCTTGGCTTCGAGCACGGCGATCTTGTGGTAACCGACGTCGATGACGAACATCGCGTCGGGCAATGCCGCCATGTCCTGGATGCCGCCGATGTCCTTCTCGAGCTTGACCAGCTCGCGCTCGAACATCAGGCCTTCCTTCTTGATCATCATCTCGGTGCCGGCTTCCTTGACGGCCTGCATGTCCTTGAGCTTCTTCAGCGAACCCTTGACGGTCTTGAAGTTGGTCATCATGCCGCCGAGCCAGCGCTGGTCGACGTAGGGCATGCCACAGCGCTGGGCTTCCAGCGCGATGACGTCGCGCGCCTGGCGCTTGGTGCCGATCATCAGGATGGTGCCGCGGCGCGAGGCCAGCTGGCGCACGAACTTCATCGCGTCCTCGAAGAGCGGCTGCGTCTTCTCGAGGTTGATGATGTGGATCTTGTTGCGATGGCCGTAGATGTACGGCGCCATCTTGGGGTTCCAGAAGCGCGTTTGGTGCCCGAAATGGACACCGGCTTCCAGCATTTCACGCATGGAGACAGTCATGGAAAGTCCTAAGGTTGTGTCTAGAATCCCGGCGCTTGATCACCGACGGTGACAACCTGTTTCAGAGGCTGCGGAACCGCTCGGCGACACCTTGGTTGAACCGGGTTCGCGATTTGCCTGCCCCGCAGCAACGGACTGTTCCAGACCGTGCCGCCGACCCGCACCCCACCCTGAGGTGAGGCCCGGGCTTCGTTGTCGGGCTGCACAGGCCAGCGGCCAAAGCCACCCACACGCACAACCTGCATCGAGGCAAACCCAATGATTCTAGCACGCGCCACCTCGGCAGGCGCCCTGCGCCAGTGCCCGCGCGGCCCGGTGGCCGCGCGTCGGTCGCAGGAGAACTGAGCTTGCGCATCGTCATCGTCGGCGCCGGCATCGTCGGCGTCACCACCGCCTACGAACTGGCGCTCGGGGGCCACGAAGTGACGGTCTACGAGCGCCGCGGCAGCGTGGCCTCGGAAGGCAGCTTCGCCAACGCCGGCCTGCTGGCGCCCGGCCTGGTGGCACCGCTGGCCGCGCCGGGCATGGGCTGGCGGCTGCTGAGCCCGTGGTCGGTGGCGTCGGCCCGGCTGCGGCCGGGGGGCCTCGACATGCTGGCGCAGCTGCCCTGGTTGTGGCGCTGGTGGCGGGCCTGCGGGGCGCGTATGCACACGCCCAACCGCGCCGCCATGCACCGCCTGGCGCAGCTCAGCGCCGCACGCATGCAGGAGCTGACGCGCAGCCTGCACCTGGAGTACGAGCAGACACAGGGCGTCGTGACGCTGCTGCGCAGCGAACGCGAGCTGAAGGCCGCGCAGGCCGGAATGGCACTGCTGCGCGACTGGGGCGTGCCGCACGAACTCGTCGACGCCGCGCGCTGCCGCGAGCTGGAACCGGGCCTCAACGAAAACACGCCGCTGCACGCCGCCATCCATCTGCCGCAGGACGGTGTCGGCAACTGCCGGCAGTTTGCCCACCTGCTGAAGACCGAAGCGCAGCGCCTGGGTGTGCGCCTGCGCTTCGACACCGCCGTGCGCAGGCTGCAAACGGGCACATCTCCCGCCGTGGCGCTGGACAACGGCCTGTCGGTGCCGTGCGACGCCATCGTGGTGTGCGCCGGCGTCGGCGCACGCAGCCTGCTGGCCGACGTCGGCCTGCGGTTGCCGCTGGCCGCCGTGCACGGCGTCTCGATCACGGCGCCGCTGCGCCACCTCGACGGTCTGCACGCGCCGGGGCCACGCGCCGCGCTGGTGGACGAACGCCACCAGGTCGCGCTCACGCGCCTGGGCCAGCGTGTGCGCGTGGCCGGCTGCGCACAGCTCGGTGGTTCGCCGACGCAAGCTGCACCGGCCGTGTTGCGCCGCCTGTACCAGGTGCTCGACGACTGGTTCCCGGGTGCCGTGCTGGCACGCGAAGCGCAGCACTGGAAGGGTGCGCAGCCGATGCTGCCCGACGGCCCGCCGGTGCTGGGCGAAAGCGGCGTGCCCGGCCTGTGGCTCAACCTTGGCCACGGCGCCAGCGGCTGGGCGCTGGCCTGCGGCTCGGCGCGTGTGCTGGCCGAACGCCTGGCCGGGCGCGAAGCCCCGATCGACACCACCGGGCTCACCGTCGCGCGACTGCGCACCTGAGGCCGGGGCGCGGCGCGACAATCGCCGCATGCGCGCGCCTCTGATCCGCATCGCCCCCGAGCAGGGGCCGTGGCCGCTGCACGACGCCGCCGCGTCGCGGCAGGCCGAACAGGCGGCGCTGGCCGACCACGCCCCGCATGCGCTGATGGCCGCCGCCGGGCTGGCGGTGGCGCG
>CAMTUD010000144.1:0-3588 GCA_947084805.1 uncultured beta proteobacterium | reverse complement strand
TGAGCTTGCGCGCCGCGCGGCCCGCCGCGTCGACGCGCACGACGTGGCCGTGCTGCAGCCCGAGCCGCGGGCGCCCGCTGGCGGCCGCTGCGGCCAGTTGCTCGTACAGGGCCTCGGCCTGTGCCACCTCTTCACGCTGCGGCGCCGTGCGCACCGACAGGTAGCCGACGGTGCGCTTGCCGTCCTTCATCGGCGCGGCGTTGGCGCGCACCCAGTAGTGGTCGCCGTCCTTGCGCCGGTTCTTCACCAACGCCGTCCAGGGCCGGCCGGCCTGCAGCGTGGCCCACATGTCGCGGAAGGCCTCTTCCGGCATGTCGGGGTGGCGTACCAGGTTGTGCGCCTGGCCCAGCAGTTCTTCGATGCTGAAGCCGCTGACGGCGACGAAGGCCGGGTTGCAGTAGGTGATCCGCCCCTTGGGGTCGGTGACCGAAACCAGGGTCTGGTCGGCTGTCAGCCGGTAT
Organism: uncultured beta proteobacterium; assembly: GCA_947084805.1. Lineage (GTDB taxonomy): Bacteria > Pseudomonadota > Gammaproteobacteria > Burkholderiales > Burkholderiaceae_C > Rubrivivax. The sequence goes on along the minus strand of CAMTUD010000144.1, from coordinate 3,127 downwards.
TCGCGCCGCGTGACGGGCAGGTTCTGGCGCATGAACTTCTCTTTCGCCTTGGCGGCGTGCTTATGGCTTATCGGCGTGCCGCCGCGGCGCCTTGAGCGCTGGCAAGCCCGCACGGCCATGAAACCGACAGGGCGTCCCTAGAATCTCTGCCCTTCCTGTCCCGAAGGCCTCCATGTCGTCCGGTGTCATTCGAATTCGCGGTGCGCGCCAGCACAACCTCAAGAACCTCGACCTCGACATCCAGACCGGCGAGCTGACGGTGGTCACCGGGCCCAGCGGCTCGGGCAAGAGCAGCCTGGTCTTCGACACGCTGTATGCCGAGGGCCAGCGGCGGTACGTGGAGACCTTCAGCGCCTACGCGCGCCAGTTCCTCGACCGCATGGACCGCCCGGCGGTCGACCGTGTCGACGGCGTGCCGCCGGCCATTGCGATCGATCAGACGAACCCGGTGCGCACCTCGCGTTCGACGGTCGGCACCATGACCGAGCTGAACGACCACCTGAAGCTGCTGTTCGCGCGCGCCGCGCAGCTCTTCGACCAGCAGACCGCACTGCCGGTGCGCCACGACACGCCCGAGACCATCTACGCCGACCTGCTGGCGCGCGCCGCCGCGGCGGGTGACCCGCGACTGATCTTCACCTTTCCCGTCGAACTGCCCGCCGACACCACGGCCGAGCAGCAGGAGCAGTGGCTGGCGGCCAGCGGCTTCACACGCGTGCACGGCGAGCGTGTCGTCGGCTCGCGCAAGGTGCTCGATGTGGTGGCCGACCGCCTGCGCCTGGCCGGCGCCGAGAAGGTGCGGGTGCTCGACGCCATCGAACTGGCCATCAAGCGTGGCAGCGGCCGGTTGACCGTCTTCGCGGGCGACGAGGCGACACCCTGGAAGTACAGCACCGGCCTGCACTGCCCCGAAAGCGACCGCCGCTACGCCGACCCGCAGCCGGCGATGTTCAGCTTCAACAGCGCCTACGGCGCCTGCGACACCTGCCGCGGCTTTGGGCGCGTGATCGGCGTCGACATGGGCCTGGTCATCCCCGACGTGCGCAAGACGCTGCGCAACGGCGCCATCAAGCCGATGCAGACGCCGGCCTGGAAGGACTGCCAGGACGACCTGGTGAAGTACGCCGGCGAGGCCGGCATCCCGCGCGACACGCCGTGGAGCCAGCTGACACCGGCGCAGCGCGACTGGGTCATCGAGGGCACGCCGAGCTGGGCCGGCAACTGGAACAAGCAGTGGTACGGCGTGCGCCGCTTCTTCGAGTACCTCGAGAGCAAGGCCTACAAGATGCACATCCGCGTGCTCTTGTCGAAGTACCGCAGCTACACGCCCTGCACGGCCTGTGGCGGCGCGCGGCTGAAGCTGGAGCCGCTGCTGTGGCGCATCGGGGACAAGCCTGGGGCCGACGCGGTGCTGCCGGCGGCCAGGCGTTACCTGCCGGTGGGCGCCACCTGGTCGCGTGACCAGCTCGAGGCCTTGCCGGGCCTGAGCCTGCACGACCTGATGCAACTCAGCATCGAACGCCTGCGCCGCTTTTTCGACAGCCTGACGCTGTCGTCCACGCTGCTCGACGACGCACTGAAGCTGCTGCTGGACGAGGTGCGCACACGCTTAAAGTACCTGTGTGACGTCGGCCTGGCCTACCTCACGCTCGACCGCCAGAGCCGCACGCTGTCGGGCGGCGAGGTGCAGCGCATCAACCTGACCACGGCGCTGGGCACCTCGCTCGTCAACACCATGTTCGTGCTGGACGAACCCAGCATCGGCCTGCACCCGCGCGACATGAACCGCATCGTGCAGGCCATGCACCGGCTGCGCGACGCCGGCAATACGTTGGTCGTCGTCGAACACGACCCGGCCGTGATGCTGGCCGCCGACCGCCTGATCGACATGGGCCCGGGCCCGGGCGAGCGCGGCGGCCAGATCGTCTTCGACGGCACGCCCGAGGCCGCGCGCGACGCCAACACGCTGACCGGCGCCTACCTCGGCGGCCGCAAGCAGGTGCACACCGGTTTCCGCAAGCTGGTGAACGAGGCCACGCCCAAGCTGGTGCTGGAAGGCGCGCGCGACCACAACCTGCGCAACGTCAGCGTCACGCTGCCGCTGCAGCGCCTGGTGTGCGTGACGGGCGTCAGCGGCTCGGGCAAGAGCACGCTGATCCAGGACGTGCTCTACCCGGCGCTGGCGCGCCACTTCGGCAAGGCCACGGAGACGCCGGGTGAACACGACCGCCTGCTCGGCGCCGACGGGCTGAGCGACGCCGTCTTCGTCGACCAGAGCCCCATCGGCAAGACCGCGCGCAGCAACCCGGCCAGCTACGTCGGCGCATTCGACGAACTGCGCAAGCTCTTCGCGGATTTGCCGCTGGCACGTGAACGCAGCTACACCGCCGGCACCTTCAGTTTCAACGCCGGCGACGGCCGCTGCCCGACCTGCGGCGGCAGCGGCTTCGAACACGTCGAGATGCAGTTCCTGAGCGACGTCTACCTGCGCTGCCCTGACTGCGACGGGCGCCGTTACCGCGCCGAGATCCTGGACGTGAAGATCGTGCGCGGGCCGATGCAGCTGTCCATCGCCGACGTGCTCGACCTCACCGTGGCCGAGGCCGCGCACTGGTTCCAGAACGACCGGGAAGTTGTCGCGCGCCTGCAGCCCATCGTTGACGTGGGGCTGGACTACGTGCGCCTGGGCCAGCCGGTGCCAACCCTCTCCGGCGGCGAGGCGCAGCGCCTGAAGCTGGCGGGCTTCCTGGCCGACGCGGCGGCGTCGGCGTCGAGCTACGCGTCATCGCGCATCGCGCGGCGCGGCACGCTCTTCCTGTTCGACGAGCCGACCACCGGCCTGCATTTCGACGACATCGCCAAGCTGCTGCGCGCCTTCCGGCGCCTGATCGCGGCCGGCCATTCGCTGGTGGTCATCGAGCACAACCTCGACGTCATCGCCGCCAGCGACTGGGTGATCGATCTCGGCCCCGAGGGCGGCGACGCCGGTGGCGAAATCGTCGCCATCGGCGCGCCCGGGGCCATCATGGCCAATGCGCGCTCGCACACCGGCGTGGCGCTCAAGGCCTACCAGGGCGCTTTGACCCGCGCGGTACCCATGCCCCTCGCAGATCGGAAGAGCACACGT
>CAMTUD010000143.1:0-27267 GCA_947084805.1 uncultured beta proteobacterium | reverse complement strand
TTCCCTACACGACGCTCTTCCGATCTGCCGCGCGTGCCGCCGCCACGCTGGGCGCCAAGCCGGTGGTGCAGGCCCATGCGGTGGCCTGGGTGGCGGCCGAAGCCGGGCTCTCGGCGGCGGCCAGCCGCGTGTTTGCGCTGCTCGATCAGCAGACCGAACTGCGCCAGGGCGAACCCGTGGCCGGCCAGGTGCTGGTGTGGCTGGAAGCCAGCAAGCGCCTGCGCTTCGCGCGCCAGCTCTTCAACGAAGCCGCCGCGCCCTACGACGAAGCCATCGCCACCTTCCCGACGCGCCTGCTCGTGCGCGCCTTCCGCTTCAAGGCGGCCGGGCGGCTGTAGCGCCCGAACCGGTCAGGGCTGGCCGACGATGGACGCCGTGGCCATCAGTTCCTCGAACAGCGCCAGCGAAACGCGGCCCGACACCGTGAAGGGGTCGAGCATGGGCTTTTCAGAGTACTTCAGCAGCAGCGCCGGGTTCAGGCGCGACATGTTCACCTGGCCCATGCTCCAGCCGGCGAAGCGGCGTTCGCCGATCTCCTCGTAACACAGCAGCGTGATGTCGGTGTGGCGGCTGTCGGTGGCGATGCGGTTGTAGAGCGCGTTGACGGCCTCGCGGCCGCCTTCCAGCACCTGCAGGAAGATGCCTTCGCTGAAACACAGCACACCGGTCACCCCGGCCTCGGGGTTGTTGGCCTTGCTCTTGCGCAGGATGGCGACCAGTTCGTCCTGGTCGACGGCCGGCACGGCGCGGCTGGCGTAGAGAAGTCTGACGAGCATGGAAAAACCCTCGGGAATCGTGTTCAGTTCTGCTGCTTGCGCGGCAGGAGCGAGAGGAACTCGCGGCGCAGGTTGGCGTCTTTCAGGAAGGCGCCCCGCATGACGCTGTTGACCATCGCGCTGTCGGTGTCCTTGACGCCGCGCCAGTGCATGCAGAAGTGGTCGGCCTCCATCACGATGGCCAGGCCGTCGGGGCGCACACGCTCCTGCAGCTCGTTGGCCAGCATCGTCACCGCCTCCTCCTGGATCTGCGGCCGGCTCATGATCCAGTCGGCGATGCGCGCGTACTTGCTCAGGCCGATGAGGTTGCTGTGCTCGTTGGGCAGGATGCCGACCCACACCTTGCCGAAGATCGGGCACATGTGGTGGCTGCAGGCGCTGCGCACGGTGATCGGGCCGACGATCATCAGCTCGTTCAGGCGCTCGACGTTCGGGAACTCGGTCACTGCGGGCATCGGCACGTAGCGGCCGCGGAAGACTTCCTCCACGTACATCTTGGCCACGCGCTTTGCGGTTTCGTTGGTGTTGTGGTCGCTCTCGGTGTCGATCACCAGCGCCTCCAGCACCTCTTGCAGCTTGACCGCCACCTCGGCCTTCAGTTCGGCCAGTTCACCTTCGCGCACGAAGGCCGAGATGTTGTCGTTGGCGTGGTGACGGCGCCGCGCCTGCACCAGGCGGTAGCGGATGCGCTGGCTGGCGGGCAGCGCGGCCAGTTCTTCCTCGCTGCGGAAGATGCGGGTGCTGTCGTCGGCGGGGGTGGCGAGCTTGCGCGGCATGCGTCCTGTGCGGGTCGGAAACGAGGAAGGCGCATTGTGCGCCCGCAGGTTCGGCCGCGCTGCCGTAGGGGCCGGCGGCACGGCTAGACTGCCCCGCATGAGCCTGGCCCCCCCGTCCATCCCCACCCACGGCGCGCCGCCGCTGGCCCGCCTGCTCGAGCACACCGCCGACGCGGTGCAGGCCGTGCGCGGCGGCAAGTCGCTCACCGACGTGCTGGGGCGTTGCCCGGCCGACCTGCGCCCGGGTGTGCAGGCGCTCAGCTTTCACACGCTGCGCTGGCTGGGCAGCGCCACCGAGGTGCGCACGAAGCTGGCGCCCAAGACACCACCGCCGGCGGTGGACGCGCTGCTCGTCACCGCGCTGGCGCTGCTGTGGCCGGTTGAAGGCGAAACGCCGCCGTATGCCGAGCACACGCTGGTCGATCAGGCCGTGGGCGCTGCGCGTGTGCGCACGCCGGCGGCGGCGAACTTCGTCAACGCCGTGCTGCGGCGCTTCCTGCGCGAGCGCGACGCACTCGTCGCGGCGGCCCGCCACAGCCCGCTGGGCGCCTACAACCACCCGCTGTGGTGGGTGGAACGGGTCAGGCACGACTGGCCGACGCAGTGGCAGGCGCTGCTGGCCAGCGCCAACCAGCGCCCGCCGATGACGCTGCGTGTCAACGCCCGCCGCGGCACCGGCGCCAGCTACGTCGGTGGCCTGGCCTCGCTGGGCCGTGCCGCCACGCTGCTGGACGACGCCGCCCTGGGCGGCCAGGCCGTCGTGCTGGCCCAGCCCTGCGCCGTCAACCAGCTGCCGGGCTTCGCCGAAGGCGAGGTCAGCGTGCAGGACGCTGCCGCCCAGCGCGCCGCGCGCCTGCTCGTCGACGGCGCCGGCCTCCGGCCCGGGGAAGGCACCTCGGGCGCACCGTGGCTTCGCCCCGGTGAAGGCACCCCGGGCGCGCCGTGGCTTCGCCCCGGCGCGCGGGTGCTCGACGCCTGCGCCGCCCCCGGTGGCAAGACCGCGCACCTGCTGGAGCTGGCCGAGCTCGACCTGCTGGCCCTGGACAGCGACCCGGTGCGCCTGGCGCGGGTGCAGGACAACCTCAACCGGCTGCAGCTCAAAGCCGAACTCAAGGCCGGCGACGGCCGCCTGCCGCAGACCTGGTGGGACGGCCGCCCCTTCGACGCCATCCTGCTTGACGCGCCCTGCACCGCCAGCGGCATCGTGCGCCGCCACCCCGACGTGCGCTGGTTGCGCCGGCCCGACGACATCCAGGCGCTTTCGCGCATCCAGGCCGAGCTGCTGGACGCGCTGTGGCCCTTGCTGGCGCCCGGCGGACGGCTGCTCTACGCCACCTGCTCGATCTTCCCGGCCGAAGGCCGCCAGCAGATCGACGCGTTTTTGCAACGGCAGCCCCCCGGCACGGCCCTGCTGCAACCCCAGTCGCCGGGCCATCTGCTGCCGCTGCCCGACAATGCCGGACAAGGGGCGCCAGCCCGCGGCGTCGCGCTGCAGGACGGCTTCTTCTACGCGCTGATCCAGAAGGCCCGCAGCCCTTAAAGCACCACCCGCCACCCCGCCCCATGCCCCTGCCGCCGGTCCGCCGCTTCACCATGCAGGGCCTGCTGCAGGGCTTGCTGTGCCTGCAGGGCAGCACGGTGCGGCTGGCCTTGCTGGTGGCGGCACTGCTGCTGGGCGCCGCAGCCGGCGCGCGCGCCCAGGGCGTCGAGCTGGCCACGCTGCAGGTGCAGCGCCAGGAAGGTGCGCTGACGCTCGACTTCACGGCCCGCATCAACCTGCCGCGCACGGTGGAAGAAGCACTGCAGCGCGGCGTGCCCATCTACTTCGTCGCCGACGCGCGCCTGCTGCGCGACCGCTGGTACTGGCGTGACGAACGCGTGGCGCGCGTGTCGCGTTCCTGGCGGCTGGCCTACCAGCCGCTCACCGGCTCGTGGCGGGTCGGCCTGGGCGGGCTGAACCAGACCTTTCCGTCGCTGAGCGAAGCGCTGGCCATCGCCTCGCGCAGCGCCGGCTGGAAGCTGGCCGACCTGGCCCAGCTGGACATCGACAAGAACTACTACGTCGAGTTCAGCTACCGGCTCGACACCACGCAGCTGCCCGGCCCGATGCAGTTCGGCCTGGGCGGCCAGGGCGACTGGGCGGTGGGCGTGTCGCGCCTGCTGAAGGTCGAACTGAGCAACCCGCCGTGACGCCGAGCCAAGCGGGATGAGCGCGTCGGCCCGCTGGGCCTGGGTCATCGCTGCGGTTGCCGGCACCGGCGCGGCGCTGGTGCTGGCCTTCGTCGTTTCGTTCAGCTCGCAGGGCGGCGGCTTCTACGAGAAGCACTTCGTGTGGCTGTTCTGGGTCAACGTCGCGGTGGCGGGGCTGCTCACGCTGGTCATCGGCGTGGTGGCACTGCGGCTGGCGGTGCGGGTGCAGCGCGGCAAGTTCGGCAGCCGGTTGCTCATCAAGCTGGCGGGCATCTTTGCGCTGGTGGGCCTGCTGCCGGGGCTGGTGATCTACACCGTGAGCTACCAGTTCGCCAGCCGCAGCATCGCGGCCTGGTTCGACGTCAAGGTGGCCGGCGCGCTGGACGCCGGCCTGGCCCTGGGCAAGGGCACGCTGGACACCTTGACCGCCGACCTCGTGGGCAAGGCGCGCATCGGCGCCGAACGCCTGGCCGACCGCGGCAGCACCGTGGCGCCGCTGGCGCTGGAGCGCCTGCGCGAGCAGATCGGCGCCAGCGAGGCCTCGCTCGTCGGTGGCAGCGGGCAGGTGCTGTTCACCGCTGGCGGCGCCGCCGACGCCGGCCCGCCCGAACGGCCCAGCGGCCACCTGCTGCGCCAGGCGCGCACCGACGGTGCGGCCAGCGTGGTGGAAGGGCTGGACGAAGAGGCCCTGGCGCCGGGCAGCCCCGGCCCGAGGGTGCGTGCGCTGGCGCGTGTGCCGCGCAATTCGATCTCGCTGGCCGCCGGCGAAGAGCGTTACCTGATGATCGTGCAGCCGATGCCGCGTGCGCTGGCCGCCAATGCGCTGGCGGTGCAGGCAGCCTACAGCGAATACCAGCAGCGCTTCCTGGCGCGCGACAGCCTGCGCCGCATGTACGTCGGCACGCTGACGCTGGCGCTGATCCTGGCCGTGTTCGCGGCCGTGCTGCTTTCCGTGTTGCTGGGCAACCAGCTCGCCAAGCCGCTGCTGCTGCTGGCCGACGGCGTGCGCCAGGTGGCCGCCGGCGACCTGACCGCCAAACCCGTGTTCGCCAGCGGCGACGAGCTCGGCGGCCTGACACGCAGCTTCGCCGCCATGACGGCCCAGGTGGCCGACGCGCGCAGCCAGGTGCAGCGCGGCATGCAGCAGCTGGAAGGCGCACGCACGCGGCTGCAGACCATCCTCGACACGCTGACCGCCGGCGTCATCGTCTTCGACCGCGAGGGCCGCATCGACACCGTGAACCCCGGCGCCACGCGCATCCTGCAACGCCCGCTGGCCAGCTGGCGCGGGCGCCGGCTGTCGGAACTGCCCGACCTGCAGGAGTTCGCCTATGGCGTCGAGCAGCGCTTCGAGCTGCTGGCCACCAGCCCCGAGGCCGGCGAACGCGACCAGTGGCAGGAAAGTTTCGACCTCAAGCGCGCCGACGGCACCACGCTGACGCTGCTGGTGCGCGGCGCCACCTTGCCCGAGGTGAGCCTCCAGCTCGCTGCGGCGCAGCGCGCGCCCATCGACATGCAGGCCGAGGCAGAGCCGGCGCCTTCGGGCGGCCGTGCATCACCGGGCGCCCACCTGATGGTCTTCGACGACATCAGCGAGGTCGTCTCGGCGCAGCGCAGCGCGGCCTGGGCCGAGGTGGCGCGCCGGCTGGCGCACGAGATCAAGAACCCGCTCACGCCCATCCAGCTGAGCGCCGAGCGGCTGCAGCACCGCCTGGGCCACAAGCTCGAAGGCGCCGACCAGGCCCTGCTGGCGCGCAGCGTGGCCACCATCGTCAACCAGGTGCAGGCGATGCAGACCCTGGTCAACGAGTTCCGCGACTACGCGCGGCTGCCGACCGGCCAGCTCAAGCCGCTCGACCTCGGCGAGCTGGCTTCGGAAGTGCTGGCCCTGTATGGCCAGGCGCTGGACAACGGCCTGCTCGTGGCCCATTTCGACCCCGAGCTGCCGCGCATCCTGGGCGACGCCACGCAGTTGCGGCAGGTCATCCACAACCTGGTGCAGAACAGCCTGGACGCCGTGGCCGACCGTCCCGACGGCCAGGTCGAGCTGATCACTTCGGTGGCGCGCGGCGAACACGGCGAATTGCGAGCGGTGCGGCTGACAGTGATCGACAATGGGCCCGGCTTTGCAGACAAGGTGCTCAAGCGCGCCTTCGAGCCCTACGTCACCACCAAGGCCAAAGGCACCGGCCTGGGCCTGGCGGTGGTGAAGAAGATTGCTGACGAACACGGCGCCCGGCTGCGCGCCGCCAACCTGCACATGGGCGACGAGCCCGACGGCCCCGTCACCGGGGCGCGTGTTTCGCTATCATTTTCCAACTTCGCCGCAACGCCGGCCGGCGCCGGAGAGGGCCCGGCCGAAGCCGGTACCTCCAAGCCGCAGGCAGCGTGACGCACTAGAACGCATGGCAACTATCCTGGTAGTCGACGACGAGTTGGGCATCCGTGCGCTGCTCTCTGAGATCCTGACCGACGAGGGTCACACGGTCGAACTGGCCGAAAACGCCGCGCAGGCGCGCACGGTGCGCGAGATGCTGCGCCCCGACCTCGTGCTGCTCGACATCTGGATGCCCGACGTCGACGGCGTGACGCTGCTGAAGGAGTGGGGCGCGGGCGGCCAGCTGAGCATGCCGGTCATCATGATGAGCGGCCACGGCACCATCGACACCGCGGTCGAGGCCACCAAGTACGGCGCCAGCGCCTTCCTCGAAAAGCCCATCACGTTGCAGAAGCTGCTGCGCGCGGTGGAGCAGGCGCTGGTGAAGCCCGCGCAACGCCTGGCCGCGGCCCTGCGCGGCGACACCCCGCTGGCGGGCGACGGCAGCGCGGTGCCGCACCACGGCGGCCCGCTGCTGCTGCCGGTGGTCGAAGGCCCGCGCGCCGAACAGAGCTTCGACCTCGACCGCCCGCTGCGCGAGGCGCGCGACGCCTTCGAGAAGAGCTACTTCGAATTCCACCTGGCCCAGGAAGGCGGCAGCATGACGCGTGTGGCCGAGAAAACCGGCCTGGAACGCACCCACCTCTACCGCAAGCTCAAGCAGCTGGGCGTGGACCTGTCGCGCAACAAGCGCGGCATGGTCTGACGGCTGCCCGGCCAGGGCAGCGCCGCGGCATCGCACTGCTATACTTGCGGGCTCATTTGGCCTGGTAGCTCAGTTGGTAGAGCAGCGGATTGAAAATCCGCGTGTCGGTGGTTCGATTCCGCCCCAGGCCACCATACAAATCAACGGCTTGCATGTGTTCACGCACTGCAAGCCGTTGTGCTTTGTGTAGTTCCTGTGTAATCGCGCCAGGAATTCGCGCATTTCCGCGTCTAGTGGGACACCGCCGACTGGACGCGCGGGCAATCGATTTGCTGCTGCAGCATACGGGTCGCGGAGGTCAGCGGCGCCGTACCATCGAGACCGATTGGAGCGCCACATGGCAGATGAGAAGAGGTCCGCTGAGGGGTCGATGCGCTGGTGGGAGTTCTACGCAGTCAGATATGCGATGGGAACGGTAGTAGGGGCCATCATGCTTTGGCTGCTCTTTTCCCTATCGCCAGTCCTGCGCCCGCTCTTGCTCGGGCCTGCTGAAAGCGACACGGCGTTGGCACCCTTGATGAAGTTGGACGCGGGCCAGCTTTCGGTGCTGGGCATTGGCGGGCTCGTCTTCTGTTATGTCGCCAGCGCACCCATCTTGGTTCTTCATGCCGGGCGTTTCCTCTTGGCAGTGGACACGGTGAGGCTGGGACGATGGTGGGTCTGGTGCTTGGCACTCGTCATTCCGGCATCCCTTTCCATCTTGATCGTCTGGCAAACAACGCCGCTCAGTGTGGGGTCGATCGTGCTTGGGCTGCTGGCATTTATGTTGCTGTCAGTCGTTGGCGTTCAGTGGGTTGCCGCCATCCTCACTCTTGCACATCCCAGCCTCATGTTTGCCTTCTACGACCAGTTGGCAACAGCAAGAGAAGAGTCTGGCGGAGGCATCACGGACTCTTATAGGCACCTTCGGGAGCACGGGAACTCCTTCTTCATCGTGATGTTGGAAGTTCTGCTTGGCGTGTTGCTCATCGGCGTGGGCACGGCGACGGAGTCGGGCGCAGACTCAGGCAAGCACCTCCTATGGTTTCTGGTCATCTTTGTCGTCTGGACGGTCCCAGCGGTTTCGGTCTGGCTCGCGGCCACCTTGCTGGAGAGTGAGTTCAGCCATAGCTCGACGAGAGCGCATTCACGGCCATCGCAATCTGTGGCGGTCGTGGGATCCACGCCGGCATCCCCGGGATGCCTTCCTGGCGGGCCGCCGGGTTCAGGGCCAGCCTGAGCCCCGTTTCGCTGTGGTGCTAGGACGCCAGCTTGAACCGGGCTTGCAGCTTATCCATCGCGGCCTGAATGTGCGTGCCGTTCTGGTGGGAGTACCGCTCGACCATCGCCAGCGTCTTGTGTCCGCTGATCCGCTTCACCGTGGGCAGGTCCACGCCGGCCTGAACAAGATGGGTGATCGCGGTGTGGCGCAGCGTGTGCCGAAGAATCTGATCCGGGTCTAGCCCGGCGGCGGTGACCACGCGGCGGAACGGCTTGCGCACGTCCACGGTGTGCCCGGCCTTCGCGCCTGGTGACGGGAACAACCACGGGTTGCCCTTCTGCAGCGCCTCCGCGTAGGACGCCAGAAACTCGCCCAGGTGTTCGGTGATCGGCTGCTCCCGTGCACCGGCCTTCGCCTTGGCGCGTTGTCTGACGTCCGGTGCCGGTCTCCGCTGTGTCTGCCGGTGGTGGTTGTTGATAGGCTTCCTTTCCCCAATAAGACTTCTTGGAGACCGTCATGGGAAAGTATGCGTTGGCCTGGTTGCTCGGCGTCCCGGGTGTACTCGTTCTGCTTGCCTATTTCATCTTTCGCTGAGGTGACCGAACAGACGTTGCATCAACGGCGTGCGAACGCCAACTTCATGACTTGGTCGTCTCGTGGCTCGCAACTGACGTGCCGGAGACGCAGACTGACAACAACATGGCCCCGACGGGGGCGAAGGAGCACAGCATGACCGTAGCCCGCATTACCGAGATCAGCAGTGTGTCAGCGGTGAGCTTTCAAGACGCCATCGTTCAAGGGGTCGAACGCGCAAACAAGACGCTGAAGAACGTCAAGGGTGCCTGGGTCAAGGACCAGGAAGTGAACATCGTCGAGGGGAAGGTGACCGGATACAAGGTCGTCCTCAAGGTCACGTTCGTCCTGGAGGACTGAGGCAGCCGTCGACTCCGCACCGGGCCACCAATCATCCCCGTCGAAGCCCGTCCATCGTGATGGGCTTCGTCGTTTCTGGGGTGGACGCATTGGCCGTCGGCGGGGCAAGCATCGTTTCTGCGGTGGCGCATTGGGCCTCCTGTGGGCTTCCGAGGGTCAGTTCGCTGCCTTCGGGTGCAGTCACCCGGCCAGCGGCGTTGACGGGGCCGCAATGGTGAGCTCGTTCGCCTGATCAAACCGGCGGCCAGCTGCACACACACGCCCGCCGGCGTCAACTCTCAGCATGGACGGGTCGGTCAGGGTGCGCGCCGCCGCGCTGTCTACCTTTGCCTGTCCCTGCGGTCCGGCGTTGGCCGTGCAGACCACAGCGGGGGCTCTGAGACGCCACGCCGCCCGCAGGCGGGGGCCAGCCACGCGGGTGACGAGGCGGCCGGTACCACTGAGGGGGCCGTTCGTCGCACGGGCTGGCAGGCGGTCGGGCACGGCCGCCAGAATCGGCGATTTTCTCGCCCAGGAGTTGCCCCATGCCCCATCACATTCTGCCCGCGCTGCTCGTCGCAGCCGTCTTGCCCCTGCACGCCCAGACGGCCGCCGTGCCAGCCGCCGCTGGCGTGTCGCTGATCGACCGTGCCAAGTTCTTCGGCAACCCCAGCAAGGCTGGCGGCCGCCTGAGCCCCGACGGCCGCTGGCTGAGCTGGGTGGCCCCGCGCGACGGTGTGCTGAACCTGTGGGTGGCGCCGCTGGACAAACCCGACCAGGCGCGCGCACTGACGAACGAACGCCAGCGGCCCATCCGCATCTCGTTCTGGTCGCCGGATTCCAAGACGCTGCTCTACGTCAACGACCAGGGTGGCGACGAGAACTTCCGCCTCTATGGCGTGGATGTCGCCAGCGGTGCGTCGAAGAGCTACACGCCCTTCGACAAGACGGTGGTGCAGGTGATCGGCATCAGCCCCAAGGTGAAGGACCGCATCCTCATCGGCCTGAACAACCGCGACCCGCGCTTCCACGACGTGCACAGCCTGAACCTGGCCACCGGTGAACTGAGCCTGGTGCTGAAAAACGAGGGCTTCGGCAGCTTCCGCGCCGACCGCGACCTGAACCTGCGCCTGGCCAGCCGCCCCAACGCCGAAGGCGGCAGCGACTACTTCCGCGTCAGCGACAACAAGGCGGAAGCCACGCCGATGATCAGCGTGGGCCTGGAAGACAGCCAGACCACGGTGCCGCTGGGCTACACCGCCGACGGCAAGACGCTGTACTGGGTGGACGCGCGCGGCCGCGACACCGCCGCCTTGCTGGCGCAAGACGTCGCCACCGGCCAGACCAGCCTGATGGCGCAAGACCGCCGCGCCGACATCACCGGCGGCCTGTTCGACCCGCAGAGCGGGCGTGTGCAGGGCTATGCGGTGAACTACCTCAAGAGCGAGCCCGTGGCGCTGGACCCGGCGCTCAAGCCCGACCTGGACTTCCTGCAGCGCGCGGCCGCGGGGGGCGAGTTCACCATCACCTCGCGCACCGATGCCGACGACAAGTGGCTGGTGGCCATGGACGCCGTCACCAGCGCGCCGGCCGTGTACCTCTACGACCGCAAGGCGCGCAAGCTGAGCAAGCTCTACGACACACGCCCCGAGCTGACTGGCGCGCCGCTGGTGCCGATGCAGGCGCACGAGATCAAGTCACGCGATGGCCTGACCATGGTGAGCTACCTCACCCTGCCGGCGAACCTTCAACACGCCGCGCAGCCCGACGGCCAAGGCAAGCCGCACCAGCCCGCGCCCATGGTGCTGCTCGTGCACGGCGGCCCCTGGGCGCGCGATGGCTACGGCTACAACCCCTACCACCAGTGGCTGGCCAACCGCGGCTATGCGGTGTTGAGCGTGAACTTCCGCGGCAGCACCGGCTTCGGCAAGAGCTTCACCAACGCCGGTGATCTGCAGTGGGGCCGCAAGATGCACGACGACCTGCTGGACGCCGTGCAGTGGGCCGTGCAGCGCGGCGTGGCCCACAAGGACAAGGTGGCCATCATGGGTGCCAGCTATGGGGGCTATGCCACGCTGGCCGGCCTGGCCTTCACGCCCAAGGCGTTCGCTTGCGGCGTCGACATCGTCGGCCCGAGCAACCTCTTCACGCTGCTGGGCACCATCCCGCCGTACTGGGAGGCCTTCAAGAAGCAGCTCTACCGCCGCATGGGCGACCCCACCACGCCCGAGGGCCAGGCGCTGCTGAAGGAGCGTTCACCGCTGAACTTCGCGGCCAACATCGAGCGGCCGCTGCTCATAGGCCAGGGCGCCAACGACCCGCGCGTGAACGTGGCCGAAAGCGACCAGATCGTCGACGCGATGAAGGCGCGCAACATTCCCGTGACCTACATCGTCTTCCCCGACGAAGGCCACGGCTTTGCGCGGCCCCTCAACGACATTGCCTTCAACGCGGTGACCGAGAACTTCCTCGCGCGCTGCCTGGGCGGCCGTGCCGAGGGCATCGGCGAGACACTCAAGCCCAGCACCGCACAGGTGCGTCATGGTGCCGAGTTCGCGCCAGGGCTGAAGGAGGCGTTGGCGGTGAAGTGAGGTGCCGATTCCGCTGCGCACATCGAAGTGCCTGTCGCGGCAGGTCCTGAGGTACAGCGGTCACTCGGCCACACGGCCAGCGAAGGTCAGGTTACGGCGGCCGCCGCCATTCGAGCGGTCAACCTGACCGTCCGCACCCCGTCTGGCTTGGTGCTGACGTTGGCCACGGGCGGGCCGAGATGGGTGAGCACGCGAACGGGGTGCTTGCCGATCTGCGTGCACAACACCGACAGGGCCTTGAAGCCCGTGTGTGCGTGTGCCGGCCTCGGCACCCCACCCGCCGTGGCAGACTGCCCCCATGCAAACCCCCTTCGCGCTGCTGCCGCCTGCAGGCAACCGCTGGCGCGCCTGGCGGGCGCCGCTGGCGGCGGGCTGCGCGCTGCTGGCGCTGGCGGCCAGCGCTGCCTGGCTCGTCTACTGGGTGTCGCTGAACGCGGCCGTGCACGACCTGCAGGTCTCGGCGGTACGCCGCCTGGACAGCGGGGCCGCCGCGCTGGACACCGCGCTGGCGCGCTTCGACTACCTGCCGGCGCTGCTGGAAACCACGCCCGCGGTGATGGAACTGCTGGCCCGCCCCGGCGACCCCGCGCTGCGCGACCAGGCCAACCGCACGCTGGTGCGCATCAACGCCATCGCCGGCGCCGACATGCTGTTCGTGCTGGACGCCAGCGGCGACGCCCAGGCCGCCGCCGACTGGGACCAGCCCGTCACGCCGGTCGGCCACAACTACACCTACCGGCCCTACATGAAGGGCGCGCTGGCCAGCGGGCGCGGCCGCTTCTTCGGTGTCGGCGCCACCAGCGGCATTCCGGGTTACTTCCTGTCGTACGCGCTGAAGGGCGGCGAACGCACGCTGGGCGTGGCCACGGTGAAGGTCAACCTCGAAGCCGCCGAGCGGGTGTGGGCCACGCTGCCCGGAGCCATGCTCGTCACCGACGAACGCAGCGTGGTCATCCTCACTTCTCGCCCGGCATGGAAGTTCCAGGCCCTGCGCCCACTCACACCCGATGAACGTGCCGTGGTGGCCGACGAGAAGCCCTACGGCCCCGACCCCGGCGTGCTGCCCTGGGCCGGCGACGGCCCGCTGCAGACGGGCCAGCACGTCACCGTCGACGGCGCCGAACACCTGGTCACCGCGCGCGCCCTGCCGGCACAGCGCTGGCAGATGCAGGCCCTGGACCCGCTGGCCCCGGCTTTCAGCCGCGCCCGCACGCAGGCCCTGATGGCAGCGCTGGCCGCCGCGGTGGCCGGGCTGCTGGCCATGGCCGCCTGGCAAAGCCGTCGCAACGCGATGCAGAAGCTGGCCACCCAGGCCGCGTTGCAGGCCGCGCACGACACGCTGGAAACCCGCGTGGCCGAACGCACGCACCAGCTGCTGGCCGCCAATGCCTCGCTGGCCGCCGAGGTCGAAACCCGCAAGGCGGTGGAACAAAGCCTGCACGCCACCCAGGCCGAACTCGTGCATGCCGCGAAGATGGCCGTGCTGGGGCAGATCTCCGCCGGCCTGGCGCATGAACTGAACCAGCCGCTGGCGGCGCTGCGCACGCTGTCCGACAACGCGGTGGTGCTGATCGACAAGCAGCGCCTGCCCGAAACGCGCGGCAACCTGCAACGCATCTCGCACCTGGTGGGCCGGCTGGGTGAACTGACACGGCGGCTGAAGACCTTCGCCCACAAGCCGGGCGACCAACCCGTGCCCACGCCGCTGGGCGCCGCCGTGGCCAACGCCCTGGCCCTGCTGGCCGAACGCCTGCGGCGGCTGGGCGTGGACGTCGAAGTGCACATGCAGCCCGAAGGCCTGTGTGTGCAGGCCGACCCGGGGCTGATGGAGCAGGTACTCGTGAACCTGATGGTCAACGCGCTCGATGCCATGGCCCACAGCCCGGCGCGACGCCTGTGCATCCGGGCCGAGGCCGATGCCCAGGGCCAGCGTGTGCACGTGGACGTGACGGACAGCGGCCCCGGCATCGCCCCCGAGATGCGTGAACACCTGTTCGAGCCTTTTGCCACCAGCAAACCGGCGGGCGCCGGGCTGGGCCTGGGCTTGATGATCTCGCGCCGCATCGTGCGCAGCTTCGGCGGCGAGCTCAGTGCCCCAGAGACCCCGGCAGGCAGCGGCGCCTGCTTCCGCATCGACTTGCCGGCCTGCGCTGCCGGCTCGCCCCCCGACACCCTTTCGACCGCCCCCTCATGACCACCTCCCACAGCCTCGAGATCGGTGTCGTGCTCGTCGAAGACGACGAGGACGTGCGCCACGGCACCGCGCAGGCGCTGGAACTGGCCGGCCTGCAGGTCAGCGCCTTCGGCAGCGTGGAAGCCGCGCGGCGCTGCGTGAGCCCCAACGCACCCGTCGTGCTGCTGTGCGACGTGAACCTGCCCGGCATGCACGCCACCGACTGGCTGCCCGAGGTGCGGGCGGTGGACGCCGACCTGCCGATGATCCTGGTCACCGGCCACGGCGACATCGCGATGGCGGTGAAGGCGCTGCAGCAGGGCGCCTACGACTTCATCGAGAAGCCGGCCTCGTCCGACCGCATCGTGGCCGTGGTGCAGCGCGCGGTGGAAAAGCGCCGCCTGGTGCTGGCCCTGCGCGCCGCCGACGGCCGCGCCGCGGCGCAGCGTGGCATCGAGGCGGTGATGGTGGGGCGCTCGGCGGCGATGCAGGCACTGCGCCGCACGGTGCTCGACCTGGCCGGCACCACCGCCGACGTGCTGGTCTACGGCGAAACCGGCAGCGGCAAGGACCTGGTGGCGCGCTGCCTGCACGACTACAGCCCGCGCCGCGGCGGGCCCTACGTGCCCATCAACTGCGGCGGCCTGCCCGACGCGCTGGTGGAAAACGAGCTCTTCGGCCACGAGGCCGGCGCCTTCACCGGCGCGCAGAAGGCACGCGCCGGCAAGCTGGAAGCTGCCGATGGCGGCACGCTCTTCCTGGACGAGATCGAAAGCATGCCGCTGGGCGTGCAGGTGAAACTGCTGCGTGTGCTGCAGGAACGCACGGTGGAACGCCTGGGCTCCAACCGCGCCGTGCCGGTGGACTGCCGCGTGGTGGCCGCCAGCAAGACCGACCTGCTGACGGCCAGCGAAGCAGGCCGCTTCCGCGCCGACCTCTACTACCGCATCGGCGTGGCCTTCATCCACCTGCCGCCACTGCGCGAGCGGCGCGAGGACATCAGCATGCTCTTCGAGCACTTCGCGCTGCTGGCGGCCAGCCGCTACGGCCGCGAGCTGCCCGTGCTGACCCCCGCGCAACGGGCCGAGCTGCTGGCCTACGACTGGCCGGGCAACCTGCGTGAACTGGGCAACGTAGCCACGCGCTGCGTGCTGGGCCTGGCCCGCGGCCGGCTCACGCCGGGCAGCGGCGGCGCCGACGCCGGCGCGGCGCTGCCCAGCTCGCTGCACGAGCAGATGGACCAGTTCGAACGCGCGCTGATCACCGACACCCTGCGCCGCCACGAAGGCGACGTGACCGCCAGCGCCAAGGCGCTGCAACTGCCCAAGCAGACGCTGTACGACAAGATGAAGCGCCTGCAGGTGCAAGGCGCCGATTACCGCAGCGCAGGCTGACGCCGCCGCAGCCACCGCGTACGGAAACCCGGACAGCGCGCGCCCCGGCCACCCGGCCGGCCGTGCGCCGGCCCCGAGCGCTGGCCGACGCGCCTGCGCAAGTGCCTGTCGCAGAAGGACTTTTCGGATCACTGCGACGATCGCGCGGGTGGCACGAAGCCTGCGATAGATGAACCAGAACGCCGCGGGCAAGGGGCCCGTGCGGCGCACGAGAGGTTCATCGATGACACCTGCATCCACCCACGCCGCCCGGCAGCACCGCCTGGTTGCCGGCGTCGGCCTGACCGAAAAACCCCGCAAGAGCCGCTGGCCGGCACGTCTGGACCTGGCGCAAAGCGTCAGCGGCGGCGTGCTGGCCCTCTTCATGTGGGGCCACATGTTTTTCGTCTCCAGCATCCTCGTCAGCCCCGACCTCATGTGGATGGTGACCAAGGCCTTCGAGGGCTACTTCGTCTTCGGCACGCCCTACCCGCTGATCGTCTCGGGCGTGGTGGCCGTGGTGCTGGCGCTGGTGGTGGGCCATGCCCTGCTGGCCATGCGCAAGTTCCCCGGCAACTGGCGCCAGCTGCACGTGTTCGTGGCGCACCGCAAGCTGCTGGCGCACGAAGACACCACGCTGTGGTGGGTGCAGGCCGTCACCGGCTTTGCGCTCTTCTTCCTGGCCAGCGTGCACCTGTACCAGATGCTGATGCACCCGGGCGCCATCGGCCCCTACGAGTCGGCCGCACGGGTGTGGCACGGCTGGTGGCCGCTGTACCTGGTGCTGCTGCTGGCGGTGGAACTGCACGGCGGCATCGGCCTGTACCGGCTGGCCGTGAAGTGGGGCTGGCTGGACCACGCCGATCCCGCACGTTCACGTCGCCGCCTGCGCACCGCCAAGTGGGCGCTGACCGCCTTCTTCCTGATCCTGGGGCTGTTCACGCTGGCGGCCTACCTGCGCATCGGCCAGGCCCAGCAGCACGTGGTCAACCCCGTCTACACCCCGGCCTGGCTGGCCAACCCGCCCACCGCCGAACCGCCGGCCTGGTGGCCGAGCTGGCTGGAACGGCCTTTCCGCCAACACTGAGCACGAAGGACAACACCGTGAATGTGATCTATACCGACGTGCTGGTGATCGGCGGTGGCCTGGCCGGCCTGCGCCTGGCCATTGCGGCCAAGCGCCGCGGCCACGACGCCATCGTGCTGAGCCTGGTGCCGCCCAAGCGCAGCCACTCCAAGGCCGCCCAGGGCGGCATGCAGGCCAGCCTGGGCAATGTCATCAAGGGCGAGGGCGACAACGAGGACGTGCACTTCGAGGACACCGTGCGCGGCAGCGACTGGGGTGCCGACCAGGAAGTGGTGCGCATGTTCGTCGACACCGCCCCCAAGGCCGTGCGTGAACTGGCCGCCTGGGGTGTGCCCTGGAGCCGTGTGCGCAAGGGCGACCGCACCGTGGTCATCAACGGCCAGCGTGTCACCATCACCGAGAAGGACGCGGCCCACGGCACCGTGGCGCAGCGCGACTTCGGCGGCACGAAGAAGTGGCGCACCTGCTACGTGGCCGACGGCACCGGCCACGCCATGCTGCAGGCCGTGGGCGACCACGCCATCGGCGACGGCATCGCGGTGCATGAACGCACCGAGGCCATCGCGCTCATCCACGACGGCAGCCGCTGCTACGGCGCCGTGGTGCGCCACCTCGTCAGCGGCGAACTCATCGCCTACGTGGCCAAGGCCACGGCCATGGCCGCCGGCGGTGCCGGGCGCATCTACCGCGTGACCACCAACGCCACCATCTGCGAAGGCATCGGCCACGCGATCGCGCTGGAGACCGGCGCGGTCGCTTTGGGCAACATGGAGGCGGTGCAATTCCACCCCACCGGCATCTTCCCGGCCGGCATCCTGGTGACCGAGGGCTGCCGCGGCGACGGCGGCCTGCTGCGCGACGTGCAGGGCCACCGCTTCATGCCCGACTACGAACCCGAGAAGAAGGAACTGGCCTCGCGCGACGTCGTCAGCCGACGCATGGAAGAACACATCGCCAAGGGGCTGGGCGCACACAGCCGCTTCGGCGAGCACCTGTGGCTGGACATCACGCAACTGGGCGCGCACCACATCCAGCACAACCTGCGCGAGGTCTACGAGATCTGCCAGCACTTCCTGGGCGTCGACCCGGCGAAGGACTGGATCCCCGTGCGCCCGGCGCAGCACTACACGATGGGCGGCGTGCGCACGCTGCCTTCGGGCCAGAGCCCCACGCTCAAGGGCCTGTTCGCCGCCGGCGAGGCCGCCTGCTGGGACATGCACGGCTTCAACCGCCTGGGCGGCAATTCGGTGGCCGAGACGGTGGTGGCCGGCATGATCGTGGGCGAGCGCATCGCGGACTTCTGCGACCACGAAGACCTGAACGTGCCGCTGGGCCTGGTGCGCGAGGCCGTGGCACGTGAAGGCGACGGGCTCTCCCGGCTGCTGCACGGCGGCGGCACCGAGCAGGCCACCACGTTGCGTGTGGCCATGCAGCAAATCATGACCGACAAGGTGGGCATCTTCCGCCACGGCGACAAGCTGGCGCAGGCGGTGGACGAACTGCAGCAACTGCTGCGCCGCAGCCGCCACATCGGCGTGCCCTGCAAGGCACCCGGCGCCAACCCCGAGCTGGTGGCCGCCTACCGCACGCAGAAGATGCTGAAGGTGGCGCTGACGGTGGCCTACGGCGCGCTGGTGCGCACCGAAAGCCGCGGCGCGCACTACCGGCAGGACCACCCGCGCCGCGACGACGCCGCCTGGCTGCGCCGCACCCTGGCGACCTGGAAGCACCCCGACGACACCCTGCCCACGCTGGCCTAC
Source organism: uncultured beta proteobacterium (assembly GCA_947084805.1). Lineage (GTDB taxonomy): Bacteria > Pseudomonadota > Gammaproteobacteria > Burkholderiales > Burkholderiaceae_C > Rubrivivax. Next base: position 9,345 of record CAMTUD010000143.1, on the reverse strand, counting down.
GAGCCGCTGGACGTGATGAAGATGGAGCTGCCCCCGGGCTGGCGTGGTTACGGCGCCAAGGACTACATCGACCACCCCGACACCCCCGCGCGCCAGGCCGAGGTGGCCGCCGTGAAGGCCCGCCTGGCCGGCGCCGACCGCCACACCGTGCAGGCCGCGCTGCTGCCCTACGAGCACCAGCTGCCCGAACGGCTGCGTGGCCGCAACGAACGCGTGGACGAACCCTTCGCCATGGGCCCGGCCGCTGCGCCGCTGGCCGCCTGAACGCCCTGCACGAGACATGCACATGAACGCCATCAAAGATCTCCCCGCCGTCCCTGTCGACACCTCGGCCCTGGCACGCGGCAGCAGCGGCTGCAGCGACCCCGCCTGCGGCTGCGGCAAACGGGCCTTGCCCGCCAACGCCCGCACCAGCGCTTCCACCCGCGTGCAGCGCACCTTGCAGGTCAACGTGCTGCGCTACAACCCGCAAGACCCGGCCAGCACGCCGCACCTGCAGACCTTCGCCCTCGAAGAAGCCGACGGCATGACGCTGTACATGGCGCTGAACGAGATCCGCGAGACGCAGGACCCTTCGCTGCAGTTCGACTTCGTCTGCCGCGCCGGCATCTGCGGCAGCTGCGCCATGCTCATCAACGGCAAGCCGGCGCTGGCCTGCCGCACGCTGACGAAGAACCTGGCCAGCACCTTCACGCTGGCGCCGCTGCCCTTCTTCGAGCTCATCGGCGACCTGTCGGTGGACACCGGCAAGTGGATGCGCGGCATGAGCGAGCGCATCCAGGCCTGGGTGCACACGCAGGGCCACGACGTCGACCTCACGCGCATCGAAGCGCGCATGGACCCCGACCTGGCCGAGAAGATCTACGAGCTCGACCGCTGCGTGGAGTGCGGCTGCTGCGTGGCGGCTTGCGGCACCGCCCGCATGCGGCCCGACTTCGTGGGCGCGGTGGCGCTGGCCAAGGTGGCGCGCTTCAAGCTCGACCCGCGCGACGTGCGCACCGACGCCGATTTCTACGAGATCGTCGGCGACGACGCCGGCGTGTTCGGCTGCATGAGCCTGCTGGCCTGCCACGACGTCTGCCCGAAGAACCTGCCGCTGGCCACGCAGATCGCCTACGTGCGCCGGCAGATGGTCAGGCAGGGGCTGGCGGGCAACTGAGGGCGGGCGGCGCCGGCGCGCGTCCGGAATTCCGGACCGCCCGGCGCCCGGCCATCCGGAAAACCGTTCGACCGCCACGGCCGACTGCCGTCACCCGCTCGCAAGTGGTTGTCGGAGAACGAAAAAATGAATCTCTTCCGCGGCACTTCGGTGGCACGTTCGATGCGAACAGCCTGACTGGCCGCCGCCCAAGGCACTTCACCTACGCCCCGCCGTCAGGGGCTCACGCAAGAGGACATCATGGTACTTACGCTTCAACTGGCGATCATCCTGATCTGCCTGTTCTACGGCGCCCGCAAGGGCGGCGTCGCGCTCGGGCTGCTCGGCGGCATCGGCGTCGTGCTGCTCACCTTCGCCTTCGGGCTGACACCGGGCAAGCCGCCGGTGGACGTGATGCTGACCATCGTGGCGGTGGTCGCTGCGTCGGCCACGCTGCAGGCCTCGGGTGGCCTGGACGTGCTGCTGCAGCTGGCTGAAAAGCTGCTGCGCCGCAACCCGAAGTACGTGTCGATCCTGGCGCCGTTCACGACCTGCGGCCTGACCATGTTGTGCGGCACCGGGCACGTGGTCTACACCATGCTGCCCATCATCTACGACGTGGCGATCAAGAACAACATCCGGCCCGAGCGCCCGATGGCCGCCTCGTCGATCGCCAGCCAGATGGGCATCATTGCCAGCCCGGTTTCGGTGGCCGTCGTCTCGCTGGTCGCCTTCCTGGCCAAGGCCCCGGCCGGCGCGCCCATCATCGACTTCGTGACCCTGCTGTCCATCACCATCCCGTCGACCCTGGTCGGCGTGCTGATGATCGGCATCTTCAGCTGGTTCCGCGGCAAGGACCTCGACAAGGACGAGGACTTCCAGGCCCTCATCAAGGACCCGGAAGCGCGCAAGAACGTCTACGGCAACAGCGTCTCGCTGCTGGGCAAGAAGCTCACCACCCAGCAATGGACCGCGATGTGGATCTTCGTCGGCGCCATCGTCGTCGTCGCCCTGCTCGGTGCCTTCCCCGCGCTGCGCCCCTTGGCCGGCGGCAAGCCGCTGTCGATGGTGCTGGTGATCCAGATGTTCATGCTGATGGCCGGCGCGCTGATCATCATCTTCACGAAGACCAACCCGGCCGAGATCGGCAAGAACGAGGTCTTCCGCGCCGGCATGATCGCCGTGGTGGCGGTGTTCGGTGTCGCCTGGATGGCCGACACGGTGTTCGAAGCCAACCTGCCCATCATCAAGGCCAGCCTCTCGGACGTCGTGAAGCTGTACCCGTGGACCTTCGCGATCGCCTTGCTGCTGGTGTCCAAGCTGGTGAACTCGCAGGCCGCCGCGATCGCCGCCATGGTGCCGCTGGGTCTGTCCGTCGGCGTGCCCCCGGGCTACATCGTGGCCTTCGCTGCCGCCTGTTACGGCTACTACATCCTGCCCACCTACCCCAGCGACCTGGCCACCATCCAGTTCGACCGTTCGGGCACGACCAAGATCGGCAAGTACGTCATCAACCACAGCTTCATCCTGCCGGGGCTGATCGGTGTTTCGTCGTCCTGCGTCGCCGGCTGGCTGCTGGCCGCCGCGAGCGGTCTGGTCTGACCCCACCCTGCCTGTCGCCCCCTCTCTTCGAAAAGGAAGCCCCATGTTCCTGATTCCCCAACGCAGCGCCCGCCGCCTGCGCCTGCTCACCGCCTGCGCCGTCTGGTGCTCGGCACTTGTCGGCGGCGCCCTGTTGGCTGCCCCCGGCAACCTGGGCTCCGCCGTGGCGCCCGCGAAGGTGGCCGCCAAGTCGGCCCCGGCACCGGCGACGCCCGAAATGCGTGCCCTGCGCGAGCGCATCGAGAAAGCCCCGCTGGGGGTGGCCGGCCTGCACCGCAGCAGCAGTGGCACCCTGAAGTGCGAGAAGTGCCACGGCGACACCGTGGCGCCCGACGACAACCAGACGGTGGAGAACCGCGAGTGCGTGTCCTGCCACGAAGGCTACCCGGCGGTGGCGGCCTTGTCGGCCAAGAAGCTGAGCAACGCCGCGCTCAACGCACACGCCTCGCACTTGGGGCCGGAAGTGGCCTGCACCGCCTGCCACCAGGGCCACCAGGAGTCCAAGGCCTATTGCGAGAACTGCCACATCAACTTCTCGATGGCCATGCCCGGCAACAAGCCGGCCGCCCGCTGAACCGAAAGCCCGACATGCAAAGACGTGACCTCCTCATCTGCAGTTCCCTGGCCATGCTGGGCGGCCCGGCGCTGGCGCTCAGCCGCCAGGAAGTGACCGACATCGTGGTCATCGGTTCCGGCGGCACCGGCCTGACGGCAGCGCTGTCGGCGCTGGCGGCCGGCCAGCGCGTGATGGTGCTGGAGAAGATGCCCATCACCGGCGGCAACACACAACTGGCCGCCGGCGGCATGAACGCCGCCGCCACCCGCCCGCAGGCCACACACAAGATCGCCGACTCGTGGCAAACGATGTTCGACGACACGATGAAGGGCGGCAAGAACATCAACAACGCGGAACTGGTGGAGATCCTGTCCAAACAGTCCTCGGCCTCGATCGACTGGCTGCTGGCGCAGGGCGCCGACATGAACGGCGTGGGCCGCATGGCCGGCGCCAGTGTCGACCGTACGCACCGGCCGGTCGCCGGCGATGCGGTGGGCCACAACATCGTGCACGCGCTGCGCCAGCAGGCGATACGGCAGAAGCTGGACATCCGCACCGGCTGCCAGGTGCTGAAGATCCTGCAGGCCCCCAACGGCCGCGCGACCGGCGTGCTGGTGCGCAACAAGTACGGCGAGCTGTTTGCCGTGCAGGCGCAGGCGGTGGTGCTGGCCTCGGGCGGTTTCTCGGCCAACCTCGCGCGCGTGGCGAAGTACCAGCCCACCTACGCCGGCTTCAGCTCGACCAACCAGCCCGGGGCCACCGGTGATGGCCTCGACCTGGGCGCGGCGGCCGGCGGCGAGCTGATCGACATGGAGCACATCCAGATCCACCCGACGCAGGCCGCGGGGTCGAAGATCCTGATCACCGAGGCGGTGCGGGGCAACGGCGCGATCCTGGTCAACCGCGAGGGCAAGCGTTTCGTCAACGAGCTGACCACGCGCGACGCCGCCAGCGCCGCCGTATTGCGGCAAAGCGGCGGCAGCGCCTTCCTGCTCTTCGACGCACCGCTGCGCAAGAGCCTGAAGCAGATCGAGGGCTACTACCACCTGGAGCTGGTGCGCGAAGGCGCCACGCCGGCGGCGCTGGCGGCGGCCATCGGCTGCGAAGCGAAGACGCTGGAGCAGACGCTGGACACCTACAACGCCTACCAGGCGGCGCGCAACGATGCCGAGTTCAAGCGTCCCGACATGCCGCGTGCACTGAAGACCGGGCCCTTTGCGGCACTGGAGATCCGGCCCGGCATCCACTACACGATGGGCGGGCTGCGCATCGACACCCGGACACGTGTCCTGCGTGCCGACCGCAGCGCCGTGCCGGGGCTGTTCGCCGGCGGCGAGGTCACCGGCGGGGTACACGGCGCGAACCGGCTGGGCGGCAACTCGATCTCGGAGACCATCACCTTCGGGCGCATCGCCGCGGCGCAGGCGGCCGAGTACGTGAAGCAGATGCGTCAGCTGAAGCTGGGCTGAGGCCGGCCGAGGGAAACACGACGGCGCATCACGCCGGTGAGGGCTGCGGGCGAGCCGCTGCCCGTAGCAGCCGACGCGGCAGGGCATCCACGCGCGGCCACCGACAATGCGTGAATGGAAACGCTGATCCGCCATGCGATCCAGGTCTGCACGGCGCTGGTGGGCGCGGCAACACTCGTGGTCGCGATGGCCGCTGCGGCATCGCCTGCCGGGCCGTCGCCTGTACAGACGCAGGTGCATGCCCTCGACGGCCACCGTGTCACGCTGGACGTGTACCCGGCTGCCGGTGCGCTGCGCGGGGCTGCCATCCTTGCGCACGGCTTCACGCGCAGCCGGCGCACGCTGGCAGGCCATGCGCAGGCGCTGGCCGATGCCGGTGTGCTGGCGCTGACGCCGGACTTGCCCTGCACCTTCGACTTCCGCTGCAACGCGCGGGCGCTCGCCGCGCTGGTGGGCTTGCTGCGCGCCGGCGGGACCTTCGGCGCCCCCGTGGAAAGGGTCGTGCTGGTCGGCTTTTCCGCCGGTGGGCTGTCCAGCCTGCTGGCCGCGGACACACCCGGCGTGGTCGGCTTCGTCGGCCTGGACCCGTTCGACCGCACGATGTCCGGCGAGACCGGGCGCCTGGGCCTGGCGGCGGCGGGCCGGCTGCGAACCGAGGCGCTGCTGCTGCGCGCACCGCCGTCGCGCTGCAACGCCGAAGCCGTGGCCGCGCCCTGGGGCAGCGTGCTGCCAGCCTTGTGGCGCGACGAGCTGATCGCCGGCGCGTCGCACTGCGACTTCGAGTCGCCCACCGACTGGATGTGTCGCCTGGCGTGTGGCGACACCGATCCGGCGCGCCAGCAGCAGGTGCGTGAGGGGCTGCTGGACGCCGCCGCACGCTGGCTGCGTTGAGCCGGCCGCCCGCGGAAACGCGGGGTGCAGGGTCTGCCAGCATCAAGTCTTGGTGTGAACCGGTCGCGCGCCTCGGCGACCCCGGGCCGGCAGCGACCGGCCGCCGCCGGCGGTCGCCCGCCCATTGCGAACGGCTGCTGACAGGCGCGTGCGCGGCATCATCCGGCGTCGCGCCCCGACCCCTCGCGCCGGCCCACACCGCCGCCGGGCTGGCGCAGATGGCGGTAGACCGTGGTGCGGGATATCGACAGCGCGCGCGCCGTCTGGCTGACGCTGCCGCAGCGCGCAAACTCGCGCCGCACCAGCTCGGCCGCGCTCTGCTGCAGCAGCGAGCCCGGCTCCGCGGCAACGCCGCGGGGCAGCAGCGCGTCGACTTCCGCATGGCCCAGGTGCAGGCCGCCGTGCAGCAGCGCCCGCGTCAGCACCGAGCGCAGTTCGCGGAAGTTGCCCGGCCAGGCGTGCTGCGCCAGGCGCGCCACGGCCTCGTCGTCGACCGTCGCGCCGCGGTCCAGCGTGGCCAGCATCCCGCGCACCGCGACTGCGAAGTCGCGCCGTGCCCGCAGCGGCGGCAACGCCACGCGCACGGTGTTCAGCCGGTACAGCAGGTCGGCGCGGAACCGCCGCGCGGCCACTTCCTCGTCGAGCTCGGCGTTGCTCGCCGCCAGCAGCTGCACGTCTATCCGCACCGTCGTCGTGCCGCCCACCGGGCGCACCGTCTGGTCGTCCAGGAAGCGCAGCAGTGCCGCCTGCAAGGGCAGCGGCAGCTCGCGCACTTCGTCCAGCAACAGCGTGCCACCGTCGGCGCTGGCGATGAGGCCGATGCTGCCCTCGCGCCGCGCACCGCTGAAGGCGCCGCCGACATAACCGAAGAGCTCGGCCTCGAACAGTTCGTCGGGCAGGGCACCGCAGTTCACGGCCACGAAGGGGCCGCTGCGGCCACTGGCCTGGTGCGCATGGCGGGCCAGCAGTTCCTTGCCGCTGCCGCTTTCGCCGCAGATCAGGATGGGCGCCTTCATGCGCACCGCCGCGGCGGCGAGAGCATAGGCCTCGGCCACCGCCGGGTCGTCGGCGGCTTGCGCCGCTGCGGTCAGGCCGGTCGCCGCTGCTGCAGCGGGGGCCGTCGCGCGGCGCCAGGGTGAGGGCGGCCGGCCCACGCAACGGGCCACCAGTGCGCTGCCCAGGGCATCGCGCAGGCGCTGCTCGCCGTGGCGCTGCAGGCGCATCGTGACGGCGCCGAAGGGTTCGCCGAACAGTTCCTCGAAGGCCACGCCCGGCGCCGTGTCCAGGCCCTGCAGCAGCTGCCGCGCGCGGGCGTTCACCGCCAGCAGCCGGCCGCCGTCGTCGAAGGCCAGCAGGCCGGCGCTGAGGGTGCCCAGGAACTCGGGTCGCGGGTGCACGGCCAGCAGCCACTGCTGGCGCATCTGGTGCGTCAGCAGGCCGTTCTCGATGTGGGTGGCGGCCATCTGCACCAGCGCCTGGGTATGCCGCTGGCGTGACTCGAAGTAGCTCGACGCGTCGAGCACACCCACCACTTCGCCCTGCGCATCGCGCACCGGCGTCGCGGTGCACGAAACTTCGCCCAGCGAGAGGTAGTAGTGCTCCAGCCCGCTGACCGCCACCGAGCGGCCGCTGGCCAGCGCGGTGCCCAGGCCGTTGGTGCCGGCCAGCCTTTCGCGCCAGCAGCTGCCGGCGACGATGCCGGCGTCGGCGCCGCTCATCGAGAAGCGGTTGTCGGCGTAGAGGTCGAGGATCACGCCTTCACGGTCGGCAAAGGCGAGCAGGAAGTTGGAACCGGCGATCTGCCGCGACAGCGTCTCGAGTTCGGCCTGCGCCAGCTGGCGCACGACGTCGGCGCGCTCGCGCCGGCGCCGCAGTTCGCCGTCGCCGACCACGGGCACCACCAGGGGCCGCGCCGCGTCCAGCCCGGCGTGCATGCAACGCACCCAGCTGTCCAGGATCTCGGGCCCGGGCAGCCCCTCGGGCGGCAGCCCGCCGCCACGTGCGCGCACGGCAAGGGTGTGGGCGTGGATCAAGGGCCGCTCGGGGCTCGGGCTCATCGGCATGTCTACTTCCTCCGACCCCACGCCGGCGCGCGGGTCTCACAAACGTGGCGAACTACCCGGGCGCCGCCGCGGGACGCTGCACTGTTTCTGGACACCCCATGCAACGCCTGTCGCGTTGCGGCGCAAGGGGTGGCCACGATGCCCTGTACACGCCGCCCCCGCATTCAGGGTGTTCCCTCGTTGGTACGGGGCTTGCAGACGCTCGGGCTCGCGCCGGCCCCGGCGCGCACTTCCAACACCTCCAGGAGACCCCGGACCATGCAACCCATTTCGATGCCGCCCCTGCGCCTGATCGCCGCCGCCGCGCTGGCCGCCGCCGTGGCGCTGCCTGCAGGCGCCCAACAGAACATCGAGAAGCTCAAGCAGATGAAGGTCGCCACCACCGACCTGAACATCCCCGTCGTGCCGCAGACCGGCAAGAACGCCGACGCGATCAAGGAAAACCTCAAGCGCGTCAAGCTGCCGCCGGGCTTCAGGATCGAACTGTTCGCGGTGGTGCCCGACGCCCGCCACATGGCCGTGGCGCCCAGCACCAACATGCTCTTCGTCGGCACACGCAAGACCACCGTGTGGGCCGTCACCGACCGCAACAGCGACGGCACCGCCGACGAGGTGAAGTCCTTCGCCCCGAGCCTGAAGTTCACCAACCCGAACGGCGTCTGCTGGACGCGCGACGGCTTCCTCATCGTCGCCGAGCACAACCGCGTGCTCAACTTCCCGGCCGCCGAGTTCTTCTACGAGGGCCCGGATGTCGCCGTCATCGAAGTCGTGCCGCAGGGCAAGCTGATCCCGCCCGAGGAGGAGAGCTACAACCACGGCGCACGCACCTGCCGCGTCGACGACAGCGGCATGCTGCACGTCACGCTGGGCCAGCCGTTCAACGTGCAACCGAAGGAGAAGGTCGCTCTGTACGAGCAGCTGGGCATCGGCGGCATGATCAAGCTGAACGCCTTCGACGGCGGCAAGCGCGAAGTGGTGGCGCGCGGCGTGCGCAACTCGGTCGGCATGGACATCAACCCGAAGGACAAGAGCGTCTGGTTCACCGACAACCAGACCGACGGCATGGGTGACGAAACACCGCCCGGCGAGCTGAACCGCATCACCAAGGCCGGTGGCGAGCACTTCGGCTACCCGTACATCCACGGCAACAACGTGCAGATCGCGGGCACGGCGGCCGCGCCCGACCTGAAGGGCATGAACCCGCCGGCGCAGTGGACCAAGCCGCAGATCGAGTTCCCGGCGCACCAGGCGCAGCTCGGCATGACCTTCTACAACGGCAAGATGTTCCCGGCCAAGTACCAGGGTGGCATCTTCGTGGCCTCGCACGGCTCCTGGAACCGCACCAAGCCCACCGGCGCGCTGATCGACTTCGTCGCGCTGAAGGCCGACGGCAACGCCGGCAAGCACGAAGTGTTCGCCGACGGCTTCCTCGACGAGAACGGCATCTACCGCGGCCGGCCGGTCGACGTGGCGGTGATGAAGGACGGCTCGCTGCTCATCAGCGACGACTTCGCCGGCGCCATCTACCGCGTCACCTACAGCGCGCCGTAAGTGGCCGCCGCTGCCCGCCTGGCGTGGGCCGCGGCCGCGGTGGCCGCCCTGCTCGGGGGCGGCCACCCGGCGGCG
>CAMTUD010000142.1:0-8725 GCA_947084805.1 uncultured beta proteobacterium | reverse complement strand
GCTGGCCGCCGCGGGGCCGCTGCGTGCGGCGGCCTCGGCGGCGCGGGCCGCCGAGGCCGAGTCCTTCGGCGCGCTCGACCTCGACTGGGTCGATGCCACGCGCGAACGTGCCGTGCCGGTGCGCCTGTACCTGCCGAATCAGCGCCGCGCCACGCCGCTGGTGGTGTTTTCACACGGCATCGGCGGTTCGCGCCGCGGCTACAGCTGGTTGGGCGGCCACTTCGCCAGCCACGGCATCGCCAGCCTGCACCTGCAGCACGTCGGCAGCGACCGCGCGCTGTGGACCGGCAACGTGTTCAGCCTGGTGGGCCGGCTGCAGGACGCGGCGCAGGACAAGGAAGCCATCGCCCGCGCGCTGGACCTGCGTTTTGCGCTCGACACGCTGCTGGCCGGTGAACTGGCGCCGCGCATCGACGCACGCCGCATCGTTGCCGCAGGCCACAGCTACGGTGCCAACACCACGCTGCTGTCCGTCGGTGCGCGCGTGCCGCGCGAAGGCCGCGTGCTCGACCTGCACGACGGGCGCGTGTGCGGCGCCATCGTGATCTCGGCGCCGCCCTTCTACGGCGACCCGGACCCGCGGCCCATCCTGGCAGCGGTGACGGTGCCCAGCCTGCACGTCACCGCCACCGATGACGTCATCCGCATTCCGGGCTACTACAGCAGTGCCGAAGACCGCGTGAAGGTCTTCGACGCCATCGGCGGCCCGCGCAAGTGGCTGGCGGTGTACGAGGGCGGTTCGCACAGCATGTTCACCGACCGCCGCGGCGCGGGCGGCGCCACGCTCAACGCGCAGGTCAAGGCGGCGACGCAGTCGCTGGCGCTGGCCTTCCTGCACAGCGTGTTCGACGGCGACGAAACCGGCCTGGCCGCGTGGCCGCAGCAGCACGCGGCGCTGCTGGCGCGTTTCAGCGAAGGGCGCAGCGGGTGAACGCGCGCAGCCGCTTCATGCTCGCCGCGCCAGTGCTGCAGCGGCCGGTGGCCGACGACCCGGAAGCCCGGCCGCCCAGGATGACCGATGCCGATGCGCTGGGTGCGCTGCTGCTGGACGCATACCGCGGCACGCTGGACGACGAGGGCGAGACGCTGGACGACGCGCGCCGCACCGTGCGCGAGATCTTCGCCGGTGCCGCGGGCACGCTGATGTGGTCGGTGTCGGAGGTGACGGAACGCGAGGGCCGCATCGTCTCGGCCACGCTCGTCACGCTGTGGCAGGACCTGCCGCTGGTGGCGCAGATGGTCACCGCGCCCGACTGGCAGCGCCGCGGCCTGGCACGCGCCGGGCTGCTGCGCACCATCAACCGGCTGGCCGCCGGCGACGAAACCGTGGTGCGGCTGGTGGTCACGCAGGGCAATGCCCGCGCCGAGGCGCTGTACGAGAGCCTGGGCTTCCGACCCGAGGCGCAGCCGCCCTTCGTCTCGAGCTGATCAGTCGGCGCCCTTGACCACGGCGTAACGCGCCAGCGTCTTCTCGCGCGCCAGCGCGTGGTCGACCACCGGCAGCGGGTAGCTGCTGCCCAGCTTCACGTCAGCGGCCAGCAGGTCGACCGGGCGCGCCTGCCAGGGCGCGTGGAGCAGCTTGTCGGGCAGCCGGGCCAGCACGGGCAGGTAACGGCGGATGAACTTGCCTTCGGGGTCGAACTTCTCGCTCTGCGCCACCGGGTTGAAGATGCGGAAGTAAGGCTGGGCGTCGCAGCCGCTGGACGCCGCCCACTGCCAGCCGCCGTTGTTGGCGGCGAGGTCGAAGTCGTTGAGGTGCAGCGCAAACCAGGCTTCGCCGCGCCGCCAGTCCAGCCCCAGGTCCTTGGTCAGGAAACTGGCCACCACCATGCGCAGGCGGTTGTGCATGTAGCCGGTCTGCGCCAGCTGGTGCATCGCGGCGTCGACCAGCGGGTAGCCGGTGCGGCCTTCGCACCAGGCGGTGAAAAGTTCCTCGGCGTGTTTGCCGTGGTCCCAGCGGATGCGGTCGTAGGCCGGCTTGAAGGCGCTGTGCACCACACGCGGGTGGTGGTGCAGCACCTGGTGGTAGAAGTCGCGCCAGATGAGCTCGGACAGCCAGACTTCGGCCCCGCGCGAACCGCCGACACGGCGGTGCATCGCCAGGCGGGCCAGGCGCCGCACCGACACCGTGCCGAAGCGCAGGTGGGTGCTCAGGTAGCTCGGGCCCTTGATGGCGGGGAAGTCGCGTGTGTCCTGGTAGCGGTCGATGCGGTCGAGAAAGTCGTCCAGCAGTTCCTGGGCGCCGGCCGGGCCGCTGGGCAGGCGCAGCTGGTGCAGGTTGGTGCGGGCAAAGCCCATCGATTCCAGCGTCGGCACGCCGCTGGCGAACTCGGGCACCAGCGGCAGCGGCGCCAGCGCCGACGCGTGTCTGGCCACAGGATAGGCGCTGAGGTAGTAGTCGTTGCACTTCTTCAGCCAGGCGTTCTTGTAGGGTGTGAACACCGAGAACGGGCCGCCGCCCATCGTCAGCACCTCGCTGCGCTCGAAGACCACGTGGTCCTTCGAGGTGTGCAGCGCCACGCCGCGGTCGGCCAGCAGGCCACGCAGCTTGGCGTCGCGCGCCAGCGCCGCCGGCTCGTCGTCGTGGTTGGCGTAGACGGCCTGCACACCCAGGCGGGCGGCCAGCGCCGGGATCTCTTCGGCCGGCCAGCCGTGGCGCACGATCAGCCCGGCGCCCTCGATGCCGTGCGAGGCGGCCAGCGCGCGCAGCTCGGCGTCGACACCGACCAGGCTGTCGCGGATGAACTCGACGCGGCGGTCCTGCCGCGTGGCCCCGGCGGTGCCGCCTTGCTGGCCTGGCAAGGCGTCGAGGATGTCGCGGTCGAACACGAACACGCACCACACCTGGCGCGCCGCCTTCAGCGCGTGGTAGAGCGCCGCGTGGTCGTCGGTGCGCAGGTCGCGGCGCAGCCAGACCAGGGCGCGGTCGAGCAGGTGCGGCGGGGGGTGGGCGGGGGTTTTGTGCACGGCCCGTAGTGTGGCCCGGGAATAGAATCCTCGAATGTGTATGCCCCAAGCTCACTGCGTTCGCCGCCCCCAAGGGGCGCGTCAGCACCTTGGGGCGGCCCGGCGGTACTGACATGCCCTCGGCCTCCCGCATCGATCTGACGAACCAGTTCCTGATCGCCATGCCGGGCATGGCCGACGAGACCTTTGCGCGCACGGTCGTCTACCTCTGCGAGCACAACGAGAAGGGCGCCTTGGGCCTGGTCATCAACAAGCCCATCGACATCAAGCTCAGGAACCTGTTCGAGAAGGTCGAACTGGCGCTCGACCGTGAAGAGCTGGCCGAGCAGCCGGTCTACTTCGGCGGCCCGGTGCAGACCGAACGTGGCTTCGTGCTGCACGACAAGCTGGGCGAAGACCGCCTGCCCTACAACAGCACGCTGTCGGTGCCCGGCGGCCTGGCGATGACCACCAGCAAGGACGTGCTCGAGGCGCTGGCCGAAGGCACCGGCCCGGCCCGGGTGCTGGTGACGCTGGGCTACAGCGGCTGGCAGGCAGGCCAGCTGGAAGACGAACTCGGCCGCAATGGCTGGCTCACGGTGGACGCCGACCCGAAGGTGATCTTCGACACACCGATCGAACAGCGCTACGACACCGCGCTGGCGCTGCTGGGCATCGACCCGCGCATGCTCTCACAGGAAGCCGGACATGCCTGAGGGCGCTGTTGGCGTCGCCACCCGCACGCTCAGCTTCCTGGCTTTCGATTTCGGCACCCGCCGCACCGGCGTGGCCACCGGCAACACCCTGCTGGGCCGCGCGCAGCCGTTGAAGACGTTGACGGTCGAGGGCGACGCGCGCTTCGAGGCCATCGCCAGACTGATCGCCGAGTGGCAGCCCGACGCGCTGGTCGTCGGCGTGCCTTTCCACCCCGACGGCGCCGAACACGACAACACGCGCCGTGCGCGGCGCTTCGCGCGCCAGTTGCACGGCCGCTTCCGGCTGCCGGTGCACGAGGTCGACGAGCGCTACACGACGACCGAGGCGCTGGCCGCCGGCGCCGCCGATGCCGACGCAGCTGCCGCGGCCATCATCCTCGACCAGTTCCTCAACCCGATGCCCCACGGCCATGATGCTGCAGCTTGACGCCGAAGCGCTGTACACCGAGCTGCGCGAAGGCGTGCGCGGCCTGCTCAAGCCCGATGCCGTGCTCGTCGGTATCTGGAGCGGCGGCGCGTGGCTCGCCGAACGCCTGCAGAAGGACCTGGGCCTGTCGGGCGGCGACAAGGGCTACGGCGTCATCAGCAGCACCTTGCACCGCGACGACTTCGGGCAACGCGGCCTGGCCTCGGGCACCGACCCCACACGGCTGCCGTTTGCCATCGACGGCCGCCACGTCGTGCTCGTCGACGACGTGCTCTACACCGGCCGCACCGTGCGCGCCGTCGTCAACGAGCTCTTCGACTTCGGCCGCCCGGCCAGCGTGACGCTGGCCGTGCTGGTCGACCGCGGCGGGCGTGAACTGCCCATCGCCGCCGCCTACGCCGCCGCCAGGCTGGTGCTGCCGGCCACGCAGCGGCTGTCGCTGGCGCGCGCCGACGAGGGCGGCTTCAGCTTCACCGTCACCCACAAGACCACCGAATAGGCCGCCATGCTGTCCCGCCGCAACCCGCAGCTCAACACGCACGGCGAGCTGATCCACCTGCTCAGCATCGAAGGCCTGCCCAAGGCCGTGCTGACGCAGATCCTCGACACCGCGGGCACCTTCCTCAGCGTCAACGACCGCGACGTGAAGAAGGTGCCGCTGCTGCGTGGCAAGAGCGTGTTCAACCTGTTCTTCGAGAACAGCACGCGCACACGCACCACCTTCGAGATCGCGGCCAAGCGGCTCTCCGCCGACGTCATCAACCTCGACATCGCGAAAAGCTCCACGGCCAAGGGCGAGAGCCTGCTCGACACCATCGCGAACCTGTCCGCGATGCACGCCGACATGTTCATCGTGCGCCATGCCGAAAGCGGCGCGCCCTACCTCATCGCGCAGCACGTGGCGCCGCACGTGCACGTGGTCAACGCCGGCGACGGCCGCCATGCCCACCCCACGCAGGGGCTGCTGGACATGTACACCATCCGCCACTTCAAGCACGACTTCAGCCAGCTCACGGTGGCCATCGTCGGCGACATCGTGCACAGCCGCGTGGCGCGTTCCGACATCCACGCGCTGACCACGCTGGGTGTGCCCGAGATCCGCGCCGTGGGCCCGAAAACGCTGGTGCCGAGCGATCTGGCGGCGATGGGCGTGCGGGTATGCCACCGCATGGAAGAGGGCATCAGGGACGCCGACGTCATCATCATGCTGCGCCTGCAGAACGAACGCATGAGCGGCGCCATGCTGCCCAGCGCCGGCGAGTTCTACAAGAGCTACGGCCTGACGCCGCAGAAGCTGGCGCTGGCCAAGCCCGATGCGATCGTGATGCACCCGGGGCCCATCAACCGCGGTGTCGAGATCGCCTCCGACGTCGCCGACGGCACGCACAGCGTGATCCTGCCGCAGGTCACCTTCGGCATCGCGGTGCGCATGGCCGTGATGAGCACGATCGCCGGGAACGCCGCATGAAGATCCTGATCCGCAACGGCCGTGTCATCGACCCGGCATCGGGCCGCGACGAAACGGCCGACATCGCCATCGCCTCGGGCCGTATCGTCAGCATCGGCGCGGCTACGGCTTTCGACGCCGAACGTGTCATCGACGCCACCGGTCTGGTCGTCGCGCCGGGCCTCGTCGACCTTGCGGCGCGCCTGCGTGAACCGGGCCAGGAACACGTGGGCATGCTGGAAAGCGAACTCGCCGCGGCGGCCGCCGGCGGCGTGACGAGCCTCGTCTGCCCGCCCGACACCGACCCGGTGCTCGACGAACCCGGCCTCGTCGAGATGCTGAAGTTCCGTGCCCGCAAGCTCAGCCGCTGCCGCGTCTTCCCGCTCGGCGCACTCACGCGCGGCCTGCAGGGCGAAGCGCTGACCGAGATGGCCGAGCTGACCGAAGCCGGCTGCATCGGCTTTGCGCAGGCCGACGTGCCCGTCACCGACAGCCTGGTGCTGCTGCGCGCGCTGCAGTACGCCGCCACCTTTGGCTACACGGTGTGGCTGCGGCCGCTGGACGCCTGGCTCGGCAAGGGCATCGCGGCCTCCGGCGCGGTGGCCACGCGGCTGGGTCTCAGCGGCGTGCCGGTGGTGGCCGAGACGGTGGCGATGCACACGCTGTTCGAGATGGTGCGCGTGACGAAGGCGCGGGTGCACCTGTGCCGCCTGAGCAGCTCCGCCGGCGTGGCGCTGCTGCGCGCCGCCAAGGCCGAGGGCCTGCCGGTGACGGCCGACGTCAGCATCAACAGCCTGCACCTCACCGATGTCGACATCGGCTACTTCAACCCCGACATGCGCCTGCTGCCGCCGCTGCGCCAGGGCGCCGACCGCGACGCGCTGCGCGCCGCGCTGGCCGACGGCACGCTCGACGCACTGGTCTCCGACCACAACCCGGTGGCCGAGGACATGAAGAACCTGCCCTTCGGCGAGGCCGAACCGGGCGCCACCGGGCTGGAACTGCTGCTCAGCCTGGCGCTGCGCTGGGGCCAGGACAGCGGTCTGCCGTTGACCACCACGCTGGCGCGCGTCTCGCAGGGCCCGGTGCGCGTGCTGGGCGACGCGCTGGGTTCGCTGGCCAGCAGCGCCGGGCGGCTGGTGGAAGGCGGCGTCGCCGACGTCTGCATCTTCGACCCCGCCGTCGACTGGGTCGTCACGCCGCAGCAGCTGGCCAGCCAGGGCAAGCACACGCCGTTCTCCTTTGCGTCCACCGGCATGGCGATGCCGGGCCGTGTGCGCGCCACGCTGGTGGCCGGCACGCTGGCCTACGAACTGCCGGCGGCGCCGGGTGGCCACGCCTGATGCTGCACTTGCGCGCTGCATGGCGGCTGTGCCGCGCCGTGCTGCACGTGCTGCACGGCATGGCGGTGATGACACGTTTCCCGGCGCTCGACGCCGCGGCGCGCCACGAGCGCATCCGCTGGTGGTCGGCCGGCCTGCTGCGTGCCGCCGGGCTGACGCTGCAGGTGAGTGGTGTGCAGCCGCGGCCGGGGGCCACGTTGATCGTCGCCAACCACATCTCGTGGCTGGACATCGCGGCCATCCACGCCGCGGCGCCGCACGCACGTTTCGTGAGCAAGGCCGACGTGCTGCAGTGGCCGCTGCTGGGTTGGCTGATCCGCAACGCCGGCACGCTGTTCATCGAACGCGAACGCAAGCGCGACGCCGTGCGTGTGGTGCACGCGATGGCCGGTGCGCTGCAGGCCGGTGACACCGTGGCCGTGTTCCCCGAAGGCACCACCGGCCCGGGCGACGCGCCGCTGCCCTTCCACGCCAACCTGCTGCAGGCCGCGGTGGCCACCGGCACGCCGGTGCAGGCGGTGGTGCTGCGCTTCGCCGACGCCGGCGCCGCCTTCAGCCCCGCGGTGCACTTCCTGGGTGACACCACGCTGCTGCAGAGCATCTGGCGCGTGGTCAGCGCGCGCGGCCTGTGCGCTCACGTGCACCTGCTGCCGCCGGTGGGCAGCGAGCACGCGGACCGCCGCGCGCTGGCCGAACACCTGCGCGACCTGATCGCGCAGCAACTGCAGCCCGGCGAGCCGATCGTGCCGCAGCCGGTGCCAGCGTCATGATGCTGCTGGCCTTCGACGACGAAGGGCCGCTGGCACGTGGCCTGGCCGCGGCGCTGGGCTGGCCGCTGGCCGTGGTCGAGCGCCACCGCTTTCCCGATGGCGAGACACGGCTGCGCCTGCCGCCGAAGCTGCCGGCGCACACCGTGCTGCTGCGTGGCCTGCAGGACCCGAACGCCAAGCTCACCGAACTGCTGCTGACGGCGGCCGGCGCACGTGAACTCGGGGCGACGCAGCTCACGCTGGTCAGCCCCTACCTGGCCTACATGCGCCAGGACATCGAGTTCACGCCGGGCGAGGTTGTCAGCCAGCGCCACCTCGGCCACCTGCTGGCCGCCGCCTTCGACGCCGTGGTCACCGTTGACCCGCACCTGCATCGCGTGCCCACGCTCGACGCCGTGCTGCCCGGCCGGCGCGGGCTGGCGCTGTCGGCCGCACCGCTGCTGGGCGCGCATGTGGCGCAGCGGCTGCCAGGCGCGCTGCTGCTGGCGCCCGACGAGGAAGCCGGCCAGTGGGTGCGCGCCGCGGCGCAGGCGCACGGGCTGGACTACGCCGTCTGCCATAAGCAGCGCAACGGCGACCACGACGTCGATGTCGCGCTGCCCGACGCCGCAGTGGCCGGCCGTGCGGTGGTGCTGCTCGACGACGTGGCCAGCACCGGCCGCACGCTGGCCGCCGCCGCGCGCGGCGCGCTGGCGCAGGGCGCGGCCAGTGTCGACGTTGCCGTGACGCATGCGCTGTTCGTCGGCGACGCGCTGGCGCAGGTGCACGCAGCCGGCGTGCGTGAGGTCTGGAGCAGTGACTGCGTGCCGCATGCCAGCAACGCCGTATCGGTGGTGCCGGTGCTGGCCGCCGCGCTGCGCAAGTTGCAGGAGGGCATCCGATGAGCGAAGGTGAAGCCCCGCGTGTGCCGCTGGCCGAACTCGCCGACCTGATGGCCGCCGGCGAGCCGTTGCCGTTCAAGGTGCTCGACAGCCAGGGGCGCTTGCTGCTGGCCGCTGGCCACCGCGTGCTGGACCCGCGACAGATGGCGGCCCTGCTCGAGCGCGAGGCCTGTGCCGACGCCGGCGAGGTGCACG
>CAMTUD010000141.1:0-6261 GCA_947084805.1 uncultured beta proteobacterium | reverse complement strand
GGCATTGGTGGGCGTCGGGCGGTCGTTGATCTGCTGACCGAACAGGCTACCGACCAGTTCCACCACGGTTCGCGCGGTGAGGCCTCTGTCATCCAGGAACGGATTGAGTTCGACGAGATCGAGCGAGCGCACCAAACCGGAGTCCTGAAGCATTTCCATCACCAGATGCGCTTCGCGGTACGTCGCGCCGCCGGGCACCGTGGTGCCGACGCCGGGCGCGATCTCGGGGTCGAGAAAATCGACGTCGAAGCTGACGTGCAGGTGAGTGTTGACGTCGAGCGTGGCGAGCGCCAGTTCCATCGCGTGGCGCATGCCCATCTCGTCGATGTAGCGCATGTCGAAGACCTCGAGCCCGGTTTCGTGCACGAGGCGCTTTTCGCCAGGGTCGACGCTGCGGATGCCGATCTGCCGCACCCACTTCGGGTTGATCGCCGGCACCGTGCCGCCGATCTCGATCAGCTCGCGCGGCCCATGCCCGCACAGGCAGGCCACCGGCATGCCGTGGATGTTGCCGCTGGGGGTGAGCACGCTGGTGTTGAAGTCGGCGTGGGCGTCGAGCCAGAGCACACGCAGCTTCTTGCCGTTTTCGCGGCAGTGGCGTGCCACGGCGCTGATGCTGCCGATGCCCAGGCAGTGGTCGCCGCCCAGCAGGATGGGCAGGCGGCCCAGTGCCAGCTCGGCGTGCATGGCGTCGTGCACGGCGCGGTTCCAGGCCACCACCTCGTGCAGGTGGCGGTAGCCATCCACCGGCGGCAGCCAGGGGTTGGCCGGGCCGGCGAGGTTGCCGCGGTCGTGCACTTCCAGCCCATGCGCTTCGAGCGTGGCCTGGATGCCCGCCACGCGCAGCGCTTCGGGCCCCATGCTGGCGCCGCGCGCGCCGGCGCCGATGTCGGTGGGGGCGCCGATGAGGCTGATCTGCGTGTTCATTCGTCGGCGCCTTCAGATGTCGTCGGCGAACTCGCCGGTCTGCGTTTCGGGCAGGTCGAAGCCGTAGTGCGCGGCCAGCGCTTCCCAGGCTTCCTCGGCGGTCTCGACGAAGCGAAACAGGCTCAGGTCACGCTCGGCGATCATGCCCGTCTCGACCAGGAAGTCGAAGTCGATCAGCCGCTGCCAGAACGCGCGGCCGAAGAGCAGGATGGGGCGCGGGCGGCTCTTGCCGGTCTGCACCAGCGTGATGGTCTCGAACAGTTCGTCGAGCGTGCCGAAGCCGCCCGGGAAGCACACCAGCGCGATGCTGCGCATCAGGAAGTGCATCTTGCGCAGCGCGAAGTAGTGGAACTGGAAACACAACTCAGGCGTGATGAAGTCGTTGGGCGCCTGCTCGTGGGGCAGCACGATGTTCAGCCCGATGCTCTTGCCGCCGACGTCGTGCGCGCCGCGGTTGCCCGCTTCCATGATGCCGGGGCCGCCGCCGGTGACGACGTAGATCGGCGTGTCCAGCGTCGTCGAGCGTTGGGTGGCCAGTGCCGCGAAGCGGCGCGCCTCGTCGTAGTAGTGGCTCATCGCGACACCGTTTTCGGCGCGCTTGATGGCCGCGACATCATCGTTGGCGCGGGCGTCGTCCAGGCGCTGCAGGGCCACATCGGACGGCACGACACGCGCGCTGCCGAAGATGACGATGGTCGACTTGATGCCGTGCTCCTGCTGCACCAGCTCGGGCTTGAGCAGTTCGAGCTGCATGCGCACCGGGCGCAGTTCTTCGCGCAGCAGGAAGTCGGTGTCGGTGAAGGCCAGGCGGTAGGCGCTCTCGGGGCCGGCATAGAGTGCGGCGCGGGCCAGGGCCTTGGCGTCCTGCTCGGCGGTCGGGAAATTGCGGGCGGTCAGGGGCGGGTGCTTGTCGGTCATGGATGCAGCTTACTTGGGTTGCGCGGCGTGGCCACCGCACACGGTACAGGCCGGCTGGCGCTGCAGCGTGATGCTGTCCCAGGCCATGTGGCGGGCGTCGAGCATGAGCAGCCGACCGGCCAGCGATTGCCCCGCGCCGGCCAGCAGCTTCAGCGCCTCGGCGGCCTGCACGCTGCCGACGATGCCCACCAGCGGCGCGAACACGCCCATCGTCGCGCAGGCCACGTCCTCGTGCGCGACCTCGGGCGGGAACAGGCAGGCGTAGCAGGGCGCCAGCGGCTGGCGGCTGTCGTAGACGCTGATCTGGGCGTCCCAGCCGATGGCCGCGCCCGAGACCAGCGGCTTGCCGTGTTTCACGCAGGCGGCGTTGACGGCGTGGCGGGTGCGGAAGTTGTCGCTGCAGTCCAGCACCACGTCGGCCTGCGGCACGAGTTCGTCGAGCAGCGCGGCGTCGGCGCGGCGCACCAGCGCGCGGAACTGCACGTCGGGATTGAGTGCCGCTACCGTGCTGCGCACCGACTCGGCCTTGGGCAGGCCGACGCGCGACAGGTTGTGTGCGATCTGGCGCTGCAGATTGGTGAGGTCGACGCTGTCGTGGTCGACCACCGTCATGTGCCCGACACCGGCGGTGGCCAGGTAGAGCGCCGCCGGCGAGCCCAGGCCACCGGCGCCGATGACCAGCGCATGGCCGTCGAGCAGGCGGCGCTGGCCCTCGATGCCGATGTCGTCGAGCATCAGGTGGCGGGCGTAGCGCAGCAGTTGCTCGTCGTTCATGGCAGCGGGTTCGGGCGGGAGCGGGGCGGTATGCAGCGGCGCCAGAAGTGCAAAACCCGCCGGGCGGCGGGCTTTACGGCGGGCGGGCGCGAGCTACTTCTTGGCGGCGTCGGCCGGGGCTTCGGCGCGCTGCTCGCTGGGCGCCGTCTTGCTGGCCAGCACGGGCAGGCCGCGCAGCTGGTTCAGCGCCTGCTGCAGCGGGAAGTCCTCGCCGGTGCCGAACTCGGGCAGCGGCTTGGCCGGTTCCTTGGTCTTGGCCAGCTGCTCTTCGAGCTTCTTGCGCGCTTCCTCGCGCGCCTTCTCGCGTTCGACGTCCTTCTTCTCGTCGACGCCGCCGAGGTGGCGTTCCAGGTCGGCCTCGCGCATGCGCAGCGCGGCGTAGACGTTGCCGTCGGCGGTTTCGTCGAGCCAGACGTCGGGCAGGATGCCCTTGGCCTGGATGCTGCGGCCGCTGGGTGTGTAGTAGCGCGCGGTGGTGATCTTCAGCGCGGTGTCCGACGGCAGCGGGCGGATGGTCTGCACCGAACCCTTGCCGAAGGTCTGCGCGCCCATGATGGTGGCGCGCTTGTGGTCCTGCAGCGCGCCGGCGACGATCTCGCTGGCCGACGCCGAGCCTTCGTTGACCAGCACCACCAGCGGCACGCGCTTGAGCGCCGCGGGCAGCTTCTTCAGCGGGTCGGCGCCGCCGCGGCGGGCGTAGAACTCGGGGTTGGCGCGGAAGGTGGCGCGGCTCTCGGGCAGCTGGCCGTTGGTGGTGACGACCACCACGTCGGCGGGCAGGAAGGCGGCCGACAGCGCCACGGCGCCGTCGAGCAGGCCGCCCGGGTCGTTGCGCAGGTCGAGCACCAGGCCCTTCATGTTCGGGTCCTGCTTGTACAGCTCTTCCATCTTGCGCACGAAGTCGTCGACCGTGCGTTCCTGGAACTGGCTGACGCGGATCCAGCCGTAGCCGGGCTCGACCATCTTGGCGCGCACGCTCTGCATGCGGATTTCTTCGCGCACGATGGGCACCACGAAAGTGCGGCTCTCGGTCTTGCGGTAGACCGTCAGCGAAACCTTGGTGTTGGGCTCGCCACGCATCTTCTTCACGGCTTGGTCGACCGTGAGGCCCTTGACCGGCGTGTCGTCGATGCGCGTGATCAGGTCGCCGGGTTTCATGCCGGCGCGGAAGGCCGGTGAACCTTCGATCGGCGAGACCACCTTCACGAGGCCTTCTTCCATCGCCATCTCGATGCCGATGCCGACGAACTTGCCGCCGGTGCTTTCGCGGAATTCGCGAAAGCTCTTCTTGTCGAAGTACTGGCTGTGCGGGTCGAGCCCGGCGACCATGCCGGCGATGGCGTCGGAAATGAGTTTCTTTTCGTCCACCGGCTCGACGTACTCGGCCTTGACGCGGTCGAAGACGGCGGCAAGCTGCTGCACCTCTTCCAGCGGCAGCGGCGCGAGCACGTTGCGCGCCACGGCCTGCAGCTGCATCGTCGTCAGCGCACCGGCCACCGCGCCGATGGCCAGGATGCCCGCGAACTTGATTTTCGAACCCATGGTCAACGCGCCTTTCGCCAAATAGCGAGCAAGTACCGTTCCAGTATAGAACCGGTCCCCCCTTCTGAGTGGGGCGAGGGGTGAAAGTTGCACCCGGCAGGCCTCGGCAAGTGTGTCTCTTTGCGCGTGCCGGCACGCCGGCGCCGGCGCCGGCTTCGCTCAGGCCGAGGCCGCGGCGCGCGGGAAGGTCACGACATGGTCGACCTCGGCGCGGATGCCGACCCATTCGCCGACCTGGTGGTCGTGGTGCGAAGGCACGTGGGCCAGCACCTGTTCGCCGCTGCTGAGGCGCAGCGTGTAAAGGAATTCGGAGCCGCGGAAAGCCTTGCGTTCGATCATCGCGCGCACCGGCGAGTTGTCGTCGTGCACGATGTCGTCGGCGCGCAGCAGCACCTCGCACTCACCGTGCGGGAAGGCCTCGGGCAGCGGGCAGCCGGCCATGTCGTGCAGCTCACCCAGCGGCGTGTGCACACAGGGGCCGCTGGCGCAGGCGACGATCTGCGCCGGCGCGAACACACCATGGCCGATGAAGCCGGCGACGAAGCGGCTCACCGGGCGGTGGTAGAGCGTGTAGGCGTCGTCCCACTGTTCCAGCCGGCCCTGGTTCATGACGCCGATGACGTCGCCCACCGCAAAGGCCTCGAGCTGGTCGTGCGTGACCAGCAGCGCCGTCGTGCCGCTGTCCTTGAGGATGCTGCGCACCTCTTGCGCCAGACGTTCGCGCAGGTCGACGTCCAGGCTGCTGAAGGGTTCGTCCAGCAGCAGCAACCGCGGCTTCGGCGCCAGCGCGCGCGCCAGCGCCACACGCTGCTGCTGGCCGCCCGACAGTTCGTGCGGCGCGCGCTTCGCAGCGTGCCCCAGGCCCACCAGGTCGAGCATCTGCTGCACCCGCTGTGCACGCTCGGCGCGCGGCAACGCCTGGATGCCGAAGGCGATGTTGTCGGTGACGCTGAGATGCGGGAACAGCGCGTAGTCCTGGAACACCATGCCGATGCGGCGCAGTTCGGGCGCCAGGTGCACGCCGGCGGCGGCGTCCGACAAGGTGTCACCCGCGATCACCACGCGCCCGGCGGCGCAGCGTTCCAGCCCCGCCACGGCGCGCAGCAGCGAGGTCTTGCCGCAGCCCGAAGGCCCGATCAGCACCCCCACCTGGCCGGCCGCGAGGCCCAGCGACACGCCGTCCACCGCGGCGCGGCCGCTGCCGGCGCGTGTGTAGCGCACCCCCACCGATTCGAGGCTCAAGAACATGCGCAGATGATAATCGCCAACCCTGAATGAGGATGGTTCGCATTTCCAAGTACCCATGCGCGGCGCCCTGACAGCCTTGCTGACCCCCTTGTGCCTGCTGCTGGCGCTGCCCGTTCTGGGGGTGCTGGCGGCCTGGTTTGCGTTCGACGCCGCCGCGCTGGCGGTGCTGCGCCACCAGCTCGACACGGTGCTGCCCGAATACGCGCTGCAGTCGGCCGCGCTGGCCCTCTTCGTCGGCCTGGGGGTGATGGTGCTGGGCTCGGCCACCGCGGCGCTGGTGACGCTGTTCGACTTCCGTGGCCGGCGCACCTTCGAATGGGCGCTGCTGCTGCCGCTGGCCATGCCGGCCTACGTGCTGGCCTACGCCTGGACCGACGCGCTGCAGTTCAGCGGTCCGCTGCAGACCGGCCTGCGCGACACGCTGGGCCTGCGCGGTGCACTGTGGCCCGATGTGCGCAGCTTCGGCGGCGCGGTGGGGCTCTTCGTGCTGTGTCTCTACCCTTACGTCTATCTGCTGGTGCGCGCGGCTTTGGGTGAACGTGCGGTGCGGCTGATGGAGGCCGCCCGCCTGCTCGGCGCGCCGATGCGCCGGCGTGTGATGCAGGTGGCGCTGCCGATGGCGCGCCCGGCCATCGCCGCCGGCACCGCGCTGGCGCTGATGGAGACGCTGGCCGACTACGGCGTCGGCGCCTACTTCGGCCTGTCGACCTTCAGCACCGGCATCTACAAGGCCTGGCTGGTGATGAACGACCCCACCGCCGCAGCGCAGCTGGCGGCGATGCTGCTGCTGGTGGTGGGTGCACTCTTGCTGGCGGAACGCACCGCGCAGCGGAAGCTGCGTTTTGCCAGCAG
>CAMTUD010000140.1:0-14350 GCA_947084805.1 uncultured beta proteobacterium | reverse complement strand
GGCACGTCCTGCCTGAGCATGGACGAGGCGCCAGCCGCCAAGCAGCAGATCCTGGTCTCGCGCTCCTTCGGCAAGGCAGTCACCGATGTCGCCGGCATCGTCGAAGCGGTGAGCGAGTTTGCGTCGCGGGCCGCCGAGAGCTTGCGTCTGCAGAATGGCGCGGCCGGGGCCGTCAACGTGTTCTTCACGACCAGCCCCTTCCGCCAGAACGATCGGCAGCACAGCCCCAGCGTGACGGTGCCGCTGGTTCGGCCCACTTCGGATTCCCGGCACCTGGTCGGCGCCGCTGTCGCCGCCGTCCATCGCCTGTTTCGTCCTGGCTTCAACTACGTCAAGGCGGGCGTCATGTTGGTGGACCTCCAACCTGCAGGCCAACGGCAGGGCGAACTCGACCTGTTTTCGGCCGTCTCCGACGCGGCAGGGGAAAAACCGGAGCGAGACCGCTCGGCGCTGATGGCCACCATGGATGAACTGAACCGGCGATTCGGCCGGAGTTCGGTGCACATCGGGAGCGCTTCGACCACCGCACACGACACCGACGAACGCAGTTGGGCGACCAGACAGGAGCGCCGGTCGCCGCGGTTCACGACACGGTGGGACGAGATGCCGATGGTTCGAGCCTGAGCGCGATCGCGGAGGAACTCGACGCAGGTGCTAACAGCCCCGGTCGGCCACTGAACTGCAGCACACATCGCAACGCGCCGAAGGCAATTCAGGGGGCTGCTCCATGGCGGCGAAGCTCTCGGGTCAGAAGTCGCCGGTCGGCCATTATGAGAAGACCTCGGTTATGACAAGACCGTGGAAGACGAGCACCCGGATCACCTCATAGATGGGTGGTCCTTGGCACGCGTGCACTTCTCATAATCACAGGCCCTTCAGGAACTCGAGCAGCGAGTCCGAGGCGCGGAAGCGCCGGCTGCCGGTGTCGGGGTCTTGCATCCGGGCCAGCGCCTTTTCCTTCATTGCCAGGTTGGCTTCCGTGTACTGATGGGTCGTCGTCGGGCTCTCGTGACCAAGCCACAGAGCAATGCCGTCGATCGGCTCGCCCGACTGCAGCAGATGCATGGCTGTCGTGTGGCGGATGGTGTGAGGGGAGATGTGGCGATCACGCAGGCTCGGCACCTTCAGAGTCGCCGCCGCCACGGCCAGCGCCAGGCGCTGCGCGACGTTATTCCTTGTCATCGTGTGCCCGTCCCGGTTGGGCAGCAGCGCCGATGCTGGCAGCAGGTCCGGGTTGAACCTCAGCCACGATCGAACCGCCTTCACCGTCGAGCGCCACAGCGGCATCGTTCGCTGCTTGCGCCCCTTGCCATGCAGGTGCACGCAGGCAGCGCCATCCAGCACAACATCGGCCAGGCGCACGCCGATGATCTCCGACACCCTGGCGCCGGTGTTGTAGAGCATGTGCAACAGCAGATGGTCGCGCTGGCGGGTCCAGCTTGACCCCGGCGTGCCGATGATCGCCAGCATCTCTTCACGCGACAGGAAGCCGAACATTGGCCGTTCGTAGCGCTTCATCGGCACGCCCAGTGCCTGCTCGACGACGTGCAGCGCGTCAACGTCGCGGTGCCCGGCGAACTTCAGGAACGCACGAAGCGCCGCCAGGCGGGCATTGCGGGTGCGCACCGCGTTGCCGCGGTCGTGTTCCAGATGGTCGAGGAAGGCCAGGATCAGCGCCGGTGTGATGTCCTGCAACTTCATCGTCGTGGGCTCCTTGTGCAGGTGTGCGGTGGCGAAGTCCAGGAACAGCACGAATCCATCGCGGTAGGTCGCCACCGTGCGCGGGCTCATTGCACGCTGCTGCGTGAGGTGCTCGGTGAAGAATGACTGCACCAGCGCGGCGAAGCTCGGCGGCGCACGCGGAGTGGACGGCTTACTCATCGCCGTCCTCCCAGGGGCTGGCGTAGCGCTCGAAGGCTTGGCCAAGCAGGCCCAACAACTCCGGCACGCCGGTGAGGTACCAGTAGGTGCTGGAGACCTTGACGTGACCGAGGTAGGTCGACAGTGCCAGCATGCGCTGGTTGATGTCCTCGCCCTGCTCGTGCCACAACACCAGCCTGCGCACGGCGAAGCTGTGGCGCAGGTCGTGGATGCGCGGCGTGCCATGGCTGCCACGGTCGACCCAACCAAGTTGGTCACGCAGGTCACCGAAGACGCGGTGGACTTGCCGATCCCCGAGTGCTTGCCCCAACAACTGTCCGCGGCTGGCGACGAAGAAGGGCAACTCGGGCGTGGCGCGCACATGCCGGCTGCGCAGAGTTCGGTAGTGCGTCAGTGCATCCACGGCGCTGGGGTGCAGCGGAACCAGCCGGGTCTTGCCGAACTTGCTCTGCCGGATCGTCAGCACGCCCGCGCGCAGGTCGACATCGGCATCCAGCAGGCCCTGCGCTTCGGAGATACGCAGCCCCGTGCAGGCAACCAACCCGAACAGAGTCTCCATGACCACTGGGCGCAGTGACCCAACGGGGCCGATCTGCCTGGCGGCGACCAGTAACTCGACGATCTCGGACTCGCGGTAGATGTGCGGCGTCATCCGCCCTGGCACGCGACCGAAGACGGCTTCGTCAGGCACCTCGGTGGCTGGATCGAACTGGCGCAACCAGGCCGTGAACGGGCGCAGCATCTTCAGCCGCCGCGCCAAGGTGGCGCGGTCGCCGTGGCCGGCCTTGGCCTGGCGCGCCCAGTCCGCCATGAGATCGACGGTGAGCGGCCCGACATGGCCGGCGTTGGCCACATAGCGCGCGAAGCTCGCCAGTCGGTGAGCCATGTTGTCGAGCTTGAAGCCCAGCAGGCGTCGCTCGGCCAGGTACTGCTCGACCCTGGCCTGCAGGTTGACCCGGGCGCTCATGCCGCGCTCCCGGGCCACGGCAGCGCGACGCCAGACAGCGCGCCATGGTCAACCTTGGCGTAGATCATCGAGGTGTTCAATGACCGGTGCCGCAGCACATCGGCCACCTCCTTGATCGAGCCGCCCTGGTTGACGATCCGACACGCGACGGTGTGGCGCAGCGCATGGCCGCGGCCATGCTGGATGCCCACACGTCGGAAGGCATCGCGGACGATGCGTCGAATGGCGTCCACGCCAATGGGTTCGTCATGCGGCGCCAGGCGGCGAACGAACACGGCAGGGTCGCTGGTCTTGGGTCGTTCGTGTCGCAGGTAGGCCTCCAGGGCTCGGCCTGTCACCACCGGCAAGGGCAGCAGATCCTGTCGGCGCGACTTCGTGCGCTTGAGCGTCACGGTCCCCACGCGCCAGTCGATGTCGGCCAGTTGCAGCCGGCTGATCTCGATGCCGCGCAGGCCCAGGTCGAGCGCCAGGCGGACGACGGCATAACCGCGCTTGGGCGACGGCAGCGCGTCGCTGAACGAGTTCAACAGCCGGTCGACTTCCTCGGGCTTCAGGCCTCGGGGCAGCGTCGCCATGCTCCAGTGCGCCGGCGACGCGATGGCGGCCAGCAGCGGCTGCACCGGGTCGCCACAGGTGGCGCGATAGCGCAGGTACGCACGCAGCGTGGATGCGATCGTGATGGCGTTGCTGGTGGTGCCCAGCGCCTGCAACTGATCGACGATGAATTGGCGTACGTCCTCGGGCAGCAGCGAACTCACGACGACGGGCCGCCCGGCAAACTTGGACAGCAGCAGCCGTTCGATGATGCGCAGGCGGCCGCGCCGGGTTCCGGCGGCCAGGCCCCGAGCGCGGCTCATGTGCGCGTCGTAACGGCTCAGCTCGTCAGCGATCGGACCCGTCGGCGCCGGCGCACGGGCAACGACGCCTTCGGCGCGCAGGATCTCCAGCACCGGCATCAGCGCGGCATGCAGTTCCATTGGTGTGCGCAGCGCACCGCCCAGGCAGTCGCATCGCGGCAGGTGGTAGCGCAGGAACTGGTCGACGCAACCTTCATCGAGCAAGTGCACGGGTAGGTGGCACATCGACATCCAGTGCGCGAAGTGCGCCACGCCGTTCAGGCAACGACCCGAGGTGTGGGTCGCGTACCGGCCGCGCCGCAGGCGATCAACGTAAGCCGGAACGCTGACAGACAGCGGGCCTTCAAGCAGCCAGGCTTGAAGCAGGGGGTTGATCGCAGGGATCTTGGTCATGACGGTCTCCGGTGGTGGAGCCGTCAGTGCTGCACGGACAGCGAACTTATGTCCAGCGCGGTGAGCCGCCGCACCGCGGGTCGCCAGTAGCTGCGCGGCCTTCCGGCCTACGCCAGACCAGAACTTGTCATAACCGAGGTCTTCTCATAATGGCCGTTAGGCAAGTCTTGCCATAACGGCCACAAGCGGTCAGCTACGCCAGCACCAGAAACCTGCCGCTCACCGATCCCAAGCAACTCTCAGTGCGCGCCACGCACATGGCGCTTGGAAGCCGTCACAGGTTTCGCCCCTGCGTGATCGATGCCCTGGAGGATGCCGCAGTCGGCCGAGGCATGAGGCACGGGGCAGGCCGCCCGCAGCGCCCTCAGCTCCTTCTCCAAGGCGCGCAGGGCCTTGATCCGCTCGGCCACATGTCCGATGTGCTCGTCCAGCAGGCTGTTCACCTCGCCGCAATCGGCCAGAGGTTGGTCCTTGAAACGCAGCAGCACCCGCACCTCGTCAAGCGTCATGTCCAGGCTGCGGCACTGGCGGATGAACCCCAGCCGGTCTGCATGCTGTGGGGTGTATATGCGGTAGTTGCCCTCCGTGCGCGCGGCGGCCGGCAGCAGGCCCTCGCGTTCGTAGAAGCGGATCGTCTCGATGGGCGTTCCGCTGGTCTGGGCCAGTTCGCCGATGCGCATGTGCGATTTCCCTTGTGCCAATGAAAGTTCACGACGCCACTTGACTCTATACCCACTTCAGGGTTTTCAATGGCGACATGGCTCACGATCACCCTCACGACATCCAACCGAATCGGACCGGCACGGCGCCAGCGCCCGCGTGTGGCCCATGCTGTGGCGCCGCGGAACACGCGCCCGTCGCTTCCGTGCCCGCACCGCCGGGTGGTGGCCAGCGCTTCCGAATCCCGGCGATGGACTGTGCCAGCGAGGAGTCCGAGATCCGTCGCGCTGTCGAGGGCGTCCCTGGTGTCCTGGGGCTGCGTTTCCAGTTAGGCGAACGCAGCCTGCGCATTGCCGGCGAGCCGCAGGCTGCACTGGCAGCAGTGGAGGCCATCCGGAACACCGGATTCGAGGTTCACGCGTGGCCCGATGCTCCGGAGTCGACCAGCGCCGGGGTTGGATCGGACCACGAACACGAGCACGCTGCCACCACCGGCTCCGGCTTGCCCCGCCTGCTCTCTGCACTCGCCCTTGCCACGGCAGCTGAGGGCCTGTCCTTCCTGGTCCCGGACGCACCTTGGTCGAAGTGGGTGGGCCTGGCGGTCGCTGCCGCAGCCATCGCACTGGCCGGATTCAGCACCTTCAGCAAGGGTCTGACCGCCCTGCGGCACGGCCGCCTGAACATCAACGCGCTGATGTCGGTGGCCGTCGCGGGAGCCTTCGTCATCGGGCAATGGCCCGAGGCAGCCATGGTCATGGCGCTTTACGCCATCGCCGAGCTGATCGAAGCCCGTTCCGTGGACCGCGCGCGCAATGCCATCAGCGGCCTGCTGGCGCTCTCACCCGACACCGCCGACCTGCGGCAGCCTGACGGCACCTGGAAAACAGTGCCCGTCGGTGACGTGCCCATCGGCGCCACGGTACGAGTCAGACCCGGCGAGCGCGTCGCGATGGACGCCGTCGTCACCGAAGGCAGCACCAGCCTGGACCAGGCGCCCGTCACTGGCGAGAGCCTGCCGGTGGACAAGGGGCCCGGCGATGCGGTCTTCGCCGGCACCATCAACCAGACCGGCACGATCGAGTGCCGCGTCACCGCCGCAGCGTCGCAATCGACGCTGGCCCGCATCATCCACGCCGTCGAGCAGGCCCAGGGCAGCCGTGCACCCACGCAGCGCTTCGTTGACCGCTTCGCTGCCGTCTACACGCCGGCCGTGTTCGTGCTGGCGCTGGCCGTCGCCATCGCCGGTCCCTGGCTGTTCGGCTGGGCGGTACTGGCTGCGGTCTACAAGGCGCTGGTGCTGCTGGTCATCGCCTGCCCGTGTGCCCTCGTGATCTCGACGCCTGTCACCGTCGTCAGCGGCCTGGCGTCGGCGGCCAAGCGGGGCATCCTGATCAAAGGGGGTGTTCACCTGGAGCAGGCGCGCCTGATCAAGGCTGTCGCGCTCGACAAGACCGGCACCATCACCGAGGGCAAGCCGCGCCTCGTCGAGTGGGAGATGCTGACCACCAGCCTGCCCAGGTCGCAGGCCGAACACATCGCTGCCGCGCTGGCCGCGCACTCCGACCACCCGGTGTCGCGGGCCATCGCCGCCGGCCTCACGCCGAACAGTGTCGAGGCCCGCAACTTCTCTGCGCTGTCCGGCCGCGGCATCGAGGCCGACATCGACGGCCAGCGCTATGTGCTGGGCAACCACCGCCTGATCGAGGAGCGCGGCCAGTGCTCTGCCGAGATCGAGGCCGTGCTTCATCGCCATGAAGCGGCAGGCCGCACGGTCAGCCTGCTGGCCACTGCGTCCGGGGTGCTGGCACTCTTTGCGGTGGCCGACACGATCAAGCCCTCGTCGGCCGCCGCCATCGGCGAGCTGACGGCCATGGGCATCACGCCGGTGATGCTGACCGGTGACAACCAGGCCACTGCCGAGGCCATTGGCCGCGAGGCCGGTCTGACGGACATCCGCGGCAACCTGCTGCCCGAGGACAAGCTCGCAGCGATCCAGGCGATGCAGAAGCAGTACGGCGCGACGGCGATGACCGGCGACGGCATCAACGACGCACCAGCACTGGCGCAGGCCGACATCGGCGTGGCCATGGGCGCGGCCGGCACCGACATCGCGATGGAAGCCGCGGACGTGGTGGTGATGAACGACGACCTGCGGCGCATCGCCGAGACGGTGCGCCTGTCGCAACGCACGCACGCAGTGCTATGGCAGAACATCGTGCTCGCTCTCGGCATCAAGGCCGTGTTCCTCCTCCTGGCGCTGTTCGACAACGCCAGCATGTGGATGGCCGTCTTCGCCGACATGGGGGCCAGCCTGCTGGTGGTCTTCAACGGCCTGCGGCTGATGCGCACCTCCGAACGAAGCTGAGACGACCATGGATGCACAACCCAGGCTGTTGCAGCCAACCGCGCTGCTCGATTTCACACACCCTGCCATCGAAGCGGTGGTCGAGGAGCGCGGTTGGCGACAGCTGCCGACCTTTGAACGCATCGGCGCCGTGTACGACTTCGTGCGCAACGAGATCGCCTTCGGCTACAACGCTGGCGACGAGTTGCCCGCATCGGCGGTGATGGCCGATGGCATTGGCCAGTGCAACACCAAGGCCACGCTGCTGATGGCGTTGATGCGCGCCGTGGGCATTGCCTGCCGCTTCCATGGTTTCACCATCGACAAGCCGCTGCAGAAGGGCGCGATCACGGGGCTGGCCTACGTGCTGGCGCCGCGACGCATCATCCACAGTTGGGTCGAAGTGGCCTTCGAAGGCCGTTGGGTCAACCTGGAAGGCTTCATCCTCGACGCACCCTACCTGGCCAGCCTGCAGCGGCGCTTCCCGGGCCGGCAGCGGTTCTGCGGCTACGGCGCGGCCACGCCTGACCTGTCGGCGCCTGGCGTTGAATGGCGCGGACAGGACACGTACATCCAGAAGGACGGGATCGCTGACGACTTCGGCGTGTTCGACAGCCCGGACGAGTTCTATGCGCGCCATGGCTCGAACCTCTCCGGGCTCAAGCGCTGGCTGTATTCGCGGGTCATCCGCCACCGCATGAATGCTCAGGTTCGGCGCATTCGCGCCGAAAAGTGGTGATGCCGGTCACGGCGATCAGCCCTGCGGACCCGTCTCAAACTCTGTAGCTGCTAGACTCTTTTCATGCGCCGTTGGTTCGCGATCCTCATGCTCGCCCTCCTGCCGCTCCAGTTCAGCTGGGCGGCCGTGGCGGCGTATTGCGGGCACGAAACCGGTCAGCACGCCGAGCACCTGGGCCACCACGAGCACCGGCACGCGGACCAGGCCAAGGCCGACCAGGACAGCGCGCCGGCGGACCAGAAGGCGCCCGCCGGTTTCGACTTCGACTGCGGCCATTGCCACGGCACCTGTGCCAGCATGCCCGCGCCCTTGGGCGACACGTCGCCGCTGGCCCTGGCGTCACACCCCGTGACGCCTGTCGAAGGCATCGTGCGCACCCTCGCGCAAAGCCCGCCCGAACGCCCTCAGTGGCTGCCCCTCGCCTGATCGGCGAGGCGGGTCTCTTCCCTTTCTGAAGCCCGTTCGCGCCTGAGTGCGCGCCAGTTGACGTTCGTGTCAGTGGCGCCGTGCCAGGCCCGATCCGACTCTGAGTTGCTCAGCGTCGCCCCTTGCCGATCTCCCGTGGGTTGTTTTCAACACTGGAGCATCGGATGCACCGAAGAAGATTCCTGGCTGCCGGGCGGTGGCAACACCCCGCCCGCGCCACCCTGACCCTGGCACTCGCCGCTGCACTGACCGGCGGTCTGATCGAGGCGCACGCGCAAACTGCGGCAACGCCCACCGTTCAGGACCGGCCCACGCTGCGTGCGGCCTTCGAAGCCGCCTGGGCGCGGCAGCCCGAAGCCCAAGCGTTGACGGCGCGACGCGACGCGGCACGCGCGCAGCAGCAGGCGGTCCGATCGTTGACGCCCGAACCGTTGGCGATGGAGCTGTCCACCAAGACGGACCGCCTGAACCGCAACCTCGGCACCCGCGAGTACGAGATCGGCGTGGCGATCCCATTGTGGCTGCCGGGCGAACGCGGCCGCAGCCAGGCCCTGGCCGATGCCGAAGGGCGTGCCATCGAGAGCCGCACCACGGCGGCCCAACTGCGCGTGGCAGCCACCGTCCGCGAGGGCTGGTGGACGTGGCAGCGCGCC
The DNA here is from genome assembly GCA_947084805.1 of uncultured beta proteobacterium. Lineage (GTDB taxonomy): Bacteria > Pseudomonadota > Gammaproteobacteria > Burkholderiales > Burkholderiaceae_C > Rubrivivax. Next base: position 5,430 of record CAMTUD010000140.1, on the reverse strand, counting down.
CGCGTGGAACTCGATGCCGCGCGCGGCCAACTCGACAACGTTCGCCGCATCGCGGCCGATGTCGGCAAGCGTCTGAAGGCCGGTGACTTGGCCCGTGCCGACCAGCATCAGGCCGACGGCGCCGTGGCAGCGGCCGAAGCCGCCGTGGCGCAAGCTAAAGGTTCGCTCACGGCCGCCTGGCAGCAGCTTCGTCCACTCGTCGACATGCCAGGCGCTGCCGCACCCAGCCAGCCGCCCAGCGCCGACGCCGAACCCGAGCCGTCCACGATGCCCAGTGCTGCGGACGGCCTGGAGACGCATGCCGAACTGCTCTCGTTGAAGGACCGCTCCGCCGTCGCAGACGGCGTGGCTGCACTCGCGGCCACGCAGTCTCGCGCCAGCCCCGAACTCACCATTGCCGCCACCCGCGACCGGGGCACGTATGGCGAGTCCTACCAGCAGACCTTCACGGTCGGTGTGCGCATCCCCTTCGGTGCCGGTCCCCGACACGATGCTCGCGTCGCCTCGGCCCGCGCCGAGGCGGTCGAACTTCAGGCGCAGATGGCATTGGAACGTGCCCGCCTCGCAGGCGAGCGCGAAGCCGCCCGCGCACGCGCCGACGCGGCTCGGACGCAGTTGGCCGCTACTGAACGCCGCGCCCAGCTGGCGCGCGAATCGCGCGGCTTCTTCGACAAGTCCTTCCGCCTGGGCGAGTCCGACCTGCCCACGCGCTTGCGCATTGAGGCCGAGGCCGCAGACGCCGAGCGACAGGCCGTGCGCGCCCGCATCGAACTCGCCGCAGCCATCTCGGCGTGGCGGCAGGCCCTCGGCCTGCTGCCGCAGTGAGCCGCCAGAACACGCGCTCACGAACACGCTCAGCGAACCCCTTTCAGGAATCCCATCCCATGAAGTCCTCCCTCTCCCTGACAGCGCTCGGTCTCGCGGCCGTGCTGATCGGCTACAGCCTGCCGGCCATCGCCGGCGATGGCCATGACCACGGCGACGCCGCCCCGGCCGCCACGGGTACGGCGCTGCCCCGCTTTGCGGCGGTGTCCGAGACCTTCGAGCTCGTCGGCGTGCTCGACGGCAAGCAGGTGACCCTCTATCTCGACCGCTTTGCTGACAACGCCCCGGTGCGCGGCGCGCAGATCGAACTCGAGATCGCAGGAGCCAAGTTCAAGGCCGAAGCCCACGGTGACGACGCCTACGAAGTGGTGCTCAAGGAGGTGCCCAAGCCTGGCGTGCTGCCGATCACGGCGACCGTGACTGCAGGCACCGAAGTCGATCTGCTGGCCGGCGAACTCGATCTGCACGAGGCCGCCCATACCGACGAGCCAGCGCATGAGCACTCCTGGAAGGAGTTCGCCGGATGGGCTGCTGGCGGCCTGGCCGTGCTTGCGGTGCTGGTGTTCGGCGGGAGACGCCTGATGGCTGTCCGCCAGGTTCGCGCCGGAGGTGCAGCATGAAGCGCGCTTCTTTGCATCGCCTGGCCTGGCTCGGCGTGGTGCTGGCGCTCGTGGGTCCACTGACCGCGCAGGCCGGGGAAGGCCATGACCACGGCGGCGCACCCGCTGCGCCTAGCGCAAACGGCCCCCAACGCCAGCCCGACGGCAGCGTGTTCCTGCCCAAGCCGGCCCAGCGCCAGCTGGGAGTACGCACGATGGTGGCTGCTGAGGCTGAGCTGCCGCGCTCGGTCGAGCTGAACGGCAAGGTGCTGGTGGATCCGAACGCCGGCGGCAAGGTGCAGCCGCTGAACGCCGGCCGCATCGAGCCCGGTCCGCGCGGCCTGCCCAATCCTGGACAGATGGTGCGCAAGGGCGAGGTGCTGGCCTACGTGGTGCCATCGACAGCGCCCATCGAGAGATCGAATCAATCCGCGCAATTGGCCGAGCTGCGCGCAGCCAAGTCGCTCGCCGACAAGCGCGTGACGCGGCTGAAGGAGTTGTCGGATACCGTGCCGCGCAAGGACATCGAAGCGGCCGAGAGCGAAGCAGCCAGCCTGGCCGAGCGCATGGCGGCCGTTGGCGGCGGCCTGGCGACGCGGGAAGCGCTGGTGGCCCCTGTGTCGGGCGTGATCGCCTCGGCTCACGTGGTGGCCGGTCAGGTGGTCGACGCCCGCGAACTGCTGTTCGAGATCATCGACCCGAGCCGCTTGCGCATCGAGGCACTGGCTTTCGAGCCTTCGCTCGCGGCCAATGTGGGCAGCGCCACGCTGGCGGTCGGCGACCAGCGTGTGCCGCTGGAGTACCTGGGCGCGGCCCGCAGCCTGCGCGAGCAAGCGCTGCCGCTGGGCTTCCGTGCCCAGGGTGCGGCCCTGAACAGCCTGGCCGTCGGACAACCCGTGCGCGTGTTCGTGCAGACGAAGCAGAAGGTCAAGGGCATTGCGGTCCCGGTCGCGTCGCTGATGAAGAACCCGGCCAACCAGACCGTCGTCTGGGTCAAGACTGGGCCCGAACGCTTCGAGCCTCGCAGCATCACGACGGAGGCCCTCGATGGTGTGAACGTCGTCGTCACATCGGGCCTGAAGGCCGAAGACCGCATCGCCACGCAAGGCGCCACCCTGATCAACCAGGTGCGCTGACATGTTCAAGTGGCTACTCGATAACAGCCTGACGAACCGGCTGCTGGTGATCATCGCCAGCGTCGTTCTGATGGCCTACGGCGCGTTCACGCTCTCGCGCACCCCGGTGGACGTGTTCCCGGACCTCAACAAGCCGACCGTCACCATCATGACCGAGGCGGGCGGCATGGCCGCCGAGGAGGTCGAGCAGCTCATCACCTTCCCGCTGGAGACAACCATGAACGGTCTGCCCGGTGTGGAGTCGGTGCGCTCGACATCATCGGCCGGCCTGTCCTTCCTCTACGTCACCTTCGACTGGAGCACCGACATCTTCCGTGCCCGGCAGCTGGTGTCGGAGCGGCTGTCGTCGATGGAGGAAGGCATTGCCGAAGGCGTGGTGCCGCGCATGGGCCCGATCAGCTCGATCATGGGCGAGATCATGCAGATCGCGATCCCCGTCGATCCGAGCAAGATCAGCGCGATGGCCGTGCGCGAGTACGCCGACTGGGTGCTGCGCCCACGGCTGCTGTCGGTCCCGGGTGTCGCACAGGTCATCCCGATCGGCGGCGAGGTGCGGCAGTTCCAGGTGCAGCCGAACACCGCACGCATGGCGGAACTGGGCATCACGCACGACCAGCTGGAGTCGGCGCTCAAGGGCTACTCGTCCAACACCTCGGGCGGCTTCCTGGAGCTGAACGGCCGCGAGTACCTGATCCGCAACCTGGGCCGCACGTCACGGCTCGATGACCTGAAGAATCTCGCGCTCGCGGCCAAGGGCGGTCAACCCATCCTGCTGCGCCAGATCGCCGAGGTCACGTTCGCCGCGGCGCCCAAGCGCGGTGATGCCGGGTTCGAAGGCAAGCCGGCGGTGATCCTGGGCATCCAGAAGCAGCCGACCGCCGACACCATCGCACTGACGAAGTCCATCGAGGACGCCCTGGTCGGGCTGAAGGCGTCGCTGCCGGTCGGGATGGAGGCGCCGCGCGTCACCTTCCGCCAGGCCAGCTTCATCGAGGCCTCGATCACCACGCTGCAGGGCAAGCTGATCGGCGCCTCGATCTTCGTGGCAGTGATCCTGTTCTTCTTCCTGGGCACCTTGCGGCCGACCGTCATCGCACTGACGGCCATTCCGGTGTCGATCTTCATCACCGCGCTGGTCTTCAAATACTTCGGCCTGTCGATAAACACGATGACGCTGGGCGGCCTGGCCATTGCCATCGGCGGCCTGGTCGACGATGCGGTGGTGGGTGTCGAGAACGTGCTGCGGCGGCTGAAAGCCGATCGGGCCAACCATCCGCACAGCCGGCTGCATCCCATCGAAATCGTCGGGCGCGCCACGATGGAGGTGCGGTCAGCGATCCTTTATGCCACGGTCATCATCGTGCTCGTCTTCATCCCGTTGTTCGCGCTGCCGGGGCTGGAGGGCAAGCTGTTCGTGCCGCTGGGCGTCGCCTTCATCGTCTCGACGCTGGCCTCGCTGATCGTCTCGGTGACGGTGACGCCAGTGCTCAGCTTCTACCTGCTGCCGCGGATGAAGAACCTGGACCACGGTGACACCAAGGTCCTGGCTTGGCTGAAGGCGCGTTACCGCAGCAGCCTGCAGGGCGTGCTGGATCGGCCGAAGGCCGCCATGGCGGCGGCCGGTGCGGCCGTGCTGGTGGCCGCGGTGGCCGTGCCATTCTTCCCGACGACCTTCCTGCCGCCCTTCAACGAAGGCACGCTGCTGATCGGGCTGCGGCTGAACCCAGGCGTCACCTTGACGGAGACATCGGCCTTGGCACGCCAAGCCGAGGTGCTGGTCAAGCAGGTGCCCGAGGTCACGCACGTCGGCCGCCGCAGTGGCCGGGCCGAGCTGGACGAACACGCCGAAGGCGTCCACGTCAGCGAGCTCGACGTGGGCCTCAAGCCCACCGCCGAACTGACACGCAGCATGGACGAGATCAAGGCCGACATCCGCAAGCGCCTCGTGAACCTGCCCGCCGCGCTGGAGATCGGCCAGCCGATCTCGCACCGCATCGACCACATGCTCTCGGGCGTGCGCTCGCAGATCGCGATCAAGATCTTCGGGGAGGATCTGGACGCTCTGCGCGGCCAGGCCGATGCCTTGCGCGCCAGGCTGGCCACCATCCCCGGCATCGCCGACCTGCAGATCGAGAAGCAGGTGCTGGCGCCGCAGATCAAGGTGCGCATCGACTACGCCGCGGCGGCGCAGTACGGCGTGCCGGCGCCGCAGGTGCTGTCGGCACTGCAGGCACTGGTCGAGGGCGAGAAGGTCACCCAGATCGTGGAGGGCGGCCGGCGCTTCGCCCTGGTGGTGAAGCTGCCCGAGTCGGCACGCTCGGTCGAGGGCCTGGGCCAGATCCTGATTGAGACGCCCAACGGCCGCATCCCGCTGTCGAAGATCGCCACCATCGAGGACGGCGACGGCCCGAACCAGATCAGTCGCGATGACGGCAAGCGGCGCATCGTGCTGTCGGCCAATGCGTCGGGACGTGCGCTGTCGGAGATCGTGGCCGACATCCGGAAGGTCGTGGCCGAGACGAAGCTGCCTGAGGGCAGCTTCATCACCCTCGGCGGCCAGTTCCAGGCGCAGGAGGAAGCCTCGCGCCTGGTCGGCCTGCTCTCCATCGTCTCGCTGACCTTGATGTTCGTGGTGCTCTACAGCCGCTACAAGTCGGCGGCGCTGTCGGCACTGATCATGGTCAATATCCCGCTCGCCCTGGTCGGCGCGGTGATCGGCCTGTGGCTGTCGGGCCAGCCACTGAGCGTGGCAGCTCTCGTCGGCTTCATCACTCTGGCCGGCATCTCGGTGCGCAACGGCATCCTGAAGGTGAGCCACTACATCAACCTGATGCTCTTCGAGGGCGAATCCTTCGACCAGAAGATGATTC
>CAMTUD010000139.1:0-28822 GCA_947084805.1 uncultured beta proteobacterium | reverse complement strand
CGGCGGTCCCGGCGCCGGCCGCGCCGCCGGCGCTGAACCTGGCGCTACCGCGCGGCGCCTCGGCGCCCTGGCGTGGTCGCAACCCGGCGCTCGACGACCCGCGGGCCAACAGCCACCGCGCCACACTGGAAGACCGCGTCGCCCGGGCGCTGGGCGGCAGCGACCAGATTACCGAGTTCCACCTCGAAGACGGCAGCGTGCGCCTGCGCCGCGGCAATGCTTGCGTGGTGGTGCGCCCCAACCGCGCCAACACGCTGGACCCGTTCAACGGCAGCGCGCAGCTGCGGCCGCGGCTGCTGGACGGCTGCTGACGCAGCGCCGGCGCGTACCGCGCGCCAGGCCCGATCAGCGCACGGCCGCGCGCGCTTCTTCCTGCAGCCGCAGCACGCGCCGCTGCACCTTGCCGGTGGTCGTCATCGGCAGCGCGTCGATGAACTCGATCTCCTTCGGGTACTCGTAGGGCGCCAGCTGTGCACGCACGTGCTGCTGCAGCGCGGCCACCAGCGCCGCGTCGCCGTGATGGCCACTCGCCAGCACGACATAGGCCTTGACCACCGCACCGCGCTCGGCGTCCGGCTTGGGCACCACGGCGGCGTTGGCCACCGCGGGGTGCTTGACGAGGCAGTTCTCGATCTCGCTCGGCCCGATGCGGTAGCCCGCCACCTTGAAGACGTCGTCGCTGCGGCCCTGGTACCAGAGGTAACCGTCGGCATCCATCACCGCGGTGTCGCCGGTGCGGCACCAGCTGTCGTCGGTGCTGCCGGTGTACTTGGCGGCGGTGGCGGCGTCGTTCTTCCAGTAGCCCAGGAAAAACACCGGGTCGGGGTCGCCGTGCACGTCGCGCCGGTGCACGGCCACGTCGCCGGGCGTACCGCGCGGGCATTCGCGACCGGCGTCGTCGACCACCGCGATGCGGTGGCCAGGGTAGGCGCGGCCCATGCTGCCGGGCCGTGCCGGCCAGCCGGCGTGGCTGCGGCCCTGCGCGTCGACCCAGCGCCCGCAGTTGCCGACGATGTAGTTGATCTCGGTCTGGCCGAACATCTCGTTGACCGTCACGCCCAGGGCGCTGCGGCACCAGTGGAAGACGGCGTCGCCCACCGCTTCGCCGGCGCTCATCACGGCACGCAGGCGCAGCCGGTACTGCTGCCGCGGTGCCGGCACCGCTTTCATCATCGCCTTCAGCGCGGTCGGGAAGAGGAAGCTGTGCGTGACACGGTGGCGCTGCAGCAGCTCGAAGGCACGTTCGGGCGTGAAGCGACCCTGGAAGGCGACGATGGGGCGGCCGAAGTACAGCGTGGGCAGCAGTGCGTCCATCAGGCCGCCGGTCCAGGCCCAATCCGCCGGACTCCAGAACACTTCGTCGTCGGCGGTGGTGAACCAGTTCTGGCTGCACACGAAGCCGGTGAGGTTGCCGATCAGCGCCCGGTGCGGGATCAACGCGCCCTTGGGCGGGCCGGTGGTGCCGCTGGTGTAGATCAGCACGGCCGCGTCGTCGGCTGCCGTATCCACCGCGACGAAGGGCGCGGCGGGCCCGCGGCCGAGCTCATCGGCCCAGTCGCACTCGTCGGCGCCACGGCCCTGCCCTGCCGCGCCGCCCACCGCGAGCACCGTGCGCAACGCGGGGCACGCGGCGCGTGCCCCGCGCAGGTTGTCGATCGAGGTTTCGTCGGCGATGGCCAGCACGGCGCCGCTGTCCTGCAGCCGCCAGCCCAGCGCCTCGGGGCCGAAGAGCATCGACAGCGGCATCGCCACCGCCCCCAGCTGGTGGATCGCGATGTGCGCCACCGCGGTCTCGGGGCGCTGCGGCATCACCACCGCCACGCGGTCGCCGCGCCGCACACCCAGCCGCCGCAGCGCCTGGCTCAGGCGGTCGGCGTCGGCCTACAGCCGGGCGTAGCTGACGCGGCCACGGCGGCCGTCCTCGTGTTCCCAGAAGATGGCGGTGCGCCGCGCCGCCGGGCCGCGCGCCCAGCGTGTGCAGCAGGCCTGCGCGATGTTGAAGCGCGGCGGCACCTGCCAGCGGAAGGCGGCGTGCAGTACGGCATGGGCATCGGCCCCGGTGTCGGCGTTCATGGGCGGAACTTTAAGCCGCGACGCCGGCCCATGGGGTGGCCCGGCGCGCGCCGTCAAGTTCGCCACCGGACGGCCGAAGACCTTGCATCGCGGTCGTGTACCGCCTGCTGCCATCCGCACCACACCATGCAATTCGCTGAACTCTCCACCGTCAGGCACCGTGTGCAGGCAGGCACAGCGCTGCCCTTCAATGTGCGTGATGCCGACGGCACGCTGCTGCTGGCGCGGGGCCAGCCCGTGGACTCCCAGGAGCAGCTGGACGCGCTGTTCACGCGCGGTGCGCTCGTCGACATCAACGAACTGCTGGCCATGCACGAGGTCGTGCTGGCTGCGCCGCGCGCGCAGCTGCCGCGGCTGTGGGCGGGCTGCCTGAACAAGCTGTCGAGGACGCTGCACACCGACCCCGGCCCCGAGTTTGCCGGCGCGCTCGACGACGCCGCGGTGCCGGTGCAGGCGCTGATCCAGCGCGACCCCGACCTCGCCATCTTCCAGGTGCTGCGCCACAGCGCCAGTGCCGACGCCGCCTACGGCGCGCAGCGTTCGCTGCAGACCGCCATCACCAGCCAGCTCGTTGCGCAGCGCCTGGGCTGGGACGTCGAGCAGTGCACGCTGCAGTTCAAGGTGGCACTGACGATGAACATCTCGATGCTGGAGCTGCAGGGCAAGCTGTCGCGCCAGTCGATGCCGCCGACGCCGGCACAGCGCCACGAACTGCAGACCCACCCCATGCGCAGCGTGCGCATGCTGGAACTGGCCGGCGTCGGCAACGCCGACTGGCTGCAGGCCGTGCTGCAGCACCACGAGCAGGAAGACGGCAACGGCTACCCCAGCGGGCGCACCGACGTTGCCGACCTGGCTTCGCTGGCGCGCCGCGCCGACGCCTACACCTCGAAGCTGGCCGCACGCTCCACACGCGACGCGCTGTCGGCCGACCTCGCCGGCCGCCAGATGTTCATGCAGGACCCGACGCATCCCATCACCACCGCACTGGTGCGCGAGTTCGGCATCTACCCGCCGGGCTGCTACGTGCGCCTGGTGTCGGGCGAACTGGCCATCGTGGTGGCGCGTGGCGAGAACATCACGATGCCGGTGGTGGCCGTGCTGACCAACGCCCGCGGCGCGCCGCTGGCCGAACCCGTGCGCTGCAACATCGACGGCAAGGCCCGTGCCGTGGCCGGCGTGGTGGGTGAGCGCCAGACCGGGCTGCAACTGCCGATGGAGCGCCTGGCCGGGCTGGTGACGAACAGCTGAGGCCGCGCCGGCCCGCGCGCCGACCGGCGCCGCTCAGGCCCGGGCGTAGGCCTGCAGCGCCGCGCCGGTGAGGCGGCAGATGCGCCAGTCGGGCATCACCGTGGCGCCCATCTTTTCGTAGAACCGGATGGCGTTGGCGTTCCAGTCCAGCACGCTCCACTCGAAGCGGCCGCAGCCGCGTTCGACCGCCAGCGCGCCCAGGTGCGCCAGCAGCGCCTTGCCCAGCCCGCTGCCGCGGTGCGCGGGCTGCACGTAGAGGTCTTCCAGGTAGAGCCCCGGCTGGCCGAGGAAGGTGCTGAAGTTGGTGAAGAAGAGCGCGAAGGCGACGACACGGCCGTTCACTTCGCCGACCACGGCCTCGGCGGCCGGCCTCGGGCCGAAGAGGTGCGGCTGCAGCGACTCGGGGGTGACAACGACGAGGTGTTCGAGCTGCTCGAACACCGCCAGCTCGCGGATGAGGCCGACGATGGCGGGCAGGTCGGCGGGCGTGGCGGAGCGCAGGGTGTGGGCGGTTGTGTGCATGGGTGCATTCTCGCGCGGCGTCGCGCGCCGGACAGCGCCGCCACCCGCCCTGGCCTAGAGTGGCGCCATGAACCCGACACCCTACACCGTGCGCCACGCGGCGCAATCGGCCTTCGTGCCGCTGCGCCAGTTGCGCTACCACGTGCACACCTGGGGCGACGCCGCGTTGGCCACGCCCGCACGCCCGCCGCTGGTGCTGCTGCACGGCTGGATGGACGTCGGCGCGTCCTTCCAGTTCCTCGTCGACGCGCTGGCCGAGGCCGACGGCTTCGAGCGCCACGTCATCGCGCCCGACTGGCGCGGCTTCGGCCTCACCGAAGCGCCGGGCGCCGACACCTACTGGTTCCCCGACTACCTGGGCGACCTCGACGCACTGCTCGACGCACTGCTGCCGGCCGAACGCTTTCCGGTCGTCGACCTGCTCGGCCACAGCATGGGCGGCAACGTGGTGATGAGCTACGCCGGCCTGCGGCCGCAGCGCATCCGCCGGCTCGTCAACCTGGAAGGCTTCGGCCTGCCCGCCACGAAGCCGCATCACGCGCCGAAGCGGCTGGTGCAGTGGCTCGACGACCTGAAGACACCGCAGGCGCTGCGCGACTACGCCAGCGTCGACGAGGTGGCGCGGCGCCTGCTGAAGAACAACCCGCTGCTGAGCCCCGACAAGGCCGCCTGGCTGGCGCCGCACTGGGCACGGCAGCAGCCCGACGGCCGCTGGCGGATCCTCGGGGACCCGGCGCACAAGCGTGTCAACCCGGTGCTCTACCGCGTCGACGAGGTGCTCGAAACCTGGAAGGCCATCACCGCGCCGCTGCTGTGGGCCGAAGGTGATCTCACCGACACGGCGAAGTGGTGGGGGCACCGTTACTCGAAGGACGAATTCCAGGCCCGCCTGGCGACCGTGCCGCAGGTGCGCAAGGTGCTGCTCAGCCCTTGCGGCCACATGCTGCACCACGACCAGCCGCAGGCCCTGGCGCGGCACCTGCGGGACTTCCTTGCATGAGAGAATCGCGCGCTTGCACCGAGGTAAACCGCTCATCATGGACATCGAACACATCAACGCCATCGGCACGCTGCTCGCCGACCTGAGCGCCCGCACCGAGCAGCTCCGGGGGTATCTTTGACTACGACCGCAAAAGCCTGCGGTTGAACGAAGTCAACGCCGCGCTGGAGAACCCCGCGGTCTGGAACGAACCCAAACGCGCCCAGGAACTGGGCAAGGAAAAGAAGACGCTGGAGACCGTGGTCGAGACCATCGACCACCTGCACAGCAACCTCGCCGACAACTCCGAGCTCTACGAGATGAGCAAGGAAGAAGGCGACGAAGACGGGCTGAAGGCCATCGAGGCCGAGGCGCAGGCGCTGCGCGCCCATGTCGAGCAGCTCGAGTTCCGCCGCATGTTCAGCAACCCGGCCGACCCGCTGAACTGCTTCGTCGACATCCAGGCCGGCGCCGGTGGCACCGAGGCCTGCGACTGGGCCGGCATGCTGCTGCGCCAGTACCTGAAGTACTGCGAACGCAAGGGCTGGAAGGCCACGGTCGAGGACGAGACGCCGGGCGACGTGGCCGGCATCAAGAGCGCCACCTTCAAGGTCGAAGGTGAATACGCCTTCGGCCACCTGCGCACCGAGACGGGTGTGCACCGCCTGGTGCGCAAGAGCCCCTTCGACAGTTCGGGCGGGCGCCACACCAGCTTCGCGTCGCTCTTCGTCTACCCCGAGATCGACGACTCGATCCAGATCGACATCAACCCGTCCGACGTGCGCACCGACACCTTCCGCGCTTCCGGCGCCGGCGGCCAGCACATCAACAAGACCGACTCGGCGGTGCGGCTGACGCACCTGCCCACCGGCATCGTGGTGCAGTGCCAGGACGGCCGCAGCCAGCACGGCAACCGCGACATCGCCTGGCAGCGGCTGCGCTCCAAGCTCTACGACTTCGAGATGCGCAAGCGCCAGGAAGAGCAGCAGAAGCTGGAGGACACCAAGACCGACGTCGGCTGGGGCCATCAGATCCGCAGTTATGTTCTGGACAACAGCCGCATCAAGGACCTGCGCACCAACGTCGAGATCAGCGCCACGCAGAAGGTGCTGGACGGCGACCTCGACGTCTTCATCGAAGCCAGCCTGAAACAAGGGCTGTAATGGAGCCCCCAAGCTCGCTGGCGCTCGCAACCCCCCGAGGGGGGCGAGTCGGACGAAGAAAAGTCCCGCGGACTGTTCTTCGCCTACGAGCGCCAGCGGCGTCCTCGCCGCTGGCCGTCCGCCAACGGCCCGGAAGAGCCGGTTCCGTGGCGGGAAGCTTGATCACTCCTGCGTGCGTCTTGCGCGCTGCTCACCTTAGAAGGACCACGCCGCATGCGTGAAGCCACCACCACCCTCGTGCGCCGCGAGGCCTACACGCCGCCGGCGTTTTTCATCCGCAGCGCCGAGCTCACCTTCGACCTCGACCCGGCCAAGACCATCGTCGCCAGCAAGCTGCGCATCGAGCGCAACCCGGCGGTGGCGGCGCAGGCGCTGCGCCTGCACGGCGAAGGCCTGACGCTGCTGCGTGTGCTGGCCGACGGCGCCAGCGTCAGCTTCCGTCACGAGAACGATGAACTCGTCATCGACAACCCGCCCGCGGCCGAGAGCTTCATGCTCGAGATCCGCAACACCTGCGCGCCCGACAAGAACACCGAGCTCAGCGGCCTGTACACCAGCCAGGGCGGCTTCTTCACGCAGTGCGAGGCCGAGGGCTTTCGCCGCATCACCTACTTCCTCGACCGGCCCGACGTGATGGCGGTCTACACCGTGACGCTGCGCGCCGACAAGGCGAAGTACCCGGTGCTGCTGAGCAACGGCAACCTGCGCGAGGAAGGTGCGCTCGACAACGGCCGCCACTACGCGAAGTGGCACGACCCCTTTCCCAAGCCCAGCTACCTGTTTGCGCTGGTGGCCGGTCGGCTGGTGGCACGTGAGCAGCGCATCCGCAGCCGCGCCGGCCGCGACCACCTGCTGCAGATCTACGTGCGTCCGGGCGATCTGGAAAAGACCGAGCACGCGATGGCCTCGCTGGTGGCCAGCGTGGTGTGGGACGAGGCCCGCTTCGGCCTGGCGCTCGATCTCGACCGATTCATGGTCGTGGCCGTGGAGGACTACAACAGCGGCGCGATGGAGAACAAGGGGCTGAACCTGTTCAACACCAAGCTGCTGCTGGCCAGCCCGGCCACCGCCACCGACGACGACTTCATGGCCATCGAACGTGTCATCGGCCACGAGTACTTCCACAACTGGACCGGCAACCGCATCACCTGCCGCGACTGGTTCCAGCTGTCGCTGAAGGAGGGCCTCACGGTCTTCCGCGACCAGGAATTCAGCATGGACATGGCCGGCAGCGCGTCGGCCCGTGCCGTCAAGCGCATCGACGACGTGCTGCGCCTGCGCGCGATGCAGTTCCCGGAAGACGCCGGCCCGATGGCGCACCCGGTGCGGCCCGACAGCTACCTCGAGATCAACAACTTCTACACCGCCACCGTCTACGAGAAGGGCGCCGAGGTCGTGCGCATGATGCACACGCTGGTCGGCCGCGAAGGTTTCCGCCGCGGCATGGACCTCTACTTCCAGCGCCATGACGGCCAGGCCGTGACCTGCGACGACTTCGCCCAGGCCATCGCCGACGCCAACCCCGGCAGCGAACTGGCGACGCGGCTCGAAGGCTTCAAGCGCTGGTACGCACAGGCCGGCACGCCGCGGGTCACCGCGCACGGCCAGTACGACCGCGAGAACCAGCGCTACACGCTGACGCTGTCGCAGCACAGCGAACCCTCGCCTGGCCAGCCCGCCAAGCTGCCCTGCGTGATCCCGGTGCTGACGGGCCTGCTGGCCGCCGACGGCCGCGTGCTCGCGCCCGAGCGCCTGCTGGTGCTGGACACGGCGCAGCAGACCTTCGTCTTCGAAGGCGTGGCGGCGCAACCCGTGCCCTCGTTGCTGCGCGGTTTCTCGGCGCCGGTGCGGCTGGACGACGGCCTGTCGGACGTCGAACGCGTGATCCTGCTGGCCCACGACGGTGATGCCTTCAACCGCTGGGAAGCCGGCCAGCGCCTGATGCTGGCGCGCCTGCTGCGTGCCATCAACGGCCACACCGATCCGGTGCTGGACGAAGCCCTGGCGCGTGCGCTGCGCAGCGTGCTGCGCGACCCCGCGCTCGACCCCGCCTTCAAGGCGCTGGCGCTGGTGGCGCCGGGCGAGAGCTACATCGCCGAACAACTGGCCGCGGCCGACCCGCAACGCATCCACGCCGTGCGCGAGCACTGGCGGGCGCTGCTGGCCGCGCAACTGCACGACGACTGGGTCTGGGCCTTCGAGACGCACCAGGTGAAAGACGGCTACAGCCCGGTGGCCACGCAAGCCGGCCCGCGCGCGCTGGCCAACCTGGCGTTGCAGATGCTGTGCCTGCACGCCGTGCGCAGCGGCAACCCGCTGTGGCCCGGCCGCGCCTTCCAGCGCTTCAAGGACGGCGCCAACATGACCGACCGCCTCGGCGCCCTGGTGGCGCTGCAGGACGCGCATTCGCCGCTGGCCGAGCCGGCGCTGGAGCGCTTCCTGCTGCAAGCCGGTGGTGATGCGCTGGTGCTCGACAAGTGGTTTGCGCTGCAGGCCCGCGCCAGCGAGCCGGTGCCCGAAGTGCACGGCGGCGGGCCGGGCGTGACACCGGGCAAGGTCTTCGCGCGTGTCAAGGCGCTGCTCAAGCACCCCGAGTTCTCGATGCGCAACCCCAACCGCGCCCGCAGCCTGCTCACCACGCTGTGCACGCTGAACCCGGCCGCCTTCCACCGCGCCGACGCCGCCGGCTACGTGCTGTGGGCCGACAAGCTGCTGGAACTGGACGCCATCAACCCGCATGTCGCTGGCCGCCTGGCCCGTGCGATGGACCGCTGGGCCGCACTCGCCGAGCCCTACCGCAGCGCCGCGCGCGAGGCCATCACGCGCGTCGCCGCCAAGCCCGACCTCAGCAACGACGTGCGCGAGATCGTCACGCGGGCGCTGGAAGGAACCCCCTCATGAAACGCGTCAGCCTGACCCAGTACCTCGTCGAACAGCAGCGTGAACACGGCCGCATCCCGGCCGAGCTGCGCCTGCTCGTCGAGGTGGTGGCGCGCGCCTGCAAGCGCATCGCCATCGCCGTCAACAAGGGCGCCCTCGGTGACGTGCTGGGCAGCGCCGGCACCGACAACGTGCAGGGCGAGGTGCAGAAGAAGCTCGACGTCATCAGCAACGAGGTGCTGATCGAGGCCAACGTCTGGGGCGGCCACCTCGCGGCGATGGCCAGCGAAGAGATGGACAGCATCCACGTCGTGCCCGACCGCTACCCGCAGGGCGAGTACCTGCTGCTCTTCGACCCGCTGGACGGCAGCAGCAACATCGACGTCAACGTCAGCATCGGCACCATCTTCAGCGTGCTGCGCAAGGTGGGCCACACGCGCGGCGTGGCCGAGGAAGACTTCCTGCAGCCCGGCAAGCACCAGGCCGCCGCCGGTTACTGCGTCTACGGGCCGCAGAGCACGCTGGTGCTGACGCTGGGCAACGGCGTGGCCGTGTTCACGCTCGACCGCGAGACCGGCTCGTGGTTCCTCACCCAGCAGGGCATGCAGATCCCCGCCGACACGCAGGAGTTCTCGGCCAACATGAGCAACATGCGCCACTGGGCGCCGCCGATGAAGCGCTACATCGACGAATGCCTGGCCGGCAAGGAAGGCCCGCGCGGCAAGGACTTCAACATGCGCTGGGTCGGCAGCATGGTGGTCGACGTGCACCGCATCCTGACCCGCGGCGGTGTCTTCCTCTACCCGTGGGACCGGCGTGAACCCGCCAAGCCCGGCAAGCTGCGCCTGATGTACGAGGCCAACCCGATGGCTTTCCTGGTCGAACAGGCCGGCGGCGTGGCCACCAACACAAGCGACCGCATCCTCGATGTCCAGCCCGGCAAGCTGCACGAACGCGTGAGCGTGGTACTCGGCTCCCGCAACGAGGTCGAGCGCGTCATGCGCTACCACGCCGAAGCCGGCTGAGGCGGCGCAACCGGCCCTGCACCGCACCGCCGAGCCATGCACGACCCCCTGCTGCTGCGCACGCTGGCCGACACGCTGGACGGCCTGGACGTGGCGCTGTGCGTCTTCGACGCGCAAGACCGCACGCAGCTCTGGAACCGCGCCTTCCTGCGCTACTTCCCCGAACACGCCGGACTCGTGCACGAAGGTGAACCCTACCGCGCGAACCTGCGCCGCTTCTACGAAGCGCGCCTGGCGCCCGAACAACGGGGCGACATCGAGCGCCTCATCGACGAGGGCGTGGCGCGCCACCGTGCGCAGCAGCGCCCCTTCACCTTCCAGCACCGCGGCCACTGGCTGCGCGTGGCGTCGCTGCCGCTGCCTGGCGGCGGGCGGGTGCGCAGTTGGAGCCAGATCGCGCCGCCGCGCCTGAGTGGCAACGAGGCTCCGCCCGGTGGCCTGCCGCTGCACGCCGGCAGCCAACCGCACGAGATCTTCGAAGATATCGGCGACGGCGTGATGCTCACCGATGCCGACAACCGCATCACCTGGGTCAACGAGAACTTCCTGCGCCTCTACGGTCTGCAGGCCAGGGGCCTGGCACTGGGCCAGTCCTTCGACAGCGTCTACCGCGGTGCCTGGCAGCAGGCCCAGGACGACGCCGATGGCGCGGCGGCCGACGCCGGGCTGGCCACGCTGGCCGAAAACCTGCGTTATGCCGGGGCGCCCTTCGAACTGCCCCTGCCGGGTGGCCGCTGGGTGCGCGTGGCCGAGCAGCGCCGGCACGACGGCGTGGGCTTCTTCGCCCATGTCGACATCTCGTTGCTCAAGCGCCAGCAGCACGACCTGGTGGCCGCCGAGCAGCGTGCACGCGCCAGCGAGGCGTTGCTGGCCGAGAAGTCGCGCCTGCTCGAGGCCACGCTCGAGCGCATGGAACAGGGCGTGATGATGGTCGGCGCCAACGGCGTGGTCGAGGTGTGCAACCGCCGCGCCATCGAACTGCTCGGCCTGCCGCCGGCCCTGATCGCGGCCCGGCCCACCTTCGCCGAGGTGCTGGAATTCCAGTGGTCGACCGACGAGTTCAGGCACACGCCCGAGTCGCTGAAGGCCTTCGTGCGCGCCGGCGGCATCCTCGACCAGCCCCAGGTCTACGACCGCCTGCGCCCGGACGGGCGTGTCATCGAGGTGCACAGCGTGCCGATCGCGGGCGGCGGCGTGTTGCGCACCTACTCCGACATCACCGAACGCAAGCACCAGGAGGCACGCATCACGCACCTGGCGCGCCACGACAGCCTGACCTCGCTCGTCAACCGCGACAACTTCCTCGAGCAAGTCGGCGCGGAACTGACTCAAGGCCGCCCGGCCGGAGTCGGCTTCGCCGTGCACTACCTCGACCTCGACCGCTTCAAGCCCGTCAACGACAGCCTGGGCCACGCCGTCGGCGACCAGGTGCTGAGCGCCGTGGCCGAACGCCTGCGCCGTGTGGTGCGCGACGGCGACCTGGTCGGCCGCATGGGCGGCGACGAGTTCGCCATCCTGCAGCGGCAAGTCGCCGACACCAGCCAGGCGTTGCGGCTGGCGCGTCGGGCCATCCACGCCATCCAGCAGACCATCGAGATCGAGGGCCATGCGGTGCAGGTGGGGCTGTCGGTCGGCATCGCCCTGCACCCGGGGCATGGCGCCAGCACCGACAGCCTGATGCGCAGCGCCGACGCCGCGCTCTACGCGGCCAAGGCCGCCGGGCGCGGCTGCGCCAGGGTGGTCGGGCAGGCCGACGGCAGCGAATCAGCCTCGGTTTGAACGGGCGGCCGGAACAGAAAAGCCCGACTGCCGAGGCAGCCGGGCCCTGTTGATCTGGTGGAACCGGGGTCTGTCAAGGCCCGCGTGAATCCTAGCGATCCAGGGCATACCCGCCTGCTTCAGCGTCCTGTCCGCCAGCCTCCAGCGTCACCCCGAGATGCTGGCGATTCGTGTCCGTATTTTGGAATCGAACCGGCGTCCGAGTGTGGAGCGCCGCTCTGCTCTGTTCTGTACTTATCGATAGCCGTGCGCAGTGGTCAACTACGACACCAGAAGCCTGGCCCGGAAGGTGGCGGGCATCTGAACAATCGCGCGACGCAAAGATTGGCGAGACCGGGCGTCCGTTGTCGGGCGGGCGGTCGAGGGACTCTTCACGACCCAAACCTGCCCGACAGGTTTCTCCGAAGCTGCCCGTCGCCCGGACCGACCTCTTTCAGGTTCTGCGTCCGCGAAGCAGCCGCTCGTGACCACCAGGACCCGGCCACAACCGGTCCTTCCCGACGCGCCCTCAGGTCTTGTCCATGAGCGCCTACGAACGACACGTTTACGGCGACGAATCTGAGCCCTTCGTTGGCTCGACTCGGCCATAACCGGCCCTTCGTGACCCGCTCAGAATTTCACCCGCCGACCCTCCTTGGATGACTGGTTTACGGCGGTCAACCTGAACTCCGCTTTGGCTCGTCCCGGCCATGAGCCGACGGTGGCGACAGGCAGGTCACCGGTCGCCCGCATCCTCGATTTCGCGGCAAGAGGGATCAGTCAGCAGAGGATTGCCGCTCGGAGGTACCGACCGCGTCGATGGGCAATTCAACAACCTCTTGACACTGCTGATGAGAAAGCGGCGTAGCGGGCGCTTGGCGTGAACAGGTGGGCTGTGATCGGCGAGGCGCCGGAACGCACGGCGGGCGTGGCGTCACCCCGTTTCGGGGCGGGCGCCTGCTCCGCCTAGACGCCGCCCCCATGGGTGCGTGGGGCAACTCCAAACCGAGGGTTGTCCCTCGAAAATCAGCAATTCGCCAATGTCGAACGACTGCTATGATTGTTAACAATAGACATATAGACATCATCCGCACTGGCAGGTGGCGGATACCCCCATCAGGAGACCCCATGGCCAGGCGCGTTGAAGTTCTCTCCGAGATCACCGGCAACGTTTGGAAGGTGGTCGCTGCCGGAGGCCAGCGTGTCGAAGAGGGCGACGTGCTCGTGATCGTTGAGTCCATGAAGATGGAAATCCCGATCGAGGCGCCGTGCGCCGGCACGCTGGTGGAACTTGCGTGCACCGAGGGGCAGCCCATTCAGGAAGGCGCCACCGCCGGGTTCATCGTGGTCGACTGATGGTGCGCGCGACGCGCTCCGGCGCACTTGCTGCAGAAGAAGCCCTGTACCGGATGTGGGAGGAGGCGGTGGCCTTCCGCCTCTTCGCCGAAGGCCTGCAACTCACGCTGACGGTCCCCGAGCAGATCGCAGCCTCGGTGGGCGAACGCATCATCTCGGGCGCGCTGCCGCCGCGCGCCCGGATCATCGAGCAGGACCTGGCAGTGGAGTTCGCGGTCAGCCGCGGCCCGGTGCGCGATGCGGTGCGGATCCTCGAGCGTGAAGGACTGGTGACGATCCTGGCGCGGCGCGGCGCCGTCGTGACCGACCTGTCGGCCAGCGAGGTCAGAGAGATCTTCGAGATCCGGGCGGGCCTGCTCGAGATCGTGGCGCGCAAGGTGGTCGCTGCGCGCGATCCGCAGTTGATTGCGCTGCTCAGGGCGGGCGTGGCCCGTCTCAACCGGCTGGCCAGCCTGGCGGACGACGAAGGTGCCTATGCCGAAACGTCCTACAGGCTCTCGATCATGTCCGTGCGCGCGTGCGGCAACGGTCGCTTGACGCGGATGCTCGTCGCGCTGAGCCTGCAGACGCTGCGCTATGCCAAGCTGAGCCTGGCCACGCAAGCCCGCCGCCGGCAGTCGGCCTCCATCTGGACGGCAGCGCTGGCCGCCCTCGAAGCCGGCGATGCCCCGAAGTACATCCGGCTGGCGCGCAGCCGGGTCGAGCAGTCCGGCGCGGAAGCCGCCCGCCTGCTGGACGAAGCCAGTGCCGCAGCCGCACCTCGCGCCCGTGCCGCCAGAAAGGCGGAGACGGCATGAACGCCGCTTCAGTGGACGCCACGCTGGCGGGTGCCGGTGCACAGGGGCCGCTCAAGGGCCTCAAGGTAGTCGAGATCTGTTCGACCATCGCCGGGCCGGCGTGCGCCCGCATGATGGCCGACTTCGGCGCCGAGGTGATCAAGATCGAGCCGCCGGAAGGCGACGCCGTGCGGCAGATGGGTCGCCACGAAGGCGATGTCTCGCTGTACGCCGCCACGATCCTGCGCGGCAAGAAGTCGGTGGCCATCGACCTCAAGCACGAGGAAGGGCGCCGACTGGCCCTCGAGATCATCCGCGGCGCAGACATCCTGGTCGAGAACAACCGCCCCGGTGTGATGGAACGCCTGGGCATGGGCTACGAGGCGCTGTCGGCCCTCAACCCGGGGCTGGTCATGGTGCGCATCTCGGGCTACGGGCAGGACGGCCCGTACGCGCAGCGTCCCGGCTACGGCGCGATCTGCGAGGCCGTGGGTGGTGTGCGCCACATGACGGGCGACCCCGACCGGCCGCCGGCCCGCGTCGCGTTGGCGACCACCGACTACCTCACCGCCACCTACGCTTCCTTCGGCGCCATGATGGCCATTGTCGACCGCTTTCGCACGGGGCGGGGCCAGGTGGTGGACGTGGCCCTGTACGAGACCGCGTTCTCGCAGATGGAGCCCTACGTGCCCGCCTACGAGCGCCTGGGCGTCGTGCCGGCGCGGGTCGGGCCCAACCTTCCGTCGATGGCGCCCAACAGCCTGTACCCGACCCGCGACGGCGACTGGATGCTGATCGCCGCCAACAGCAACCCGACCTTCGCCCGCCTGGTTGGCGCGATGGGCCAACCAGGCCTGCTGACCGATCCGCGCTTTTGCGACATCCGCATCCGCGGCACGCCGGCGAGCATGAAGGCCATCGACGATTTGGTGGCGCAGTGGACGCGCACGCTCGATGCCGTGCCGCTGGAAGCCATGCTGCGCGAGGCCGAGGTGCCTTCGTCGCGCATCTACACCATCGCCGACATCTACCAGGACCCGCACTACGCGGCCCGCGGCATGCTGGTGCGCGTGCCGCACCCGCAACTGGGCCACACCACGCAGGCAGGCGTGGTGCCCAAGCTGTCGGCGACGCCGGGGGGCATCCGCCACACCGGGCCCGCGGTCGGTGCCGACACCAACGCCGTGTTGCGCGCGCTGGGCCTGCACGACGAGCAGATTGCCGACCTGCGCGCCAGCGGCGCGGTGGCCGGCCCCGCGCCCCAGCCTGCAGAGCGCTGATCCGAGCATCGACCCCGCAAGACGAGCCCCATGAAAGACACCGACACCGACGCCCTGGCCCCGAACCGCGGCAACGGCCCAGCCGCCAACGATGGCGAATGGGCCGCCGAGCTGGCCGAGCTCGCGACCCGGCGCGAGCAGGCTGTGGCCATGGGCGGCCCCGACGCGCTGGCCAAGTTCAAGGCACGCGGACGCTTCAACGCACGCGAACGCATCGACATGCTGTTCGATGGCGGCAGCTTCCGCGAACTCGGCCGCATCACCGGCAAGGGCAGCTACGGCCCCGACGGCAGCTTCGTGTCGATGTCGCCGGTCAACGCCATCATCGGCAGCGGCCGCGTCGACGGGCGCAAGGTGGCGGTCTCGGCCGACGACTACACGCTCAGGGCGGGTTCCTCGGAAGCCACGATCTCCGACAAGTGGGTCTATGCCGAGCGCATGGCGCTCGACCTGCGCATGCCGCTGGTGCGCCTGGTCGACACCGCGGGCGGCAGCGTCAAGCTGCTCGAGCAGAGCGGCCACGCGAAGATCCCCGGCTACGCCAACTGGCCCGTGGTCCAGCTGATGTCGGCGGTGCCGGTGGTGGGCGTGGCGCTCGGTGCCTGTGCGGGCCTGGGCGCCATCAAGGTGCTGATGTCGCACTTCTCGGTGATGGTGCGCGATCAGGCCCAGGTCTTCGCGGCGGGCCCGCCGGTGGTCAAGCAGGCCTATGGCATCGACATCGACAAGAACGACCTCGGCGGCTGGAAGGTGCACCGGCGCAGCGCCCTCGTCCACAACGAGGCGGACAGCGAAGCCGATGCCTTCGCCCAGGTTCGCCGCTTCCTGTCCTTCCTGCCGCGCAACGCGCAGCAGCAGGCCACGCGCGGGCCGCGGACGGACGATCCGGCGCGCGCAGACGACTGGCTCAAGAACGCCATCCCGCACGACCGGCGCAAGATCTACGACCCGCGCAGGATCATGGCGTCGCTGTTCGACGCCGGATCGGTGTTCGAGATCGGCCGCTACCAGGGCGGCTCCACCATCACCGCGCTGGCGCGGCTCGACGGCTACCCGGTCGGCGTGCTGTGCAGCGACCCGCGCATCTCCGGCGGCGCGATGACGACCACATCGGCCTGGAAGATCGAGCGCCACGCCAAGCTGTGCGACACCTTCGGCCTGCCCATGGTCCACCTCGTCGACCAGCCGGGCAACGCGACGGGCCCGGAGGCCGAATTGAGCGGCACCCTGCTCGGGGCCGTGCGCGTGCTGACCACGCTCGAGGGGCTGCAGGTGCCCTGGGTGTCGATCATCATGCGCCGCGCCTTCGGCATGGCCGGCGGGCTGCATGCGCCCAAGCATTTCCCCCAGCTCAACCACCGCTTCGCCTGGCCCTCGGCACGCTGGGGTTCCATTCCCGTCGAGGGTGGCGTGAGCGCGGCGTACCGCAAGGAAATCGCCGAGGCCGACGACCCGCAGGCCCACCAGGCGGCGCTGGAGGCCTACTACAACCGCATCGGCTCGCCGTTCCGGACGGCCGAGAAGTTCGCCATCCTGGACGTCATCGACCCGCGCGAAACCCGCGGCGTCCTGTGCGACTGGATCGACGACGCCTGGGAAGCCCTGCTCGCGCGCCGCTGGCCCGGTGGCGGCCCGCGCTGAGACCTGCCGACGAACCCCCGCCCGAAGGAGACGACTTGAACAAGATCACACGTGCGTTCGCCAGCCTCTTCACCGCCGCCCTCGCGGCGGGGGCCTTGAGCGCCTCCGCAGCCGATGCCTGGCAGCCCAGCCGGTCCGTCGAGTTCGTCGTCCCCTCGGGGCCGGGTGCCGCACTCGACACGGCGGCGCGCAAGATGGCCGACCTGATGCAGCGCAGCAAGCTCATCGCCGAGCCGATGGTGATCTCGAACCGCAGCGGCGCGGCGGGCTCCATCGCGTTGCAGGTGCTGCAGCAGCACCCTGGTGATGCGCACTGGCTGTCGACCTTCACCAGCGGCATGATCAACGCGCGCGTCATCGGTGGTGTCGCGCCGACCTACGACGAGTTCACGCCGATCGCGGTAGTGCTCGAGGAATCGATCGTCGTCGCGGTGCGCGCAGATTCGTCGCTGAAGACGGCCCGCGACCTGGTCAACAAGCCGAAGGCGCAGCCCAACTCGCTGTCCATCGCCATCGCGACGGCGGTCGGCAACCACATCCACGTCGGCGTTGCCAAGCCGCTGAAGGTCGCGGGTGTCGACATCTCGAAGCTGGCCATCATTCCCTTCAAGTCGTCCGCCGACTCGATGACCGCGCTGCTGGGCGGTCACGTCGATGCCGTCGCGGCGTCGACGCCCAACGTGATCGCGCAATTGCAGGCCGGAAAGATCCGCGTGCTGGCCGTGGCCACGGCCGTGCGGTTGACGGGTGCACTGGCCTCGGTGCCCACGTGGACCGAGCAGGGCGTGCCGGCCGTCTATGCGTCGGTCCAGGGCGTGCTGGGCCCCAAGGGCATGACCGCCGACCAGGTGAAGTACTGGCAATCCAGGGTCCGTGCGGTGACCGACACGCCGGAATGGAAGCAGTTCCTCGCCAGCCAGAACTGGACCCCGATGTACATGGGCGCCGAAGAGATGGAACGCTTCCTCCAGACCGAGTTCACCGCCACCAAGGCGACGATCGACGAACTGAAGCTGACGCGCAATTGAGGGCGACACACCGCCCCACCGGAAAGGTGCCGAGACGATGAGCTGGAGACAAGAGGCCGACGAGATCCGCCGGCGGCGCGAGCTGGCGGAAGCCTGCGGCGGTGCCGCTGCGGTGGAGAAGCACCACGCGGCCGGCAAGCTCACGGTGCGCGAGCGCATCGGCAGGCTGCTCGACGAAGGCTCGTTCCGGGAAGTGGGCAAGCTGGCCGGCAAGGCCGTCTACACCGACGGCAAGCTGACCGGCTTCGAGCCCGCGCCTTACGTGATGGGGCTCGGGGCCATCGACGGGCGCGCGGTCGCGGTCGGCGGTGAGGACTACACGATCCGGGCCGGCACCGGCTTCGGCAGCGACCGGCGCAAGGGCGGCCAGGGCGGCTTCGTCGAGGACCTGGCCTTCGAGTACCGCATCCCCCTGGTCAACCTGATCGACGGCACCGGCGGCTCGGTCAACACGGTCAAGCGCAAGGGCTACTCGGTGACGCCCGGCTACGGCATGGACGGCTTCGAGCGCTCGGCGTCGCTGCTGGGCGTGGTGCCGGTGGTGAGTGCCGTGATGGGCACGGTGGCCGGCGGGCCCGCGGGCCGCGCGGTGATGGCGCACTGGACCATCATGGTGCGCGACAGCAGCCAGATCTTCGCCGCCGGCCCGCCGGTGGTCGAACGCGCATTCGGCGCCAAGCTGCACAAGAACGACCTCGGCGGCGCCAAGATCGCGTCCGACACCGCGGGCACCATCGACAACGTGGCCGCCGACGAACAGGACTGCCTGCGCCAGATCCGGCGCTTCCTGTCGTACATGCCGCAGAACGTGTGGGAACTGCCGCCGTCGGTGAAGCCCACCGACCGGCCCGACCGTTGCGAGGACGCGCTGGTGGACATCGTCCCGCGCTCCGACCGGCAAGCCTACAACATGAAGAAGCTGATCGCCATGGTGGCCGATCAGGACTCGGTGTTCGAGATCCAGCCGGGCTTCGGCCGCGCCGTCGTCACGGCGCTGGCGCGCATGAACGGCAACGTGGTGGGCATCGTGGCCAACAACCCGATGTTCGGCGGCATCGTCGACGTCAAGGCGGCGCGCAAGCAGACGCACTTCATCGACTTGTGCGACTCGTTCAACATCCCCTTGGTGTTCTTCGTCGACGTGCCGGGCTTGCTGATCGGCGTTCAGTCGGAGTCCGACGCGATCATGCGCTTCGGCATCCAGCAGCGTTATGCGCTGGCGCAGGCCACGGTGCCGGTCTACACGGTGATCGTGCGCAAGTGCTTCGGGGTTGCCGGCGGCAGCGTCATCGACCGCGCCGGCCTCAACTTCAAGATCGCCTGGCCCTCGGCCAGCTGGGGCTCGCTGCCGATCGAAGGCGGCGTCAAGGCGGCCTACCGCAAGGAGATCGAAGAGGCGCCGGACCCGAAGGCGCGCGAAGCCGAGATCGAGGCCGAACTGCGGGCGCTGTCCTCGCCCTTCCGCACCGCCGAGGCCTTTGCCGTCGAAGACCTCATCGACCCGCGCGAGACCCGGCCCTACCTGTGCCAGTTCATCGACGCGGCACAGAACCGGCTGCGCACCCAGGTCGGGCCGAAGGCGCGCACCGGGGTGCGGCCTTGAGCCCCACGCCACGGCAGTCCATCCAGGGAGACAGCGCATGAACAGGCATCCACAGACGCAGGATCAACAAGGCGTCGATCGCGGCCGCCGTCGCTTCGGTGTCGTCGTCGGCGCCGGCCTCGCAGGCGGCCTGGGCAGCTTGAGCGGGCCCGCGGTGGCGGCCCCCTGGAAGCCGGTGCAGAACGTCGAATTTGTCGTGCCCGCGGGCGCAGGGGGCGCGCTCGATCAGGTCGGCCGCGCCATGAAGCAGTTCTGCGACGAGAGCGGCATCTCGCCGGCCGGCCGGGCCTTCCTGGTCACCAACAAGTCCGGCGCCAACGGCAAGATCGCCTTCGAGACGCTCAAGCAGCACCCCGGCGACGGGCACTTCCTGTCGGTCAACACGCACGGCTACATCGCCAGCTACCTGACCGGGAACCTCGACGTGCTGCCCCATCGCGACTTCACGTCCATCGCCGTGTTGCAGGACGAGTTCCTGACCCTGGCCGTGCGGGCCGACTCGCCCGTCAAGGACCTGCAGGGCCTGCTGCGCGAGATGCGGCGCGACCCCGCCAGCCACCGCATCGGCGTGGCGACGAGCATCGGCAACCACATCCACGTCGGCACCGCCAAGGCGCTGAAGGCCGCCGGCGTGGACATCACGAAGCTGGTCGTCGCGCCCTTCAGGTCGTCGTCGGACTCGCTCATCGCCCTGGCCGGAGGCCATCTCGAACTCGTCGCGTCGACCACGCCGAACGTGATCGCGATGATGCAGTCGGGCAGGATCCGCCTGCTGGCGGTGAGCTCCGAGAAGCGGCTGGGCGGCGCCTTCGCCGAGGTGCCGACCTGGCGCGAGGGTGGTGTCGATTCGAGCTTCAGCTCCGCGCTCGGCATCATCGCGCCCAAGGGCATCCGCCCCGAGGAAGTCGTGTACTGGGAGGACGCGTGCCGCCGGATGGTGGAAAGCCGCGAGTGGAAGGCCCTCGTCGAGCGCAACCAGAGCCGCTCGCACTTCATGGAGCATGAGCAGGCCGCGGCCTACTACGAGGAAGAGTACCGGTCGATGCGCGGCATCGTCGCCGAACTCGGTCTGTTGCAGGCCAAGTCGTGACAAGTCACGGCATCGCGTCGCCGGTCGCCGGGCACACCGGACGCTTGCCTGGTCCGCTGTCCGGCTACAAGGCGATCGAACTCTGTTCCACCGTCGCGGGCCCGGCTTGTGCGCGCCTGCTGGCCGATTTCGGCGCCGACGTCATCAAGGTCGAACCGCCGGCAGGCGATCCGCTGCGCAGCATGGGCAGGCACGCCGGCGACGTCTCGCTGTACGCGGCCACCATCCTGCGCAACAAGCGCGCGGTCACCATCGACATGAAGATGCCGGAAGGCCGCGCACTGGTGCGCGCACTGGCCCTCCAGAGCGACCTGCTCGTCGAGAACTACCGCCCTGGCGTGATGGAGCGCCTGGGGCTCGGCTACGAAGACCTTGCCCGCGAGAACCCGGGGCTGGTGATGGTGCGCATCTCCGGCTACGGGCAGACCGGCCCCTACAGCGCGCGGCCGGGTTATGGCGCCATCTGCGAGGCCATGGCCGGCGTGCGTCACCTGACCGGCGACCCCGACCGGCCGCCGGCACGCGTCGCGCTGGCCACCACGGACTACCTGACGGCGGTCTATGCCGCCTTCGGTGCCGTGACGGCGCTGTTGGCCCGCACGAAGACCGGCCGGGGCCAGGTCGTCGACGCCGCGCTGTACGAGGCGGCGTTCGCGCAGATGGAGGTCTACGTGCCGGCGTATGAAACCACCGGCTTCATACCGAATCGCGTCGGCCCGAACCTGCCCAACATGGCGCCCAACAGCCTCTACCCGACCCGCGACGGCGGCTATGTGCTGATCGCGGCCAACAGCGACGCAACCTTCAAGCGCCTGATCGAGGCGATGGGCCAGCCGGAACTGGCCGACGATCCGCTGCTGCGCACGATCCGCTTGCGGGGCGCCAACACTCCGTACTGCAACAGCGTCGTCGCGGCCTGGAGCCACCTGCACGACGGCGACGAGATCGAACGGCAGTTGCTGGCGGCCGAGGTGCCGGTGTCGCGCGTCTACACCCTGCCCGACATTCTGGCCGACCCGCACTTCGCCGCGCGCGGCATGCTGCCACGCGTGCCCCATCCGCAGCTGGGTGAACTGGTGCATCCGGGCGTCGTGCCGCGCCTGTCGGAGACGCCGGGTTCCATCCAGCACAGCGGTCCGGATCTCGGTCAGGACACCCGCAGCGTGCTGGCCGACGAACTCGGCCTGTCGGCAGCGGCCATCGACGACCTGATGGCACGGAAAGTCGTCTTCGAGGCTGCGTCGCCGATCGTCGTCACACGGGGCTGAGATGCAGAACCCTCTGCCCGGCGCAAGCAACAACACCGCACCTGCTCCTGCTCAGCAGCGGGGGGGGGGTGCCACCACTCGAGTGCTGGCGCGGCGCGACGCGCAGTCAAGGCCGCGCAATGAGGGGGCCCAGGATCAGCGCCTGCGCTCCTGTCCGTACAGGTTCCTGGTGCCAGCGAGGCCTCGGCACGGAGAAACTGCGCTGACGGATGGTCGACCACCGTCAAATCCTGCAAAACGCATCAATGTTTGGAGACAACCATGAGTCCTGCTAAGCCCGCCCTGCTGTCCGGCCCTGAAGTGTGGAGCGGCGCCAGCCTGCGCAACCGCACTGACTGGATCCAGCCGTTGTCGGTTGATGAAATCGCCAGTGTCGATACCGCCCTGCGCCATGCCAAGGGCCTGGGCAAGGAACTCATGACGCTGACGCGCGAAGACTTCCCGATGCCCGCGATGCAGCAGCGATTCGAGGCAGTGCGCGGTGAGCTCGAAGGCGGCCGCGGCTTCACGCTGTTGCGGGGCTTTCCCATCGAGCGCTACGACCTCGACGACAGCCGATGGCTGTTCTGGGGCCTCGCTCAACATCTGGGCGATCCGCAGGAGCAGGACGGCGCGGGCAACCAGATGCACAGCGTGACCAACTCCGGCCTGCGCGTCGAGAAGGACAACGCCGTGCGCAGCTACCAGACCGACGACGAGCTGACCTTTCACAACGATGGCGGAGATGCGTTCATGCTGCTGTGCCTGCGACCGGCCAAGTCCGGCGGCATGAGCAAGCTGGTGAGCGTGGCCTACCTCTACAACGAGGTGGTGCGTCGCCGCCCGGACCTGCTAGAAGTGTTGCAGCAGCCCTTCCACTTCGACACTCGTGGCCAGCACCGCGGCGGCCTGCGCTTCCAGTCAGTGCCCATCTTCAACTTCTTCGACGGCCGTCTGAGCGCGCTGTACAAGCGGCGCTACCTGCGCACTGCGCAGGAGTTCCCGGAGGTCCCGCGCTTGACCGATGCGCAACAGCAGGCGATCGACCTGATAGAGCAGCTGTGCACCGACCCCGAGGTCCAGTTGTCCTTCTACATGCAAGCGGGTGACATCCAGATCGCCAACAACTACTCCGTCCTCCACGCCCGCGACAAGTACGTCGACCACGACGACCCCGCTGCGCGACGGCATCTGCTGCGCGCCTGGGTCACACTGCCCAACGGCCGCTCGCTGCCACCCGTGTTCGCGCGGTCGCGCGAGTTCGCCACGTCCTACCAGCGCCGTCACGGCGCTACCGCTGCGGCCTGATGGCGCGGTACCTACAACCGTCCGGGAAACCTCCATGACACGTCGTCCCTTTCTCGCCGTCGTTCTCGGCGCGACGCTCGCCCTGGTCGGGGCGTCCGCCGCAGCCGACGAATACCCGACACGCGCCGGCCGCCTCATCGTGCCCTACACCCCCGGCGGGAATACCGACCTGCTCGGGCGTGTCATTGCGCAGGGACTGCAAAGTGCGAGCGGCCACGTGATGGTGGTCGAAAACCGCGCCGGCGCCGCCGGCACGATCGGTACGGACTTGGTCGCGAAGTCCAAGCCCGACGGCTACACCCTGTTGCTCGCGAGCTTCGGCAATATCCTCACCGCCGGCAGCCTCTACAAGAATCTGGCCTATGACCCGGTCAATGATCTTTTGCCGGTGGGTCTCGTCGCCACGCCGCAGACGGTGATCGTCGCTCACCCGCAGTTGCCGTTCACCGACGTCAAGGGCCTCGTCGCTTACGCAAAGGCGAATCCCGGCAAGCTCAATTACGGCAGCTCAGGTAACGGGTCGTCCAACCACCTGTTCGGGGCACTGTTCGCATCGATGGCGGGCGTAGAGATTACACACGTGCCATACAAGGGAAGCGGGCCGGCGATCAATGACGTCCTGGCGGGGCAGATCCAGCTCTCCTTCGCACCATTCCCGCTTGTGCTTGAACACATCAAGGCGGGCAAGCTGAAGGCGATTGCGGTGACCGGATCGTCCCGCCACCCCCTGCTGCCGGCCACGCCTACCGTGGGAGAGGCTGGCATCGTCGGCTACGAAGCGCTCGGCTGGTTCGCCCTCATGGTGCCAGCGAACACGCCGAAGCCCATCATCGACAAGCTCAACCGCGAACTCAACCGCATCATCCAGCAGCCGGAAGTCAAGGCCACCTTGGCCAAGGAAGGCGCCGAACCGGTCGGTGGCACGCCCGAGGAAGCGCGCCGCTCGATGGTCGAAGAGACGAAGAAGTGGAGCGCGCTGGTGAAGAAGCTGAATCTCTCGTTGTGAGTGCCGCGCTGCAAAGGCCCGCGAATCGCGACCCCGGCGTCGAACGGGTGCAGACTCAATCGCTGATGCAAATGGGTAGCGGCTGGCCAGCGACATCGTCCCCGGCGTCGGCTCCCCGGAAGTCGGCGTGGCAGGCAGGCAGGCAAGGGTCCTGCGGGCCGAAATGAGTATGATGGCCAAGGCGCTGCAGTTCGGCGCGGCAGTGGTCACAGGCTTTCATGTGACGCGACGGGCCTTCCTGGTTCTTGCGACGGCGCCCCCTTTTTCGCTTCACCAACGTTACGTCCTGCGCGCAAGCAGGTATCCAGCCAGCTGATCGACTGCGTGACCCGGCGGGCGGGCGGAGTCCGGATCTTGACCCTTGGCCTATGCCCGGCAGTCTGGTGGCCTCGCTGCCGGGGCGTCTGGAACGTGTGGCACTGTCCGCCGAAGGCCGGTGGGTGCTCGCGGCGGTGGCTCACGGGGACTTGATTACCGTTGATCGGACGAGGCAGCACGTTCTTGCGCACCAGCAGCAGGGGTCGGAGCACGCGTCGCTGCGATGAGCCTATATGGCGGCGCGCCTTGGTTAGCTGCCGCTGGGGACGAACTGCGGCTGAGGGTGCCTTTGGTCGCCGCTGAGAGGCCGGCACTGGACGACCCAAAGCGGGCCTACCGCTCCCGCGGTTCGATGTCGCAAAGCACGCAGGGCTACGGCCAGCGGTTCGTCGGCCTCCAACACCAGCGGCGCGTCGATGGTCGCCCCTAGCTGGAGCGCATAGCGGCCATCTAGGCGGCGCACGTACACCGCGGCCCCGGCGCCGGTGGTAAGGCGGCCGACGGCGGCGACACGCCCGCCACCGAGGGCGACGCGGGCTGATCAGGCGAGCCGCCCGCGGCGGCGGGTCGTTACGCGCGTCTCAACGACCTCCGCAGGTTTCGGTCTCCGAGATCTGCCTGCCCTCGAGGGCACATACGGCCCATCCTTGCAGCGAGCAGACGTGCCCGGAGCCTCGCCGGAAGCAACCCGTCCACTGTTCCTCGGCGTCGGGTTCTACCGTGGCGTGGACGAACCGGTACTCGCCTCCGGCTGTGAAGCCCCGGCATAGGCGTTCCGCAAGTTTCCGGCCGCGTTCCAAAGCGTTGTCCTTGGCCGCTTCGATGCTGGGCCGTGCCGCGGCATCGGAGTCGACGAAGAGGCTCAACCGTTTGGTCTCAGGCCTCCAGGTCTCGTGCCTAGTCACCTGCCGGGAAGCTAGCGCACTCAGTGCGGCGTTGCGGTAGGCTCCATCGGGAAAGTCGCGAAGGTGATTCTTCAGAGCTTCGCACGAACCGGGAGCGCGCGCCGCCCACGCGATGCGCTCCGCCCGGGTCGGCGAACCTCCGAGGTGCAACGCGCCGCAGGCGTCGGCTAGGCGCGGCTGTGCAAACGCTGCCCCGCAGAGGGACTGCTGCACATGAAACAGATCGAGGGCGACGACTGAAATCCCAGCGGCGGCCGTGGCGGTGATCGTCCCCCAGGTGAGCCGGCGCAGGGCACGGGCTGCGGGACCTCTTGGCTTGGGTGGAGGCAGGCCGTCGAGGCGAGCCCTCAACAAGGCCACGAGGTCCTGGAAGAAGAGATCGCCGTGCGCACCCCGCCAGCGGGCGAGATCGATCGCTTGAAGCTCGCCGAAGCCGATAGGCGGGGACACGCGATCCAGGAACACCGGGATCAGCTTGCCCTGGGTCTTGGCCCGTGCGGCCTCATCACGAACGAAATCGCCAGCCTTGCCGACGCTCTCCCGTGACCAGCAAACCACGACCACGCGCGAGTCATCCAGCGCCTGCTCGATCTGGGCCCGCCAGCTCTCGGCTCCCAGCAGCGAACGGTCCCACCAAACGGAGAACCCTTCGTGCTCCAGCGCCCTGGCCAAACGTCCGGCGCGCGCTTCGTCCTCTCGCTTGTAGGAGAGGAACACGGAGCGGCTCATACGCTTCAGCGCTCTTGATTGGCCGCGGCGTCCAGATCGTCGATCCAGCTTGCCGCCCATTGATGCACACCTCGGCGCCCGCCGAACTTGCGATACGTCGCCGTGATCTCCGCTAGGGAGGCCTGATCGGCCTTCAGCTGGGCGATTCTGAACTTTGGTTCGAGCAGATCGAAGAGGTCGCCAGGATCCTTGGGATTCGCGCCCTTTGCTTCGACGTACAGTCGAACAGCTTCTTCGTAGTGAGGGATCGCGGCCGACGAATGGTTCTGCAATCGCTCGAGGTCACCTTGCACAACGCTGATGCCGGCGTTCATGCGGGACCTGACCCCAGCATCGGCTTGCTGGTTGACGAGGGTTGCGATCCGGTTGAACGTTGCTCGCGTCGGACCGAATTCGCGCCTCGCCAACTGCAAATATCCCAACCGCCATTCTGTCCCGATGACGTACATTTGAAGGCCAACATTGTCCGGACTGGCCGTCGCCAGGCGTCGCATGTTGGCTACCGATCGTTCTACGACATCGAGCCCCTCCCCCGCTCTGCCGAGCCCATAGAGAACCGAACGATACGCCCCGACGACGTCATACTCCATTTGGACATTATCGCCGTCGCCTTTTGATAGCAACTCGATGGCCTCCTCAAGCACTGGCAGGGCAGCGGAGAACGCCGACTTCCGATCGAGCGCAACACCAAGTGCTGCGAGCGCGGGGGCGAGATTGCTATTCTTTGGCCGATCGGTGGCCAATTGCCGCTGCTGGTCGACCGCCTCTCGGGCCAAGGTTTCGGCCTTTTCCAGATCGCCCTGTTGAAAGGCGAGCCTGGAAAGCAGCAGCGCATTGTCGGCAAGCCGCTCCCGTACCTCCGGGTGTGGTTGTGCCTGCACGAGGGCGCGGGCAACCGCTGCGCTCTCTGTCAGGGCCAGCTCAGCCTCAGCATTCTGGCTGGTACGAAGGCTTGCCAATGCGACGAAGTAAAGCGTCTCGGACAGGTTCTTCCTGTTCGTGTATGAGCCGTCGCTGGCGACCAGTCTTCGATCGATCGCCAGCCCATGTTTTAGATAGTCGAGAGACCTGGCGAGCTCGCCCTTCGTTTCGGCGACGACGCTGAGCTGGAAATAGAGCCCGTTCAGACTCATCTGAACGTCTATCCGAGTCGGATCCTGCAGGTCGAGACGCTTGCAGATCGCGACGGCCTCGAGCAACGGCTCCTCCGCCTTGGCGGATTGGCCCTGCAGCTGGAAGACCGCTGCGAGACTGTAGAGAGCCCGGGAAA
The DNA here is from genome assembly GCA_947084805.1 of uncultured beta proteobacterium. Lineage (GTDB taxonomy): Bacteria > Pseudomonadota > Gammaproteobacteria > Burkholderiales > Burkholderiaceae_C > Rubrivivax. The sequence goes on along the minus strand of CAMTUD010000139.1, from coordinate 1,614 downwards.
GACGCAGCTCCCGAACGCGTGTCGAAACCTCTCCCCCCTCCCGCCGAAGGAGCGGAAGCGCCTCCTCCAAGGATTTCTCAGCCGCCGAATACTTCCCTTCCGATAGCTGCATCACCCCCAACCGGTCGAGCATCGTCCCGAGCAGCCAGTCCGCGCCCGTGACAGCTTTCGCGACCATTCGGATGAACTCCACGATGAGCGTGTACACTCTTTCGGCCGCCGCCGGCTCTCGCTTCGCCAGCAAGTCAGCGGCAACAGCGGAACGCAGCGCGGCGTCGAAGGGGTCGGCGCTCGTTTTCAACATGTGCCATGACGCCATCACCGCGTCGTCGTAACGGCCCTCGTCACCGTAGAGGCGCAGGAGCGCGTCCCAATCATCGCCGTTTCCCTGATCAAGTCGCGTCACCTCCTCGAAGAGCGCCGTGACCTCCTTGGTTGTGGCCAGGCCGCGCTCTCTCGCCTCGAACGCGAGCCGAGCACGCTGGCGTCGAGGTGCGGCTCGCCGCATGGCGCTGGCCAGCTCTTCGGCTCGATCCACGGCGGCGACGATCCGCGCAAAGATGGCGTCGGCAGCGCGCCACTTTCCCTCGTTGAACAAGCGCAAGGCCTCGAACCCTTCCGGCGTATCGGAGATTGACTGAACGTCCTTTCGAAACGCAGCCACCTGACGGGCGAGCTCGGCGTCGCGGGTGGCGAGCTGTTCCACGACGTCGTCCTGAAGCGCAGCGAGCTCCGTGCGCAGCTTGGTTACCTCGGCAGCGGAAGCGGCTTGCGCCTTCAGCAGGCGATTGCGCAGCCCTTCGATCAGCTGCGTCTTGGTCTTGATCTTGGAGTCAAACTCCCTGCTCAACGCCTGCGTCACGCTGGCCATGTAGTAGACAGAGGCACTGACCTCCACCTTGGCGTCCGCTTGTACCGAGGGTGGTTGCGCATCCGCCGGCAGGGCGCTGGACAGCGACCAGATCGCCGCAACTGACGCCGCCACCCGTAACGAAGCCCAAGCTCGTGCGAATCCCCTGATCACGGGCCGATGATTGTCCGCTGTCGGCCGACCGTCAAGGCGACTGTAGGCAAGCGGCGGCCAGCGTCAGCTCCTGCCCCTGCGATTGAACCCGCGCCGGCCCGCCGATCAGGAGACGCTGTGGCTGGCCGAGAGGCTGGTGTTCCACGACTGCAAGCACGAACCCATGCTCAAGGGCGACCCGCGACTGGTGAACCAGCTGCCTGCGCACAAGACGGTGTTCCGGGCGCCGCCGGGCCAGGGCCTGCCGATCGGAAACCTGAACAGGCAGTTCTTCGCCAACGTGTACCGACGACACGTCAGGCGGACGGCGCTACACCGCGCGGCGGGTTGCCCAGGATGCGGCCGACGCGACGTGGCGCCGCGTACGGCTTTCCGCGGGCCAGCTGGACAGTCGTGTCGAAGGTACGCGACGGCCAGGCGCAGGCGCAGCCGGCGCAAACCCCAATACAGGGCTCTATGCGCGTTGAGTAGTGACAGGCTCACCCTATGAGCCACCCTGCCCGGAAACTGGCCGTACGGCGCCGTGCCGTGCGACCCAGGTGGGGATGCGATGCGCAGACACGAGTTCAATGCGGTGTTTCGGGCGATCG
>CAMTUD010000138.1:0-26622 GCA_947084805.1 uncultured beta proteobacterium | reverse complement strand
TCGCGCCGCGCCGCCGCGCACGGCGCGCGGGTGCTCATCGCCGAGGCCGACCGCGTTGGCGGCACCTGCGTCATCCGCGGCTGCGTGCCGAAGAAGCTGATGGCCTACGCCGCCGGCTATGCCCAGGCCTATACCGAGGCGCGCGGCTTCGGCTGGGCCGACGCGGGCGGGCGCTTCGAGATGGGCCGCTGGGCGGCTGCCAAGGCGGCGGAAACCGCGCGGCTGGAAGGCATCTACCGCCAGATGCTGGCCGACGGCGGTGTCGAGCTGGCGGCGGGCCACGCGCGGCTGCTGGGCGGCGGCCGCGTGGCCCTCGGCGAGCGTGTGCTGCAGGCGCAGCGGGTGCTGCTCGCCACCGGCGGCGCGCCTGCGCAGGACGCGCTGCCCGGCCTGGCGCTGGCGATGACCTCCAACGACGTGCTCGATCTGCAGCAACTGCCGGCGACCTTGCTGGTGGTGGGCGGCGGCTACATCGCGGCGGAATTCGCCAGCATCCTGGCCGGCCTGGGTGTGCAGGTGACGCTGGCCTACCGCGACACCCACCCGCTGCGCGGTTTCGACACCGACCTGCGCACCCGCCTGGCCGACGCACTGATGGCGCGCGGCATCACGCTGGCCAGCGGCGTGGCACTGAAGGCGCTGGACCACACGGCCGCAGGCTTCGCCCTGCAGCGCGCCGACGGCTCGGTGCTGCAGGCTGCAGCCGCACTCAACGCCACCGGCCGGCGGCCGAACACCGCCGGCCTGGGGCTGGACGAGGCTGGCGTACAGCTCGACGCTCGCGGCGCCATCGTGGTCGATGCCGACAGCCGCAGCAGTGCGCCCGGCGTGTGGGCCATCGGCGACGTGACGGACCGCGTCAACCTGACGCCAGTGGCCATCGCCGAAGGCCGGGCCTTTGCCGACACCGAATTCGGCGGCCGACCGCACCGTGTCGACCACCGCCAGGTCCCCAGTGCGGTGTTCACCGAGCCGCCCATCGGCACCGTGGGCCTCACCGAGGCCGCGGCGGCCCGGCTCGGCCCGGTGGACGTCTACACCGCCGACTTCCGGCCGATGAAGACGGCCTTCGCCGGCGGCACCGCGCGCAGCTTCATGAAGCTGGTGGTCGACGGCCTGAACGGACGCGTGCTGGGTGTGCACATGATCGGCACCGACGCGCCCGAGATCGTGCAGAGCCTGGCCGTGGCGCTGACCGCCGGCGCCACCAAGGACGACTTCGACCGCACGCTGGCCGTGCACCCCACGGCGGCGGAAGAGTTCGTGCTGATGCGCGCGCCGGTGCGTCGCCTGCCCGGGCCGCCGCCAGCGTCGAGGTGAAAGCGGCGGCGCAGGCGCCGCCGCAGCTCTACCAGGCCAGCTTGCCGCTGCCCACGTCCATCACCATGCGCGTGGCCAGATAGAGCTTGGGCGCGATCGAGTTGACGAAGATGTACTCGTTGTCGTTCGAGTGCGCGCCGTAGCCGCGCAGGCCGAAGCTCTCGAGCACGCCGCCCTTGGGGCGCAGGCCGGCGAAGGCCGCGTCGGTGCCGCCGCCGGTGGCGCGGTCGCGCACCTGCAGTGGCAGACCCATCTCCTTGAACACCGACTGCGCGTGCGCAGCCAGCACCTTCGACGCCGCGTTGGCGACGAAGGCCGGCCGGCTGCGGTAGAACGACAGCTCGATCGTGGTGTCGGGGATCAGCTTGCTCTTGATCGACTCGCGCAGCGCGGTTTCCATCAGGTCCAGGTCCTCGTTGGTCAGCGAGCGCACGTCGGCGATCGCCGTCGCCGAGGCGGGGATGACGTTGCGCGTCTCGCCCGAGTTGGCCACCGTCCAGTTGATCTTCAGGCCCTTGTCGGGGTCGCCGAAGGCCCGGCTCTTGAGGATCTGGTGCGCCATCTCGTAGAGCGCGTTGCGGCCGGCGTCCGGGTTCGAGCCGGCGTGCGACGCCTTGCCGGTGACCTTCATCTCGACGATGGCGATGCTGCTGGTGGCCAGGCGCACCATGTCCTGGTCGAAGCCGCCGCCCTCGAAGGACAGCACGGCGTCGTACTCGCTGCCCAGCTGGGTGATCGTGGCGCCCGAGCCGGGCGAACCGATCTCCTCGTCGGCGTTGATCAGCACGCCCAGCTGCGCGTAGTCGGTGTTGCCCAGGTCATTCAGCAGCTTCACGGTGTGCAAGATGAGCGCGACGCCGTTCTTGTCGTCGGCGATGCCGAGGCCGTAGGCCTTGTCGCCGTCGACACGGAAGGGCTGCTTGGCGCCCATGCCGCGCGGGTAGACGGTGTCCATGTGCGCGATCAGCAGCACCTTCTTCTGGCCCGTGCCGGTGCGCGTGGCATAGACCATCGACCCCAGCTTGGCGCCCTTGAGCTGCGGATGGAAGTCGGGCGCCTGCGCGGGCAGCGTCTGCACCGTCATGCCCGAGGCCTGCAGGCGGCCGGCAACGAGGGCGCTGAGCTTGCCCAGGCCTTCCAGATCGCGGCTGCCCGACTCGATGCCGACCAGTTCCTTCAGGCTGTCCAGCAGCGGGTTCACCTGTTCGGCCACCTTGGCCTGCAGGGCCTGCGGCGAGAGCGCCTGCGCAGGCGCCAGCGCCGGCAAGGCCAGGGCAGCGGCGAGGAACAGCGGTCGCAGGAACTGCGCCGTCGGGCGCGGAAAGGCAGGGGTCGGGAAGGTCATCAGGGTGCTTTCTTCAGTGAACGACGGGCCTCGTCGGCCGTCTCGTAGATGTGCGGCGCCACGCCCCGCGCCTTCAGCGCCGGGCCCAGCTTCGCACGCAGGAAACCGCTGGTGGTGTAACGCGCCACGCCGAGGTAGTGGCGGTCGACGAGCTCGCGCACCATCGCCGCCCAGTCGTCCTCGACCGCGGGGTCAAGCACGAAGTGATCGTAGTTCACCACGCCCCATACCTGGTGGCCGAGCGGCACGACATGGCGTTCGACCTCGCGCCGCACCGCTTCCACGTCTTCGGGGCTGCGGATGTGCAGGCGTTCGAAGTTGATGAACAGCGTGCGCGACGTGGCGTCGTAGGTGAAGCGGCTGTCCAGCGGCAGCAGCAGCAGGCGCGCACGCAGGCCCAGCGGGGCCTCGGCGAAGAGCGCGGCGTCCATGCGCACCGGCACGCGTTCGATCACGGGCCTGAAGCCCATGCGGTCGAGCACGTCGCGCTGCAGGTCCAGCCCCGGCGCGATCTCCAGCAGTTCGATGCCATTGGCGTGCAGACCGAACACGGCGCGCTCGGTGACGTAGAGCACGTCCTGCCCACGGCGTAAGGCCTCGCGGCCCGAGAAGGTGCGCTGCTCGACCGCGGCCACGAACTTGGGCTGCCCCGCGGCCAGGAAGTTGCCGACGAAGACGACACGCCGCGCGTTCTGGCTGATGTTGATGAAACCGCCCGCGCCGGCCAGGCGCGGCCCGAAGCGGCTGACGTTGACGTTGCCCTCGGCATCGGCCTGCGCCAGGCCGAGGAAGGCGATGTCGAGGCCGCCGCCATCGTAGAAATCGAACTGGTAGGGCTGGTCGATGACGGCCTGCGTGTTCACCGCGGCGCCGAAGTTCAGCCCGCCGGCCGGGATGCCGCCGATGACACCCGGCTCGGCTGTCAGCGTGATGAGGTCGATGACACGTTCCTCGGCCGCCACCGCGGCGATGCCCTCGGGCATGCCGATGCCCAGGTTGACGACGCTGTTCGGCCGCAGTTCCAGCGCCGCGCGGCGGGCGATGATCTTGCGGTCGTTCAGCGCCATCGGCGTCTCGCCGGCCACCGGCACACGCAGTTCACCGGCAAAGGCGGCGCTGTACGGCTCGGCGAAGGTCTGCTGGTGGTATTCGGGTTTTTCGGCCAGCACCACGCAGTCGACCAGCACACCCGGGATCTTCACCTGCCGCGGGTTCAGCGTGTGCGCCTCGGCCAGGCGTTCCACCTGCGCGATGACGACGCCGCCGCTGTTGTGCACGGCCATCGCGATGGCCAGCGATTCCAGCGTCAGCGCCTCGCGCTCCATCGTCAGGTTGCCGTCGGCGTCGGCGGTGGTGGCGCGGATCAGGCCGACATGGATGGGGAAGGCCTTGTAGAAGAGGTAGTCCTCGCCGTCGATCGGCATCAGCCGCACCAGTTCTTCGGTGGTGCGGCTGTTGATGCGGCCGCCGCCGTGACGCGGGTCGACGAAGGTGCCCAGGCCGACGCGGCTGAGGTGGCCCGGCTTGCCGGCGGCGATGTCGCGGAACAGGTGCGAGATGACGCCCTGCGGCAGGTTCCAGGCCTCGATGCGGTTCTCGACCGCCAGCTTCTGCAGCTTGGGCACCAGGCCCCAGTGGCCGCCGATCACCCGCGCCACCAGGCCTTCGTGGCCCAGGTGGTTGAGGCCGCGGTCCTTGCCGTCGCCCTGGCCGGCGGCGTACACCAGCGTCAGCCCGCGCGGGCTGCCGTGGGCCAGGAAACGTTTCTCCAGCGCCACCGCCAGGTTCTCGGCAAAGCCGATGCCGACGAAGCCGCTGCTGGCCACGGTGTCGCCGTCGCGCACCAGTTGCAGCGCCTCGGCGGCGCTGACGACCTTGCCCTTGCCGCCGGCGCGCAGGCCGGCGATGCGCTCCATGCGCTGCACGGTCAGCGCCCTAGCCGGCTTCGAAGGTGTTGCACTGTTGCACGGTGCCGCCGGCCAGCCCGCGCTTGAACCAGCTCACGCGCTGCGCGCTGCTGCCGTGCGTGAAACTTTCGGGCACGACGCGGCCGCGCGAGGCCTTCTGCAGCGTGTCGTCGCCGATCTTCGAGGCCGCGTTCAGCCCTTCCTCGATGTCGCTCTGGTCGAGCCAGTTCTTGCCCTGCTGCGAGTGGTGCGCCCAGACGCCGGCCAGGCAGTCGGCCTGGAGCTCGACCTTGACCGACAACGCGTTCTGCTGCGCCTGCGAGACACGGCCGCGCATGCCATCGACCTTGTCGGTGACGCCCATCTGGTTCTGCACGTGGTGCGCCACCTCGTGCGCGATGACGTAGGCCTGCGCAAAGTCACCCGGCGCACCCAGGCGGTTGCTGAGCGTGTCGAAGAAGTCGAGGTCGATGTAGACCTGCCGGTCGCCCGGGCAGTAGAAGGGGCCCATGGCGCTTTCGCCGGTGCCGCAGGCGGTGGGCGTGGCGCCGCGGAAGAGCACCAGGCGGGGCTGCTGGTAGGTGCTGCCACCGGCCTGGAAGAGCTTGCCCCAGACCCGTTCGGTGTCTTTCAGCACCACCGAGACGAAGGCCGCGGCCTTGTCCTCGGGCGGCGGGGCGGTGGCCGGGCCGGCGGGTGCCGTCTGCACGACCTCGGCGCCGCCACCGCTGAGCAGGCCCAGGATGGTCATCGGGTTGATGCCGAAGATCCAGCCACCCACCAAGGCGATAACGATGGTGCCGATGCCGACGCCGCGCCCGCCGATGCGTGGGCCACCGCCGGCGCCCTGGCCACGACGGTCCTCGACGTTGTCGCTGCGTTCCTGGTCTTCCCACTTCATGTGCCGCCCCCTGTCCGACGGTGCTCGTCGGAGGGGGCATTCTGGACCCGGCGGCGGCCGGCGCCGTCCTGCGGGGAACCCGCAGGCGCACGGAGCGTCAGTGCAGCACCGGCACCTCGGCGTTGCGGTCGTAGGCGCCGAAGAGGGTCAGCGCGGTGCGGCGCAGGCGTTCGTCGCTGCTGGTGTGCGCCGTGGCCAGGCAGGCGTAGGCGTAGGTCGTGTCCACGCACATGCGCGCGAGGTCGACTTCCCAGCCTTCGTAGTTCATCAACCGCCGAAAGCGCGCCATGACGCCGATGGGCAGCGCGAGCACAGGTGCGGGGGCAAGTGCGGCAACGTTCGGGCTGTCGGCGCGGGAATCCAGCTGCGGCATCGGGGTCTCCGGGCGCCCGCGGGACGCCGGCGCGTGGCGGCATCTTCGCCCTGCCGGGGCGCACCCCAACCGACGAACAGCACCGGCCGAGCGCCCCAGTTCGGCGCATCGCACGGCGCCGGGCGCGGCCACCCTCAGGTCTTGGGCAGCGTCACGCCGCGCTGGCCCTGGTACTTGCCGCCGCGGTCCTTGTAGCTGGTCTCGCAGACTTCGTCGCTTTCGAAGAACAGCACCTGTGCGCAGCCTTCGCCAGCGTAGATCTTGGCCGGCAGCGGCGTCGTGTTGCTGAATTCGAGCGTCACGTAGCCTTCCCATTCGGGCTCGAAGGGCGTGACGTTGACGATGATGCCGCAGCGCGCATAAGTGCTCTTGCCCAGGCAGATGGTGAGCACGTTGCGCGGAATGCGGAAGTACTCCAGCGTGCGCGCCAGCGCAAAGCTGTTGGGCGGGATGATGCAGACGTCCTGGTTGATGTCGACGAAGCTGCGTTCGTCGAAGTTCTTCGGGTCGACCACCGTGCTGTAGATGTTGGTAAAGACCTTGAACTCCGGCGCGCATCGGATGTCATAGCCATAGCTGCTGGTGCCGTAGCTGACGATGCGCTTCATCTCGCCGTTGGCGTCGGTGGCGGTGCGCACCTGGCCGGGCTCGAAGGGCTCGATCATCCCGTGCTCTTCGGCCATGCGCCGTATCCACCTGTCGCTCTTGATCGTCATGCGGCTCCCCGTCGTTTTGCACACTTCCCGTTGCCCATGATTCTAGGAGCCTGCGCTAGCATGGGTTCGTGCCGGCCCACCCCAGGAGACTTGCCATGGCCACGCCCTTTCGCAGCGCGTTGCAGTTGCTGACGCAGTACGCGGCCTACCACCGCGACCGGCGCAACATCCTGACCCACTTCATCGGCGTGCCGATGATCATGTTCGGCGCGCTGGTGCTGCTGGCGCGGCCCGTGTTTGCGCTGGGCGGCCTCACGCTCACGCCGGCGGTGCTGGCGCTGGCCGTCGTGCTGCCCTGGACCCTGAGCCGCGGTGCCCTCGCCCTGGGCAGCCTGACCGCCGGGGCCTGGCTGCTGCTGGCTGCGCTGGCCCACGGGGTCGCTGGGGCCAGCCCCCAGGGTGCCGCCTGGGGCGCGGGCTTCTTCGTCGCCGGCTGGCTGATCCAGTTCATCGGCCACTACTACGAGGGCCGCAAGCCGGCCTTCGTCGACGACCTGGTGGGCCTGTTCGTGGCCCCGATGTTCGTGTTGCTGGAGGCGCTGGCGCCGCTGGGGCTGTTTCGCGGTCTGATGGCCGAGGTGGAACGCCACGCCGGCCCGACGATGCTGCGCGACCTGGCGCACCCGGCCACGCGCTGAGTTCGCCGCGGCCTCAGGCGAGCAGCGCCGCGAGCAACTCGCCCGCCCGCGCCACCTGCACGGCATCCACGTCGAGGTGGGTCACCGCACGCACGGTGCGCGTGGCGAAGGCGTTCAGCAGCACACCCCGCTCCCGCGCCGCGGCGACGAAGCTGCTCGCGTCCGGCGCTCCTTCGGCCAGGTGAAAGACCACGATGTTGGTCTGCACCGTGTTCAGGTCCAGGCGCACTTTCGGGCAGGCGGCCAGCACCTCGGCCAACGCGCGCGCGTGGCGGTGGTCTTCGGCCAGGCGTGTGCGGTGGTGGTCCAGCCCGTGCAGCGCGGCAGCGGCGTAGAAGCCGGTCTGGCGCATCGCACCGCCCAGCATGCGGCGGTGGCGGTTCGCGGCGGCGATGAGCTCACGCCGGCCGGCCAGCAACGAGCCCCCCGGTGCACCCAGCCCTTTCGAGAAGGCCACCGCCACCAGGTCGAAAGGCGCGGCAAGTTCGGCTTCGCTGCGCCCGCTGGCCACGGCGGCGTTCCACAGCCGTGCGCCGTCGAGGAAGCTGGAGATGCCGCGCCCCCGGGCCGCCGCGCAGATGCGCTCAACCTCGGCCTGTGGAAACACCAGGCCGCCGCCGCGGTTGTGCGTGTTCTCGATCTGCACCACGGTGGTGGGCGGAAACACCGGCATGCCGCGCGGCTTGATCGCGGCCTCGAAGTCGGCGCAGGTGTAGAGGCCGCCCTGCCCCACCTCGACCAGCTGCACGCCGGCATTGGCCGCGGCGCCGCCGGTCTCGTGCCAGCCGGCATGGGCCTCGCGGCTGGTGATGACTTCGTCGCCCGGCCGCGCCAGCACACGCAGCGCCACCTGGTTGGCCATCGTGCCCGAGGGCAGCCACAGCGCCGCCTCCTTGCCCAGCAGCGCCGCGCAGCGTTCCTGCAGCAGCGTCGTGGGCGCGTCTTCGCCGTACTGGTCGTCACCCACCTCGGCGGCGGCGATGGCCGCGCGCATGGCGGTTGTGGGCCGCGTGACGGTGTCGGAGCGCAGGTCGATGGCAGGCGTGGGTTTCATGCGCCCGATGCTAATTCGGCGCTGCACCCGGGTGGATCGGCCACGGCATCTCGCCGCGCAGGAAACGCGCGGCCGCCGGCGGCAGCGTGTCGGCGAAGAAGCGGCCGACCGGCAGGTCGACGACCAGCTGACCGGCCTCGAGGTAGGCCACGCGTGTGCACAGGCGCTTGGCCTGGCCCAGGTTGTGGGTGCTCATGACCACCGTCGTGCCATCGGCGGCGATCTCGGCGATGAGACGCTCGACCTCGTGCTTCGCGCTGGGGTCGAGGCTCGCGGTGGGTTCGTCCAGCAGCAGCAGGTCGGGCCGCAGCGCCCAGGCACGCGCCAGCGCCAGGCGCTGTTGCTGGCCGCCAGACAGGGCCAGGGCGTCGCGCTGTTCCAGCCCGGCCAGCCCCACACGCTGCAAGGCCTGCGTGCAGCGCGCCGCGCGTTCGGCCCGCGGCACCTTGCGCAGCCACAGCGACAGCATCATGTTGGTCTGCACCGACAGGCGCAACAGGAAGGGCCGCTGGAAGAGCATGGCCACCACCGGCGGCGCTGCCGCGTGTGCGCTGTGCAGTTCACGTCGACCATCGCAGGGCAGCAGGCCGTGCAGCACACGCAGCAGCGTCGTCTTGCCCGAGCCGTTGGCGCCCACCAGCGCCAGGCGGTCGCCGCGGTGCAGACGCAGGTCCAGCGGGCGCAGCGCCTGCACGTCGCCGAAGTTCACCGCCGCCGCCTCCAGCGTGACGAGCGGTGCAACGGCCGGCACCGCCGCAGCCGTGTCGAACGGCCTCATGCGACGAGCGGGCCGACGCGGGCCGTGCGGCCCTGCACGGCGCCGATGCCGAGGTTGACGAGCCCGACGACGCCCAGCAGCACCGTGCCCAGCGCCAGCGCCAGCGGCAGGTCGCCCTTGCTCGTCTCCAGCGCGATGGCGGTGGTCATCACCCGCGTCAGGCCGTCGATGTTGCCGCCGACGATCATCACCGCGCCCACCTCGGAGATCGCGCGGCCGAAGGCCGTGAGCACGATCGTCAGCACACCGATGCGGGCGTGCAGCAGCACCAGCAGCGCGGCCTGCGCGGGGCTGGCGCCCAGCGAACGCAGCTGGTCACCGCCATCGTTCATGGCGTCCAGCACGAGCTGGCGTGACAGCGCGGCGATCAGCGGCACCACCAGGATGCTCTGCGCGATGACCATCGCCGTGGGCGTGAACAGGATGCCCAGGCTGCCCAGCGGACCGGCGCGCGACAGCAACAGGTAGACGAGCAGCCCGACGACGACCGACGGCAGGCCCAGCAACGTGTTGACGCCCCAGACCAGCACCGAACGCCCCGGGAAACGCGCCACCGCCAGCGTGGCGCCCAGCGCGAGACCGAGCACGGCACCCAGCAGGCAGGCCGTGGCGCTGACACGCAGCGACAGGCCGACGATGTGCAGCAGGGCGCTGTCGGCGTCGGCAATCAGGCGCAGGGCCAGCCACAGGCTGTCGGAAACGGTGTTCATCGAAGTGAGCGGGCGCGGCGGGCCGGGACAGCGCCAGGATTCTGACGCCCCGGCGCCGCGCGGGCGATATGCAACGGCATGCCTAGGCTTGCCTGCCGCAGCCCCGGCGGCTCGGGCGATGCAGAATCACCCCGCCGCAGGCGTGGCGGACCGGGCCCCGCAGCCCGCTGCGGCACCGCACAGAGCACCCGTCCAGGTGTGCAGGAAGAACCGATGACCGAACTTGCAGAGTCGCCCCTGGCGGCGGGGGACCGAAACCTCAGCGTGGCGCAGGCGCGGGCCGCCATTGCCGCTGCGCTGCAGCCTGTCGCCGGCACCGAAACGGTGGCACTGGCGCAGGCGCTGGGCCGTGTGCTCGCGGCCGACGTGATATCGCCCATCAACGTGCCGGCCCACGACAACTCGGCGATGGACGGCTACGCCTTCCGCGGCAGCGATCTGCAGCCGGGCGCCACCACCACGCTGCACGCGGTGGGCACGCTGTTCGCAGGGGCACCGTGGGCCGGCAGCGTGGGCGCCGGGCAGGCCCTGCGCATCATGACCGGCGCCGTGATGCCGGCCGGCCTGGATACCGTGGTGCCACTTGAACTGTGCCGTGTCGACGGCGCCGCCGTGCAGGTCGAGGCCGGTGTGATCCGCATCGGCGACAACCGCCGGCGCCGCGGCGAGGACCTGGCCGCCGGCCGGCCCGCGCTGCTGGCCGGGCGTGTGCTGAAGCCGGCCGACCTGGGTCTGGTGGCGTCGCTCGGCATCGGCGAAGTCAGCGTGCGGCGCCGGCTGCGCGTGGCGCTGTTTTCCACCGGCGACGAACTGCGCACGCTCGGCCAGCCGCTCGACCCCGGCAGCGTCTACGACAGCAACCGCTACAGCCTGCTGGGCGCGCTGCAGCGGCTGGGCATGGAGGTCATCGACCTCGGGCTGGTGCAGGACGACCCGGCCGCGCTGCAGGCCACGCTCGAAGCGGCGGTGGCGCAGGCCGACGTCGTGCTGACCAGCGGCGGCGTCAGCATGGGCGACGCCGACCACACACGCGACGTGCTGGCGCGGATGGGCGAGGTGGCGTTCTGGAAGGTGGCGATGCGGCCCGGCCGACCGTTTGCGTTCGGCCCGTTGTCGTCCGTGGGCAAAGGCGCCGACGCCGCGCCGCCGTGCTGGCTGTTTGCGCTGCCCGGCAACCCGGTGGCCGCGCTCGTCACTTTCTACGCCTTTGCGCGCGACGCGCTGCTGCAACTGGCCGGCGCCTCGCCGCAGCCCCTGCCGGTGCTGCAGGCGCGTTGCACCACCGCGCTGCGCAAGCGGCCGGGCCGCACTGAGTTCCAGCGCGGCATCGTCGAGCCGGCGGCGGACGGCGGCTGGCAGGTGCGCCTGACGGGCTCGCAAGGCGCCGGCGTGCTGCGCAGCATGACGGAGGCGAATGCACTCGTCGTGCTGGGCCACGAGCGGGGCTCGGTAGCCGAAGGCGGCTTCGTCGACGTGTGGTTGTTCGACGGCCTGGTGTAGGCGAAGCCTCGAACCCTTACTGGCCGGCGACGACCCTCACCGCGGCACGCTGCGGTTCGGGTTCCGAGTCGAAACGCTCGGCGCCGGTGTAGCAGAGGAAGTGGCGGTTGGCGGCGCGGCCGAAGAGGGTCATGCCCAGGCGTGACGCCAGCTCATGGCCCATCGCGGTGACACCGTTGCGCGAGACGATGATCGGCACGCCCATCTGCGCACCCTTCATCACCATTTCGCTGGTCAGGCGGCCCGTGGTGTAGAAGGCCTTGTCGCCACCGGCGACGCCGTGCAGGCCCATCCAGCCGGCGATGGTGTCGATGGCGTTGTGGCGGCCCACGTCCTCGACGAAGTACAGCATCTGGCTGCCTTGGGGCTGCAATTCGAAAAGCGCACAGCCGTGCACCGAACCGGCCTTGCGGTGGATGCTTTCCTGCTGGCGCATGGTCTCGAGCATGCGGTGCAGCGTGGTCTGGCGGATGCGTGCCGTGGCGGCGTCGGGCAGCGTCACGGTGTGCAGCTGGCTCATCACATCGCCGAACACCGTGCCCTGGCCGCAGCCCGTGGTCACGACACGCTTGGCGGTCTTGGCGGCGAGGTCGTGCACACCGTGGTGGGTGCGCACGGCGGCTGCACCGACATCCCAGTCGACGGTGATGGACTCGACCTCCTGCACGCCGGCGATCAGGCGCTGGTTGCACAGGTAGCCCAGCACCAGCAGTTCGGGACACTGGCCCAGCGTCATCAGCGTGACGAGCTCGCGCTTGTCGACGAACACCGTCAGCGGCCGCTCGGCCGGGATGTGGATGCTGCGCTTCTCGCCGTATTCGTCGAGGATCTGGATCTCGCGCAGCAACTCGCACTGCGCGCCGGTCAGGCGCGGCGCACCGGGCACCCGCAGCCGCACTTCAGCTTCGGGCGGCGGCGCCGGGGCTTGGGCCTCAGGCTGAACCGACATGGTCTGCCGGCAGCGGCTTCACTTCTTCGGCGCAGCGGCCACCGCGGGCGCCGGCGCGGCGGGTGCCGCTGCGACCGGTGCGCCAGATGCCGCCGCAGCCGGGGCCGCGGGTGGTGCCGGCGTGTAGACGAAGGGGCCCGGGTCGGCGCACGGCGGCGTGGCCACCGGCGGCTTGGTTTCCTTGCCCGCCTTCTTGGCGTTGGCGTAGTAGGTGGCCGCCGAGGCCTCCATCGACTTGCACAGCTTGTAGCCGTCGACCTTGCCGCTGTGCGCGGTCTTGGCGGCGGCTTCCGCGGCCTTGGCCTTGGCTTCGTCGCTCGGCGCCGGCAGCTTGGCCGAAGCCACGGACAGCGTCAGCAACGAACCGCAGATCACGGCACAGGCCAGCGACAAGGGGGTCTTGATCGTCTTCACGGTGGGGTTCTCCACAAATCTTCTCGCGCTCAAGCCCGCGTCGATGCCGGGGCGATGCCAGGGGCCTGCGCACCCGAGCGAACCGCCGGGATCTTGCCGGCCTTGACGTCGTCGTACCACAGTTCGTGGTGTTCCTTGGCCCAGCTCTCGTCGACATAGCCGGTCTTCATGGCATCCATCGCGCCCGGTATGCCCAGGCTGCCCATGTAGATGTGGCCGATGAACAGCGCCATCATCAACATCGACGCCACACCGTGCACGATGTGCGCCACCTGCATCTGACCGCGGGTCTGGCCCCAGCCCGGGATCAGCAGATCAAGCACCAGGCCCGAAGCCACGACGGCCAAGCCCAGCACGATGCCACCCATCCAGAAGACGATCTTTTCGCCAGCGTTGAAGCGGTGCGAAGCCACGTGGTGTTCGCCGAACAACCCGCCACCCTTCATCAGCCAGCCCAGGTCACCGGCGCGTGGCAGGTTGTCGGCCAGGAACTTGATGGAGAAGAGCACCAGGGCGACCGCGAACAGCGGGCCGGCGAAGTTGTGCGCCGTCTTCAGTGCGAAGCTCAGCCAGCCGAAGAGCGTGGCGCCCAGTACCGGCAGCATGAAGAACTTGCCGAAGGCCAGCACGATGCCCGAGATGGCGAGGATGGAAAAGGTGATTGCCGTCGACCAGTGCAGCACACGCTCGTAGGGCGTGAAGCGCTCGATCTTGCGGCCCGTGTCCCTGGGTTGGCTGCCGAAGGGGCCCTTCGTGTAGTACACCAAGGCCAGCGTGGCGATCGCTATGAGCAGCAGCGAGCCGCCGTAGGGAATGATCCAGTTGTTGCGGATCTGCCGCCAGGCTTCCCCCGCGGTGGTGTAGGCGGTGCCGGGGTACTGGGTGAACGACTGGATCAACACCCCCGTCTCGGCGCCCGGCAGGTTGCTTGTGCCCGGCTGCGTACCGCTCTCGCGCACCGCGCGCCAGACCGGCGCGTTGTTGCCGGGCTGGGTCTTGTCGCGCTGCGCCGCGGTCTCGTCGGCCTTCGGCTCGGCCGGGGCCACGAAACCTGCCGGCGCGCCAGTGGCCGCAGGCGCCGGCGCAGCCGGCGCCGCCTGCTGCGCCAGGCTGAGCCCGGCACAACCCAGTGTCAGCGCAATGGCCGCCAACACCTGCTTCATCGAGCCTGTCATGAGTGCTCCTTGATCGCTTGCCGGGGCTTCACTTGCCCGAGCTGCGCACGTATTCGTTCTGCCCCGCTTGCGTGCGCATGCGCATGTGCTCTTCCCAACTCGTGGCGTCACCGGCCTTCCAGCCGGGCTCCGTGTACGCGCCGCCGCCCGTCCCCTTGAAGGCGGACTCGCCCACTGTCCGCGTGCCGACAGTCTGGGGTTTTTCGGTACAGGCCGACAGCGCGGCCACGAGGACCACGCCGCCCAACATCCAGAGGGATCTCATGACTTGGTTGCTTTCGGTGCACTGCCACCCGGAGCCGGCTTGCCGTAGGCCGTACCCCAGCCCCAGACTTCGCTGCCCTTGTTCCGCGTCATGACGCGGGTACGGAAGATGTCGGCGACGACGTCGCCATCACCGCCCAGCAAGGCCTTGGTCGAGCACATCTCGGCGCAGGCGGGCAACTTGCCTTCGGCGAGGCGGTTGCGACCGTACTTGTCGTTTTCCGCCGCACTGCCGCTGGCCTCGGGGCCTCCGGCGCAGAAGGTGCACTTGTCCATCTTGCCGCGCATGCCGAAGGTGCCGCTGCTCGGGAACTGCGGTGCGCCGAAGGGGCAGGCATAGCTGCAGTAGCCGCAGCCGATGCAGGTGTCCTTGTCGTGGAGCACCACGCCTTCCGACGTGCGGTAGAAGCAGTCGACCGGACACACCGCCATGCACGGTGCGTCAGAGCAATGCATGCAGGCCACCGAGATGCTGCGCTCGCCGGGCACGCCATCGTTCAGCGTGACGACGCGCCGGCGGTTCACCCCCCAGGGGATGTGGTGTTCCGCCTTGCAGGCCGTGACGCAGCCGTTGCACTCGATGCAACGCTCGGCGTCACATATGAACTTCATTCTGGCCATCGTGAGCTCCTCAGGCTGCCTTCTCGATCTGGCAGACCGACGTCTTGGTCTCCTGCATGTTGGTCACCGGGTCGTACCCATAGGTACCCGCCGTGTTGACCGACTCGCCCTTGATGATGGGCTTGGCACCGTCCGGGTAGTACTGCGTGATGTCCTCGCCCTGCCAGAGGCCGGCAAAGTGCATCGGCAGGAATACCGTGGTGCGGTCCACACGTTCGGTCACCTGGGCCTTCACCTTCAGGCGCACACCGGTTGGCGTCTTCACCCACACCCACTCGCCGTGGCGGATGCCGCGGTCGTTGGCCGCTGCGGGATTGATCTCGACGAACATGTCCTGCTGCAGTTCGGCCAGGTAGGGGTTGGAGCGCGTTTCGTCGCCCCCACCCTCGTACTCGACCAGTCGGCCCGTGGTCATGATCAGCGGGAAGTCCTTGACGATGTCCTTGTTCTTGTCCTGCAGCGACTTGTAGAGCACCGGCAGTCGCCAGCCCGTGCGCCGGTCTTCGTGCGTGGGGTACTGCGCCACCAGTTCGGGCCGCGTCGAATAGATCGGCTCGCGGTGCTGCGGGATCGGATCAGGGAAGTTCCACACCACGGCACGCGCCTTCGCGTTGCCGAACGGGTGGCAACCGTGCGCCATGGTCACGCGCTGGATGCCGCCCGAGAGGTCGGTCTTCCAGTTCTTGCCCTCGGCGGCCTTCTTCTCGGCTTCGGTGAGGTCGTCCCACCAGCCCAGCTTCTTCAGCAGGATGTGGTCGAACTCAGGGTAGCCGGTGGTGATCTCGGCGCCCTGGCTGTGTGATCCGTCGGCCGCCAGCAGCGACTGCCCGTCACGCTCGACACCGAAGTTGGCGCGGAAGTTGCCGCCGCCTTCCATGACGTGCTTGGAGGTGTCGTACAGGTTGGGCGAACCCGGGTGCTTGAGCTCGGCGGTGCCGAAACACGGCCAGGGCAGGCCGAAGTAGTCGCCGTCGAGCTTGTAGCCGGTTTCCTTGTCGATGCCACCCTTAGCGCGCAGCGTGTTGACGTCGAAGACGTGCATGTTGCGCATGTGGGCCTTCAGGCGTTCGGGGCTCTGGCCCGTCATGCCGATGGTCCAGATGGCGCGATTCCATTCGCGCGTGATGCTCTCGGGCACGGGCTCGTCCATGCCCTTGACCTTCTGGAACTCGTAGTTCTTGGTCAGCTCCTTGGCGAAGCCGAGCTTCTCGGCCAGCTGGTACATGATCATGTGGTCGGAGCGCGACTCGAACAGCGGCTCGATGACCTTCTCGCGCCACTGGATCGAACGGTTGCTCGCCGTGACCGAGCCCGAGGTCTCGAACTGCGTGCACGCCGGCAGCAGGTAGACCGCACGCTTGGCGTTGGCGTCCTCGGCCTTGCCGGGCATCGCCGCAATCGCCGCCGTGGCCGACGGGAAGGGGTCGATGACGACCAGCAGGTCGAGCTTGTCCATGGCCCGCTTCATGTCGGGGCCGCGGGTCTGCGAGTTGGGCGCGTGACCCCAATAGAACAGGCCACGCAGGTTGCTCGGCTGGTCGATGACCTCGTTCTTCTCGAGCACACCGTCGAACCTGCGTGACACCGTCATGCCGGGCTTGCCCATCATGCCGGGCGCGTAGCGGCCCTTGATCCAGTCGAAGTCGACGCCCCAGACAGAAGCGAAGTGCTTGAACGACCCATCGGCCAGGCCGTAGTAGCCGGGCAGCGAATCGGGGTTGGGCCCGATGTCGGTACAGCCCTGCACGTTGTCGTGGCCGCGGAAGATGTTGGCGCCGCCACCCGACTTGCCGACGTTGCCCAGCGCCAGTTGCAGCAGGCACGAGGCCCGCACCATGGCGTTGCCGATGGTGTGCTGCGTCTGGCCCTGGCACCACACGATGGTGCCCGGGCGGTTCTCGTTCATGATGGTGGCGATCTTCAGGCAGGTGGCCTCGTCGACCCCCGTCACCGCCAGCACCTTGTCGGGCGTCCACTTGGCCAGCACGTCTTCACGCACCTTGTCCATGCCCCAGACGCGGTCGTTGATGTACTGCTTGTCTTCCCAGCCGTTCTTGAAGATGTGATACATCACGCCGAACAGGAAGGCGATGTCCGAACCCGAGCGGATTCGAACAAATTCGTCTGCCTTGGCGGCGGTACGGGTGAACCGGGGGTCCACCACGATCATCTTCGAGCCCTTCTCCTTCGCGTGCAGCATGTGCAGCATCGAGACCGGATGGGCCTCTGCCGCGTTCGAGCCGATGTACAACGCAGCCTTCGAGTTCTGCATGTCGTTGTACGAGTTTGTCATCGCACCGTAACCCCACGTATTCGCCACACCGGCGACAGTAGTGGAGTGGCATATTCGTGCCTGGTGATCGCAATTGTTGGTCCCCCAGAGGGTCACCCACTTCCTGAGCAGGAAGCACTGCTCGTTGTTCTGCTTTGACGAACCCACCACGAAGACGGAATCGGGGCCGCTTTGCTCACGCAGCTCCAGCATTTTTTTGCTGATCTCGTCCAGGGCCACGTCCCAGCTGATGCGCTGGTACTTGCCGTTGACGAGCTTCATCGGGTACTTGAGGCGGAACTCGCCGTGCCCGTGTTCCCGCACCGAAGCGCCCTTGGCGCAATGTGCGCCCAGGTTCAGCGGCGAGTCGAACACCGGCTCCTGGCGCACCCAGACGCCGTTCTCGACGTAGGCGTCGATCGCGCAGCCCACCGAGCAGTGGCCGCACACCGTGCGCTTGACGACGACCTTGGAGCCGCCCGCTGCTGTGGCGGCGGGGCCGGCCGCTTCGGCCTTGCGCACGAGTGTCAGCTGGCTGGCCGCGAGGCCGGCCCCGACACCCATGCCGGACCGGCGCAGAAACGCGCGGCGGTCCATCGTGGGTATGGCGCGGGATACACCTCGCGCCAGGCTGCCAACGAGCGCGCTGGGCGATGCGCCCCCGCTTCCCGCTGACCGTTTGGTCAATAGCATGTTGCCTCCTACTTCAAGCGGCTGAGGTCAGACGCGGGCTGTCCGGTAGTACTGCGCCACGTGTTCCGTGAGGCGATACCCGGCATCTTCGATGGACGGCGCCTGGGCGACCTTGTCCGTTGTGGGGGTGATGCTGGCCTGGCGGCCCGGCAGGATGGCGGCGGCGGCCGCGAGGGCACCGACGGTGCCGGCACCCGCGAGCATGGTGCGGCGGGCCAGTGGCTGCTGATCTTGGCGTTTCATGGCAACTTCCTTTTCAGGCGGTGCAACCCGACGCGGGGTGCACACGGAAAACCGACTCACATAACCGCCCAATTGACGACCACGTGAACCATCACTCTCAAGGCGCATGAGCACAACATCTGTGCTTCGATCAGCGTCCGGCGGTTGGGTTGTAAGCAGTCGCCCCCGTTCCGGGATTGATCCACCGCAACCACCTGTGCCTTGGTATGAAAAGACTACCATAAGAGCCATTCAAACTCGACTCGGTCTTCCCCGGTGATCGTCGGTACAGCAGGTCACATAGACCACGGAAAAACTTCACTCGTCAAGGCATTGACGGGCATCGACGCCGACCGCCTGAAGGAAGAAAAGGCCAGAGGCATCACCATCGACCTGGGCTTTGCCTACAAGCCCACGGCTGATGGCGGCATGCTGGGTTTCGTCGACGTACCCGGGCACGAACGGCTGGTGCGCAACATGCTCGCCGGCGCCACCGGCATCGACCACGTGCTGCTCGTCGTGGCCGCCGACGACGGGCCGATGCCGCAAACGCGCGAGCACCTCGCCATCCTCGACCTGCTGGGCCTGTCGCAGGGCGCGGTGGTGCTGACGAAGTGCGATCTCGTCACGCCGGAGCGGCGGGCCGAGGCGCGCGCCGAAATCGAGGTCCTGTTGCAGCCCACCGGCCTGGCCGGGGCACCGGTCTTCGAGGTCTCCAACCTCAGCGGCGACGGCCTGCCCGCACTGGAGCAGCACCTGCTGGATGCACAACGCCAGCAGGTGCGCACCCGCGCCGACGGCGGCTTCCGGCTCGCCGTCGACCGCTGCTTTTCGCTGCCGGGCATCGGCACGGTGGTCACCGGCACGGCGGTGTCAGGCCAGGTCGCGGTCGGCGACCGGTTGCTGGTTTCGCCGCGCAAGCTGCAGGTGCGCGTGCGTGGACTGCACGCGCAGAACCGCGAAGCCGGACAGGGCCTGGCGGGGCAACGGCTAGCGCTGAACCTGGCCGCCACGGGGCTCGAGAAAAGCGACATCGTGCGCGGCGACTGGATCGTCGCCGAGGCCGCGCATTCCAGCACACGGCGCATCGATGCGCGCATCCGGCTGCTGCGCAGCGAGGCGCGCGACCTGGCGCACTGGACCCCGGTGCACCTGCACCTCGGCGCCTGCGACGTGGGGGCCCGCGTGGTGTTGCTCGAAGGCCCGACGCTGGCCCCGGGGGGCACGGCGTGGGCGCAGCTCGAACTCGACCGCGACATCGCCGCGTGGCATGGCGACCGCTTCATCCTGCGCGACCAGTCGGCCACACGCACGCTGGGCGGCGGTGTCTTGCTCGACCCCTACGCCAGTGCCACGCTGCGCCGCAAGCCGGTGCGCCTGGCCGCGCTGGCGGCGCTGGAAGCCCCGTCCGCCGAGCAGGCCTTGCAGGCCACGCTGGCGCTGCAGCCCGCGACGGGCGTCGACAGCGAGCCCTTCTTCGTGTCGTGGAACCTGCAGCCCGAGCAGCGCCAGGCCCTGCTGCAGGCGGTGGCGCACCGCGCGCTGGCCGACGGCAGCAGCACACGCCTGTTCGCCCCGGGCCAACTCGAACGCGTGGCCGATGCCGTCACCCAGGCCCTGGGCGGCTACCACGCGCAGCACCCGGACAGCCCGGGCCTGATGCCGGACCTGCTGCGCAACCAGGTGGCCGGCAAGCCGCGTGTACTGGTGTTCGGCCAGGTGCTGCGTGAACTGCTGGCCAGCGGCCGCGTGCAGCGTGCGGGCCCGTACGTGCGCCTGTCCGGCCACGAGGTTTCACTGCTGCCTAACGAGCAAAAGCTGTGGGAGCGGCTGCGCCCCTGGCTCGACGAGGGCGGCATCCATCCGCCCAAGCTCAGCGAGATGCTGGCGCGTGACCGCAACCTGCACCGCGACCAGGTGCTGCGGCTGCTGAACAAGCTGGCGCGCTTCGGCAAGGTCTACGCCATCGGTGACGAGTACTTCGTCCAGGCCCAGCACGTCTGCGCGTTGGCCCAGGCGGCGCAGAAGATCGCACGCGAAGACCCGCACAAGCGGCTCAACGTGAAGGATCTGCGAGAATCGATCGGTTTGAGCCGCCATCTGTCATTGCCGCTGGTCGAGTTCTTCGACGAGGTCGGCTTCACCAAGCGCGACCCCGAAGGACGCAAGATCCGCCGCGACGCGAGCGACATGTTCGGCGGTTCACCGAATGCTTGAATTTCATGGAAGAGGCACGTTCCCCGGTGGGGCGTCCGGTCTGCAAAACCGGGTGGGGCCGCTCAGCGGTCCCAGGTGGGTTCGACTCCCACGCTCTTCCGCCACCCCCGCATGAACAGCACTGACGCCACCGTGGCCCGCTCACCGGGCGCAGCGCGGCCCCCCGCCATCGACAAGCTGCTCGACCTGCCCGCCATGCGTGTGCTGGTCGAAGCGCACGGGCGCCAGGCCGTGCTGGCGGTGTCTCGGGAACAACTCGCGCTGTGGCGCCAGGCCGGCGCGCCGGGTTTCGACACACCCGCCTTCGAACACCGCTGTGCCGCGCTGCTGCAAGAGCGCGCCACACCGCACCTGCGGCCGGTGTTCAACCTCACCGGCACCGTGTTGCACACCAACCTCGGCCGCGCGCTGGCGCCGCCCGAAGCGGTGCAGGCGGTGGCCGAGGTGATGAGCCGCCCGAGCAACCTGGAGTACGACCTCGCCGACGGCCAGCGTGGTGACCGCGACGACCACATCGAAGGCCTGCTGCGCGAGCTCACCGGCGCCGAGGCCGCCACCGCCGTCAACAACAACGCCGCGGCGGTGCTGCTGGTGCTCAGCAGCCTGGCGGCGCGCAAGGAAGTGCTCGTCTCGCGCGGCGAGCTGATCGAGATCGGCGGCGCCTTCCGCATTCCCGACATCATGCGGCGTGCCAACGCCAAGCTGGTCGAGGTGGGCACCACCAACCGCACCCACCTGCGCGACTTCGCCGAGGCGATGTCGCCGCGCACCGGCCTCGTGATGAAGGTCCACACCAGCAACTACGCGGTGATGGGCTTCACCGCCGCGGCGCCGGAAACCGAACTGGCCGCCTTGTGCCGCGAGCATGGTGTGCCTTACACGGTGGATCTGGGCAGCGGCACCCTGGTCGACCTCACGCGCTGGGGCCTGCCGGCCGAACCGACACCGGCCCAGGCCGTGGCGCAGGGCGCGCAGGTCGTCACCTTCAGCGGCGACAAGCTGCTCGGCGGGCCGCAGGCCGGGCTGATCGTCGGCGACAAGGCGCTCATCGCGCGCATCAAGCGCAACCCGCTGAAACGCGCGTTGCGCCTGGACAAGATGACAATCGCGGCACTCGAAGCCGTGCTCAAGCTCTACCGCGACCCCGACCGCCTGGCGCAGCGCCTGCCCACGCTGCGCCTGCTGAGCCGACCAACGGGCGAGATCCGCGCCCTCGCCGAGCGCCTGTTGCCGGCCGTCGCGCTGGCCCTCGGCACGCGCGCCAGCGTGCAGGTGCTGCCCTGCCGCAGCCAGATCGGCAGCGGGTCCTTGCCGGTCGACAGGCTGGACAGCGCCTGCCTGGCGCTGACGGCACCCGCCAGCCTGCGCCGCGCGGGCAGCTTTCCCGACCGTCTGGCGGCGGCCTTCCGCGCCCTGCCCGTGCCGGTGATCGGACGCATCGAGGACGGCGCCTTCCGCCTCGACCTGCGCTGCCTGGACGACGGCGCCGACGCCGCCACCTTCGTCGATCAGCTGGCGCTGCTGGCGCTGCCCGCCGCGGGCTGAACTTCTGCTATAGCGACGGGGGCGGCCGTCGTGGCGACCGCGGCTTGGGCCGCGCCCTCGACAGCCATCGGCCCGGTGCAGGCCGGGGCGGCGCCGCCGTCTTTGACGGCTTCTGTGGCGGGTTCTGCGCCGCCTTGTGTAGCGACTTCCGCGGCAGCCTGCTCCGCAGGCAGTTCGGCTGCCGCGTCCGCACCTGGCGCCACGTCCGGCGTTGCCGCAGCCTGGGCCCCTTCCTCGGGCGCCGGCTGTTCGGGCAGTTCGTCGTCCAGCAGTCCCAGCATGCGCGCCTGCACCAGCTGGCGCAGCATGGCCTTGGGCAGCGGGTCGGGTGTGTTGTAGTCGGCGATGTAGGTGTCCAGCCCGTCCATCACGTTGTAGTGCGGGTCGGAGAAGAGCTTTTTCATCGCCGAGTTCTTGACCTTCTCGTCGACGTCGCGCGCGATGAAGCGCGAGAAGTCGGACTCGGGTGTCAGCGCCTCGACGTCTTCGAGCGTCGGTTTCGGCGGCGCCGGTACCGATGCAGGCGCCGGCTGCTGCGAGACGCCGACGGGAACATCGGCGGCGACCCCAGAAGGGGTCAACGCCACCGGCACCGCCGCACCAACGGCGGCCTCGGCCTGGCGCGGCGGCAGCACCGGGCTGGCCGCAGGAACGGGGAAAGGCACCACCACGGCGGGGCCTGCGGCGGGCGGCGGCACACCTTGCCGCACCTGCGCCTTGCGCCGCGACCAGCGGGAAAGGAAGTTGTCGTCCTGTTCGCTCATGAAGACCTCAGCCGCTGCGGCTCTGGTTGTCGCGTTCTTCCGGGCTCAGGAACGAGTTCGCGCGCTGCTTGCGTTTCTGTTCGGGCCGGAAGTGCTCGTTGGTGAACAGACGCAACCACTCGCACAGCGGGTCGGGCAAGGGCACGTTGTCGACATGCTCTTCGGCCGCCATCCAGCGGTCGCATTCGATGTAGGACACGCTGACCTGCTGCGGGCTGGCCAGCAGCGGGTTGTTTTCTTCCACCCGCCACATCACGAACCAGACCGGCCGGCCCGAGGTGAGGTTGAGGAAGTAGCCCTTGCACTCGTCGGGAAAGAGCTCGATGCGGAAACCGGGGTAGATCCAGCGCGAGTGTTTGCCGTCGTCGACGAGCATGCGCGGCGCTTCGCCGTAACCGCCTTCGTCGGGAATGACGTCCAGCACACGAAAGGTGGCGTCCTCCCAGCGGTTGGGCTGCAGCACACGCTCCATCACCACCGCCACCTGTGCGCCGGGGCGCACGCGGGGGCCGGGCGGCGCCTCGGGCGGGCTGTTGTCGGGAGTTGCCTGCATGGCCCAGTCTAGCGCGCCGGCCCTGGCGCC
Organism: uncultured beta proteobacterium; assembly: GCA_947084805.1. GTDB lineage: Bacteria > Pseudomonadota > Gammaproteobacteria > Burkholderiales > Burkholderiaceae_C > Rubrivivax. Next base: position 3,661 of record CAMTUD010000138.1, on the reverse strand, counting down.
GAGAGGGGAGACCACGCGCCCATAATCGCCGCCTCGCCACGCGCCGCCGGACCGATGAAGACCCTGATCTGCAACTGCAACCAGACCCTGCCGCTGGACGCGCCGGCGCTCCAGCGGGCGCTGGAGAAGACCCCCGGGGCCAGCACCGACGGCCTGGGCTTCACGCACACGCTGCTGTGCCGCCGCGAAGCCGCCTATTTCCAGCGCGCCGCGAAGGAGACCACGGCGCAGGGCGAGGAACTGCTGGTGGCCTGCACCCAGGAATCGCGCCTGTTCCTGGAGCTGAACGCCGAGACCGAAGGCGCGGCCGGCGTGCAGGAACGGCCCATCCACTTCGTCAACATCCGCGAGACCGCTGGCTGGTCGCAGGAAGGCCGGCTGGCGACACCGAAGATCGCGGCGCTGCTGGCTGCCGCGCAACTGCCTGCGGCCGAGCCGGTGTCGACCGTCAGCTACCGCAGCGCGGGCCGCTGCCTGGTGATCGGCCAGGCCGAGGCCGCCGAGCGCGCCGCAGCGCTGCTGGCCGACAAGCTGGACGTGAGCCTGCTGCTCAGCGGCACCGGCAGCGCGCTGGGGCAGACGCGCAGCCGCGCCACCCACAGCGGGCGCCTGACGCGGCTGCAGGGCTGGCTGGGCAAGTTCGAGGCCGAGTGGGAAAGCACGAACCCGATCGACCTCGACCTCTGCACCCGCTGCAACGCCTGCATCGACATCTGCCCCGAAGGCGCGATCGGCCTGGACTACCAGATCGACCTCAACGCCTGCAAGAAACACCGCGACTGCGTGCGTGTGTGCGACGCCGCCGGTGCCATCGACTTCACGCGCGAGCCGCTGCAGCACAGCGAGAGCTTCGACCTCGTGCTCGACCTGCGCAGCACACCCGCCTTCAGCCAGCACCAGCCGCCTCAAGGTTATCTGCATGTGGGCAGCGACGAGCGGGCCATGGTCGACGCCGTGTTCAAGCTGCGCGAACTGGTGGGCGAATTCGACAAGCCGCGTTTTTTCCGCTACGAGCAGAAGCTGTGCGCACACAGCCGCAACGAGCAGATCGGCTGCAGCGCCTGCATCGACGTCTGCTCGACCACAGCGATACGCAGCGACGCCTCGCGCAAGGGCCGGGCCAAGGGCCAGGCCTGGGGCGGCGTCATCGTCGACCCCTTCCTGTGCGTCGGCTGCGGCGCCTGCAGCACGGTCTGCCCCAGTGGCGCGATGAGCTTCGCCTACCCGGGCACGGTCGACATGGGCCGGCGCCTGCGCACCATGCTCACCGCCTACGGCCATGCCGGCGGCCGCAACGCCGCGCTGCTGATCCACAGCCAGGAAGCCGGTACACGCCTGCTCGACGAACTCGGCCGCGGCGCCAGCCTGAGCCGGCGCGACCGCAGCCTGCACGGCCTGCCGGCACGTGTGCTGCCGGTGGCCGTGTGGCACACGGCCAGCGTCGGCATCGACCTGTGGCTGGCCGCCATCGCCCAGGGCGCGAGCCAGGTGTGGGTGATGACCACCGCCGAGGAGGCGCCCGAATACCGCCAGGCGCTGCAGGAGCAGATGGCCGTGGCGCAGGCGGTGCTCAGCGGCCTGGGCTACGCCGGCCAGCACCTGCGGCTGCTGGAAGTGCGCGACGCGCGTGACCTGCACGCGCTGGACACCGCGCTGCGCGCCGAACCGGCGCAGACGGTGGCGCGTGCCGCGGCCTTCGCGGCGCAGGCCGACAAGCGCAGCACGCTGGAACTGGCCATCGACCACCTGCTGGCCCAGGCGCCGACGCCGGTCGACGAACTGCCGCTGCCGGCCGCCGGCGCACCCTTCGGTTCGCTGATCGTCAACGCCGACAAGTGCACGCTGTGCCTGAGCTGCGTCGGCGCCTGCCCCGAAGCCGCGCTGGCCGACAACCCCGACGCCCCTCAGCTGCGCTTCATCGAGAAGAACTGCGTGCAATGCGGCCTGTGTGTCACCACCTGCCCGGAAGACGCGCTGACGCTGCAACCGCGGCTGTGGCTGGCCGACGGCGGCAAGGCGCGCAAGCAGATGCGCGTCATCGCCGAAGCCGAACCGTGGAAGTGCGTGAAGTGCGGCAAGCCCTTCGGCACGCTGCGCGCCATCGAGAACATGCTGAGCAAGCTGTCCGGTCACAGCGCCTTTCAGGGTGCCGCCGCCGAAAGGCTGAAGATGTGCAGCGACTGCCGTGTCGTCGACATGTTCAGCGCCACCAACGAAGTCCGCATCACCGACCTGTAAACGCATGACAGACCGCATGACAGACGCCAGCCCGATCTCGTTTTCCAGCCTCGACGACAGCGACGAGCTCGCGCGTGCCGAGCTTTACGGTCTGCTCGCCCGGCTGTGGCTGGCACCGCCCGATGCCGAGCTGCTGCAGCAGTTCGGTGTGGCGGTGACGCAGGCGCCAGAAGCCGGCGGCCTGCTCGAAGGGCCCTGGATGGAACTGGTGGGCGCGCTGCGCGCCACGACGCCCGAAGCCGCAGCCGCCGAACACGCCGCGCTCTTCCTGGCCATCGGCAAGCCCGAGGTCTTCACCTACGCGTCCTACTACCTCGCCGGCTTCCTCAACGAGAAGCCGCTGGCCACCCTGCGCGACGACCTCGCGGCACTCGGCCTGACACGCGACGTGCAGTCGTCGGAGACCGAGGACCACATCGCCTACGTGCTGGAGGTGATGCGCTACCTGATCGCCGGTGACGACGTGGCCACGTGCAACCTCGAGCAGCAGCGCCGCTTCTTCCGCGCCCACGTGCAGCCCTGGGTGGGCCAGCTCTGCGCCACCGTGCAGGCCCATCCGCGAGCCCGGGTGTGGGCGGCGGTGGCCATGTTCACGCAGGCCTTCCTGGACGTCGAGATCCAGGGCTTCGACATGCTGGAGGTGTCATGACCCAGCCCATCCCCGAGGCCGACATCACCGGCCTCATCCTTTGCGGCGGTCGCGGCACGCGCATGGGCGGCGTCGACAAGGGGCTGCAGAACCACAACGGCATCCCGCTGGCCATGCACGCGCTGCTGCGGCTGCAGCCGCAGGTGGGCCAGTCGATGATCAACGCCAACCGCAACCTGTCCGCCTACGAGTCGATGGGTGTACCGGTGTGGGTCGACCAGCTCGTCGACTACCCCGGCCCGCTGGCCGGCTGGCTGGCCGGCCTGGAGCAGTGCCAGACACCCTACATGGTCACCGTGCCATGCGACACGCCCGACTTCCCGCCGGACCTGGTGGCCCGCCTGGCCGAAGCCCTTGTCCGAGAGGACGCCGAGATCGCGATGGCGGCCACGCTGGAAGACGGACAGGTGCAGGTGCAGCCGGTGTTCTGCCTGCTCAAGACGCAGTTGCTCGAAAGCCTGGTGGCCTACCTCTACGCCGGTGAACGCAAGATCGACCGTTGGACCGCCAAGCACCGCGTAGCGACGGTGGTGTTCGACGACGCCCAGGCCTTCTTCAACGCCAATACGCCGCAGGAACTGGCGCAGTTGCAGCGCGACTGAGACGCTGGCGGGCGAGCAAGGTTCAGGGACCGCTTGCGGCCCTTTGCGGACGTTGGTCCGTGTCCGCGCGTGTTCAGTGGCGGGTCGCGGCAGGCGGTACCCGGCGGCGTCGCCGACTGTGGCGGTCGGCGCTGCGCGCCGACTCCCCTGCGCTGCTCGCCTTGAGGGGGTG
>CAMTUD010000137.1:0-10257 GCA_947084805.1 uncultured beta proteobacterium | reverse complement strand
ACTCGCGTGGCAGGTCGACGCCCTCGGAAAAGCTCTGCAGCCCGAACAGCACCGATCGCTCGCCGCTGTCGATCGTGGCACGATGCCGGGACAGCATCTCCATCTTCGGCATCGTGCCCTGCATCAGGGTGCAGCGCCGCAAGTCCTCCGGCAGCAGCGCATAGACATCGCGCATCTGCTTGCCCGACGCGAACAGCACCAGCGTACCGAGCGTCTGAACGAGACCGGGCATGCGCTCGACGACCTCGTCGGTGTGCCCGCGGGCGTCGCCAGGATCTGTGCGCATTGCAGGAATGACGAGCCTGGCGTTCGATCGATAGTCGAACGGCGACTCGACGCGAAGGAACTGCACCCCGGCGTAGGCCGACAGGCCGGACTGCTGGAGGAAGAGGTCGAACGTGCCGCAGGAAGTCAGCGTCGCCGACATCAGGATCACGCCGCTGGCCCGGTTCCAGAGAAGGTGGCGCAACTTGTCGCTGCCACTGATCGGTGATGCACAGACCAGGTAGTCGCTCGACGAAGACGTGCTGTCGTGCAGCTCGATCCACCGCGCCACCGGCGCCTCGCCTTCGACGTCCTCGGCCAGCACCAGGTGCCAGGTCTCGACGAGGTTGTCCAGCTTCGCCGCGAAGAACCCGAGCGTAGACAGCACCTGGGTAGACAGAGACCCTTCGATCGGGGCACGCTGCAGGACGGCCTCGCGAAGCACGGCGAAGGTCTTCTGCAGCGCGGACGCCGAAGAGTGGAGAACACCACCGTGTCGCAGTACCCACTCGGGCAATTCGCCGCTCCTGAAACGGCGAGCCCGCTTCACCTCGAAGGCCCGGGTCGCGTGGATCAGCCGGTACAGCTCACCCAGTTCCTCGTCGATGCACCGGGCCTGATCACGGGCATCACGCAGCAGCCCGTCATCCAGGCGCAGGGCCAGAACGGCGTCGCGCACCGCGTCGGTGGCACCCTGCACCCATTCCCTGGCCCCGCGGAGGGCGTGTCGGGCCGCGAAGTGCTCCACCACCTTGGCCGACAGGCTGTGCGCCTCGTCGAACACGTAGAAGGTCTCGCTCGCAGGCGGCAGCACGCTGCCAGCCTCCATGTCCAGCGCCGAGAGGACGAGGTCGTGGTTTGCGATCACCAGGTCCGCCTCCTTCGCACGCTGGCGCGCGGCCTGGAACGGGCAGCGGGCAAATTCGGGGCATCGATTGCCCGAGCATCCCTGGCGGTCGGTCGTCAGGCTGACCCAGAGCTCATCGGCGACCGGCACGGCGAGTTCGTCTCGATCGCCGTTCCAGCGCCCGGACTCGAAAGACTCAACCAGGCCGACAAGGATCCTGCGGTTGCGGCGCAGTGCCGCCTCTGACCCTGTGGTGCCAGTGCCGTCTTCGTGCCCGTGCTCATCCGTTAGCAGGTCGTGCTGGCCGGCACCCGTGGCGGCGGCCATCAGCCGGGCAGTGCAAGCATAGCGGCGCCGACCCTTCGCCACCGCGAAGCTGAAGTTCAGCGGCAGCAGCGATTGCAGCATCGGGGCGTCTTTCTCCGCATACTGGTGCTGGAGCGCCACCGTCGAACTCGACACCACGAGGCGTTTGTCGAGCGTGCGTGCCATGACCAGCGCAGGAACGAGTGCCCCAAACGACTTGCCCGTTCCGGTGCCGGCCTCGATCACCGCGATGTGCTCTCCCCGGCCGCCGGCTCCATCCACCACCTGCCGGCAGCAGGCCAGCGTGTTCGCGACAGCGGCGACCATCTCGAGTTGGGGACGCCTCGTCCGGAATCCGGCGATGCCGTCCCGCAGCGCATTCATGCACCGCCGGACGAGGTCCTTGTCGGCGTCGGTAAGCATCCCAGCAGGCTACGAGTCAGCCCAGCGCCATCAAGTCCTCCGTCCGCCACCCCAGCAGCTCGAGAAATGGGTTGTCTCGCGCGGTCACCAGCGCCGCAGCATCGGCGGCAGCAGACGGTGGCGTCCGGACGGGCTGCGCGGCACGGTTTCCTCCGAGACCTTGAAAACCTTGTTGCGGATGGCGTCTACACGCCCGGCGAAGCGCTCGTAACGTTCGACCGGCGTCATGAGGACAGTAGTACCAGTCCCGGTCCGAGTGCATGAGCCGCCGAAGGATCGCGCTTGCTTGTCTGTCTGCCGAGTTCCTACGTCCGTGTCCCAAAGTCACCGACGACCCCCTGCCGGGCGCGCCGCCAGCGAGCGTCCGTTGACCGGTCTCATCCGCACGGATGGCAGGTTCCGGGTGGCGAGTTCGTTGACTCGGCCGTCAAGCACCGACCCTTTTTTGCCGCTCGGTGTCCTCGATTGATGCCTGCACAGCGATCGTTCAACGCCGCGGTTCATCCCGCTTCAGACAAGAACGGAGATCGACGATGACGGGCTTCTTCTGTTGAAATCGGCGATCAAGTCACCGCAGCCATTCAGACCATGGCAGCCGCCTTGCCCGCGGCCAGCAGGACCGGATCCCAAACAGGCGAGAAAGGTGGTGCGTAAGACAGGTCCATTCCGGCCACCTCCCCCACCGTCATCCTGTTCCACAGCGCCGTGGCCAGCACGTCGATGCGTTTGCCCGCACCTGCCCCGCCGACAATCTGTGCGCCAAGCAACCGACCCGTCCCGCGCTCGACGACCAACTTGACCTTCATCGGCTGCGCGCCAGGGTAGTAGTGCGCGCGGTTTGATGCCTCGGTGGTCACGCCGAGGGCGTCAAGACCCGCAGCGGCCACCTCTCGTTCAGTGAGACCGGTGCGGGCGATCTCCATGTCCTGGAAGCGCGTGATCGCCGTCCCGAGCACGCCACCGAAGGTCGCGTCGCCGCCGGCGATGTTGGTGCCGACGACGCGGCCCTGCTTGTTGGCGTGCGTCCCGAGCGCCACCACGACCGACCTCCCCGTCATCCGATGGTGTGATTCGACGCAGTCGCCGGCGGCCCAGATGTGCGGGCTGTCGGTGCGCAGGTGGTCGTCGACCTTGATGCCGCCGGTCTCGCCCACGCCGATGCCCGCGGCGCGCGCCAGTTCGACATTGGGGCGCACGCCGAGCCCGATCACCACGATGTCGGCCTCGAAGGACCCCGCCGCCGTCTCCACGGCGCTGACACGTCCGCCCAGTACGGTGAAGCCGGTGACCGCGGTGCCCAGCCGGAGATCGACCCCTGCGGCCCGTATCGCGCCTGCCACGTCGGCGGCCATGTCGGCGTCCAGCACCGCACCCATCGGCGCATCGAGCCGCTCGACCACCGTGACGTGAAGCCCACGTTCGAGCAGACCTTCGGCGACCTCCAGTCCGATGTAGCCGGCACCGACCACCACCGCGCGCCGCGCACCTGCGGCCAGCTGTCGTTCCACCTCTGCCGCGTCGTCCAGGGTCCGCAGTTGCAGCACGCCTTTCGCGTCGATGCCGGGCCAGGGTGGCGAGATGCCCGATGCCCCCGTGCCGATCAGGAGTTCGTCGAAGTGCACCGCGGACTCCAGCCCCGCGTCGAGGTCGCGGACGGTCACGGTGGATGCGTTGACGTCAATGGAGGTGACTTCGTGATGGATCCTCACGTCGATGCCCTTGGCACGGTGCTGCTCAGGGGTGCGGGCGACGAGGCTGTCTGGCGACGTCACGAATCCGCCGACCAGGTAGGGCAGACCGCATGCTGCATAGGACGTTCTGGAGGAGCGCTCGAAGACGACGATTTCAAGCTCGTCAACGGTCTTCATACGCCGAACCTGCGTCGCTGCGGACATGCCTGCGGCGTCACCACCGATGATCACCAGTCGTCGTGCCATGTTCTCGATCCTCATCGGTCGCGTGGGAGCCTGCGAGCTTCAGAACCCGGCACGAAGCCATCGGCGCAGGGGGCGTGGAAGTCTGTTCGTCTTCGAATCGAAGGGTTCACGATGGCAGGCCGGTCGGTGACCGCCGGCGCCATCGCCGCGTTGCTCAAACCTGCGCGAGCGCCTGTTCCAGTTTCTGCCTGACCTCGGCGGCCATCGGCGCCACGTCCGGGTGGTCGACCAGGGTCAGGATGACGTTCGGGTCCATCACCTCGATGTGCACGCCGCCTGCGGCGTCCTGACGCACGACCACGTTGCAGGGCAGCAAGGCGCCAATCTGCGGCTCCGCCGCGATCGCGCGGCTCGCAAATCCCGGGTTGCAGGCGCCGAGGATTCGGTACGGCGGCATCTCCTGCCCCAACTTCTTCTTCATCGTGGCCTGGACGTCGATCTCGGTGAGCACGCCGAAACCGACCTTGGCCAGTTCCTCGGTGATTCGCTGCACCGCCGTATCGAAGGGCAGCGATACCAACTTGCCGAACACGTAGTGGCTCATCGAAATCTCCTGTAGCGCCGAGAATGCAAAGGATCCGGATCGAACCGCAGCGTCCTCCTGCTGCCCGACCTCTCCAGCATCGTAGTCCCCTCCTTGCCCCAGTGGCCGCTCGGCATTGAATCGACATGACCATGAACATCAACGACGACTTCTCGACTCGCATCGCTGCGCGTGCGGCAGATGCGACCTGGACGCCCTCACCGCTGCCCGGTGTCGACCGACGCATGCTGGATCGGGTGGGCGACGAGGTCGCCCGCGCCACCAGCATCGTGCGCTACGCACCCGGGTCGCACTTCGACCGGCACGTTCACGACGGGGGCGAAGAAATTCTGGTGCTCGAAGGCGTGTTCTCGGATCAGGGCGGCGACTTCGGTGCGGGCACCTATCTGCGCAATCCGCCGGGCAGTGCGCATGCACCCTTCTCGCGTGAGGGGTGCCTTCTGTTCGTCAAGCTGCGACAGTTCGCGCCTGGCGACCTGGAGTGCGTGCGGATTCCCACCCGAGCCACGCCATGGCGGGCGGGACTCGTGCCCGGCTTGTCGGTGATGCCTTTGCATTCGCACGATGGCATCGACACGGCGCTGGTTCGCTGGGCGCCGAACACCCGCTTCAACGCACATTCACATCCGGGCGGCGAAGAGATTCTCGTCCTGGATGGCGTCTTCAGTGACGAGGGTGGCGACTATGAGGCAGGCACGTGGCTGCGCAGCCCGCGCTGGAGCCGGCACACGCCCTTCACCGGGCCGGAAGGTGCACTGATCTACGTGAAGGTGGGTCATCTCGGCGCGGAGTTTCTGGGGTCGTGATGCAAAGGCGCCCAGCCGGCGATCACAGAATCCCCGGCAGGAATCGATAGGTGCTGGCCCGGTAGGCAGCGTAGGCCGGATGCGCGGTGAGCATCCAGCGCTCTTCGAAGGTCGCTTTCGTCAAGAGGATGATGACCAGAGCCGCAACGCAGGGCCATCCCCACGCCGAATTTCCAGCCCAGGCACATGCCAGACCCCAGGCGATGACCGCGGTGTACATCGGGTGACGGATCCAGCGATAGGGCCCTTGCTGCACCAACTGTCCGCCCTCGCGCGGTGTGGGTCGAAGGTTGAAGTTGCCGGGCCTGTTGCTGGACAGCGCCCACAGCCCGAGCAAGGCGCCCGCGACAGCCATCAGCCATGCGCCAGCGGGCGCCTCGCCTGCCAGGAACGCCGGCAGTGCCAGCGCCGCCAGGGCAGCGATCAACATGAACTGGCAGGCAACGAGCACCGTCCCCAGCCGATGCTGAGCGGGGTCTGTCGTGTTCATCGAATGCAGGGACGGCTCCTCAGCCCGCGCTGGTGACGAAGTGGACCGCCAAGGCCAGTGCGACGAAGGCCAGCACGAAGTTGAGCCAGACGCCCAGACTGGTCCAGTAGCCGCGCGGGATCTCCTTCTCGCCAAGCCCGCGGATGACCGTTCGGAACTGCAGGGCCGAGATCACGGACACGCCGGCACCGAGCAGGAGCAAACCCACGCCCAGCCACAGCGAGAACCCGCGCTGCGATGCCGAGAGGGGCTGGTTGGACACCATGCGCAGGAACAGGCCGAAACGTTCGACCACGAAACCGAAGCCCATCAGGGCAATGGCAGTCCGCTGCCAGGCCAGCAAGGTTCGTTCGGCGGCGAACAGCACGCGAGGGTCATCGAGGTAGGACATCGGGAAACGATAGGTGGGAAACAGTCGACGAAGGGAACGTGCGGGCAGCGGTGGCGGCGTTTGCGCCGATCAGCCCATGCGGCGCAGCAGGCGCACGTGCATCGGGCGATTGAAACTCGCCCCGTCAGGGCCAACATGCAGTTCGAAAGCCGCGCGTGTCGTGGCCAGTATGGTCTCGTTGATGAAGTGGTCGGCGAAGGTTGGACGCATCATGCGCTGCTCGAAATCGGCGAAGTCCCGAAAGCGCACCGGCATCTCGAAGCGCCGTTCGGTGACTTGGTACCACACCGCCGTGCCGAGCGCATCGTCCAGCGCCGCCTGTGCCGCGGCCCGCACCACACCTTCGTCGTTGAAGACACGGATCACTTCGTTGAAAGCACCGCCGTAGACCGGCTCCGAAACGTAGAGATGGCCACCGGGGCGCACGACCCGGGCCACTTCACCCAAGGCCTGTGCCATCAAGGGCACGGGAACGTGGTGCAGCGACTTCAGCATCAGCGCCAGATGGAAGCTGGCATCGGGAAACGGGATCGCCTGGGCACCAGCGGCGATGAACGTCAGCCCCGCCTGGGGCGCTGCCAGGTTCTTGGCATGCTGGCGTTCGTCGACCTCCAGGCCGGTGACGCGGCTGTCGGCATGACGCGCCAGCAGTGCCCGTGACAACTGTGCGGCACCGCAACCCAGTTCCACGATGTGCTGCCCGGCCAACGGCACCAGGTCGGCCAGGACATCGAGTTCATCGTCGATCAGCGGCGGGTTGGAAGCATCAGGGCGCATGGTGTCGTGGTGGTTCAGTCAATCCGGCGATGGGTCACCGGGTGGTCCGCAGGTCGCGCAGGCGACTCTCGAGCGCGGCAGCGTTGAGCACGCCGAAGTGTGCATCGACCAGCCGGCCACGGGCATCGTAGAACAGCGTGGTGGGCAGCCCGCGCGATCCCACGGCAGGGCCGAGCTTCGAGCCGCGGTCCAGCAGCACCTCGCGCAGCGCAAGGCCCTGGTCGGTCAGGTAGGCGCGCACCGCACTGTCCGACTCCCCCTGGTTGACGAACAGGAAGCCGACCACCGTCTCGTGTTGCTGAGCGGCCGCCAACATCGGCATCTCTTGCCGGCACGGTCCGCACCAACTGGCCCACAGGTTCACGACCAGCGGACGGCCGCGTGCGGCCTGGGACAGGCTGACCTCCGTTGCAGTGTCCATCTCGCTGAACACCAACTCGGGCAGTTGCTTCGGTTGCCCCAGGCTGGTGGCGGCCGATGCGGCGATCCAGAACACCATCCCCGACAAGCCACCCACGGCCAGTGGCCGGCGCAGCGCCGGCGAACGCCATCCCTGCCAGGCCAACCACGCGGCACCCGCCATGACGCCGGTAGGCACCTGCCAGCCACCGTCTCGAAGATCCAGAGCCGACCACGGCGTTGTGGCGTACAGATCCGCATGGAGCACCAGGTGCGCAAGCCGCGCCGCCAGAAGGCCGATCAACGCTGCGTTGAACACCGCAGTGCCCGCAGCGGTGCGATGGCCCTTGTCGTCTCCGCCCGACGCGAGCCGCGAGGCGAGCCACGACGCGCCCCAGACCGCCAGCAGCAACAGCACAGGGGCCACTGGCAGTGCAACAGGCCCCAGGGAGATGGACAACATGGTGTCAGTCCAAGCCATCCGGCACGCCGACGGCCGGCAACGCACAAGCGGTGGTCAGAAAGTCCACCAGCGTCGGCGCATGGGGTGCCAGCGTCTCGCGCAGATCATGGTCACCCTCGACCAGCAGCAGGCGCGCACGGCCGGACACGGCCAGCAGGCGCTGCGCATCGCTGACAGGCACGGCGCTGTCGGACCGCCCGTGCACCAGCAGCACCGGGCAGCGTACGCGGGCCAGCGTGCCGAGCGGCGCGATGTCGTCGAACGACACGCCGATCACGCGCTGCACGTGGCGCAACACGTACCACCCCAGCACGGGGTACGGCACCCGTTTCTCGGTCATGTATCGCCGCATCACTTCGCGCGGGTGTGCAAAGGCCGACAGGCTGACCACGGCCCGCACGTCGTGGTGCCGCGAAGCATGCAGCAGCGCGGCCGCTGCACCCACCGAGTGGCCCAGCAGTGCGACCCGGTCCACTGCAATGTCTGGCTGCAATCGAAGCCAGGCCAGCCCGGCAGCAATGTCTTCGGCAAAACGCGGCATCGAGGTGAACGTCTCGTCACCGCTGCGCCCGTGGCACCGTGCGTCGATGAGCAGCACCGCGAATCCGGCGGCGTGCAATGGCGGTACCACCGGCCACATCATCGCGGCATTGGCGCCCCAGCCATGCATCGCGAGAACAGCCGGCGCGGGCCGCTGCGCTGTGCCCGGTGGCAACACCAGCCAACCGAACAGGTGCCTGCCTCGGGGGACCCGGAATGCGCACTTCGCGCACCTGATCTGCCGCAAAGCCATGCGCGCCAGGGCCCTGAGCATGCGCCAGGCGCGGCGCGCGCAGGCCGCGCAGAATGGCATGGTGCGTCATGCGGCGCAGCGCCCACACGCTGCCCGTGGCGGCAGCAACCTCAAGAATCATCGAACGGGGCTCCGCGGCAAAGGGATGGCGTAGTCTCAGGCTACGCTGCTTTTCGGCTGTCCCGACCGAACTGGGTCGCGCCCCGCCTTCGGGATGGATGATGCGCCATGTCTGAATTCTTCAAGACCTCGGTCACCTGGGTGGTGGACTTTCGCTACGACGGGCGACCGCGCCGCTGGTTCAAGGCCCTTGGCGCCAGTGACGACGTGCGCCAGGCAATGGTCTCCCGGTTGGAGGCACTGTACGGCGACCGCGCGCAACTCGTCGAAGTGCGTCAGGCGACCGAAGGCGAGGAGACGCAATACCTGCGCGGCGAGGAGCCAAAGAACGTCCTGTGCCCGGCCGGCCGGCGTGCACGGAACAACACTGAATCCTGATGTCAGACGGACGATTTCGCGACGGGGCAATGGGTGCTCAAGTCCCTCGCGTGCGTGCCGAAATGCAGTGGAGTGCGGTACCGAATTGGGCCCACCCGCTCGCCCCAAACCCTGTAGCTGCTAGACTATTTCGCATGCGTAGTTGGTTCGCCATTGCTCTGCTCGCCTTGTTGCCGTTCCAGTTCACCTGGGCTGCCGTGGCAAGCTATTGCGGGCACGAAAGCGATGCGCAGGCGCAGCACTTCGGACACCACGAGCATCAGCATCATGGTGATTCGACCGTGGACCAGGACAGTGGCGACTTGGCTGGCAAGACCTTGGGCAGCAGCGATCTCGACTGTGGACATTGCCATGGCAGCTGCTCGGCGATGCCCACACCCTGTGATGGCTTGATGCCACTCGCCATCGCCTCGCATCCGGCCACGCTGGACGAAGGCATCGTGCGCACCCTGACGCACAGCCCGCCCGAGCGCCCTCAGTGGGCACCCCTCGCCTGATCGGCGAGGCGGCCACTTCTTCTTCCTGAAGCCCGTTCGCGCCTGACCGCGTGCCGTCGTCGACGGCCGCTCAGCCGCGACGCGACCTGCTGGGTCGCCCTTGCCGATCTCCCGTGAGTTGTCCTCAACCCTGGAGCATCGGATGCACCGACTAAATTTCATCACGCACGCACGCTGGCGAACGACCGCCAGCGCCACGCTGGCCCTTGCCGTTGCATTTGCCCTGAGCGCTGTCGCGGCGGGTGCGTGGGCCCAAACCACGGCGAAGCCCGAAGGGTTGACGCTGAGCCAGGCCTTCGAAGCGGCATGGGCGCGCCAACCCGAGCTGGCAGCCCTGGCGGCACGCCGGGACGCAGCCCGGGCACAGCAGCAAGCCGCGCAGTCCTGGACACCCGAGCCCGTAGCGGTGGAACTGACCGGCAAGACCGACCGCCTGAACCGCAATCTCGGCACACGCGAATACGTTGCAGGCCTCGCGATCCCCTTGTGGCTGCCCGGCGAACGCGGACGCAGCCAGGCACTCGCCCAGGCCGAAGGCCGTGCTGTCGAAAGCCGCATCACCGCAGCCCAGCTGCGTGTGGCCGCCGCCGTGCGCGAGGTCTGGTGGAACTGGCAACGCGCGCGTGCCGATGCCGCCACCGCACAGGGCCAGCTCGACAACGCGCAACGGATCGCGGCTGACGTGGGCAAACGGCTCAAGGCCGGCGATCTGGCACAGGCCGACCAGCACCAGGCCGATGGCGCCGTGGCTGCCGCCCAAGCGACGGTGGCGCAGGCGCACGCCGCCGTGATCGTGGCAGAGCAGTCCCTGCGCACGCTGGT
>CAMTUD010000136.1:0-37187 GCA_947084805.1 uncultured beta proteobacterium | reverse complement strand
CGCGCACAGCGCCTGGGCGCAGCGGCTGCCCCCCTTGCCGGTGCCGCGCCAGCGGGGTGCCGCGCTGGCGCTCGAACCGGGGCAGGCCTGGCCGGGCCTCGACGTGCTGGCGCAGCGCCTGCGGCTGCTGGGTGACCTGGCGCCGGTGCCTGATTCGCCGCCGCCGCAGCCGGCCGCGGCGGCCTACGAGGGCGCGCTCGTCGACGCCGTCCAGGCGTTCCAGCGCCGCCACGGCCTGCTCGACGATGGCGTGATCGGCCGCGCCACCTGGCAGGCGCTGCAGGTGAGCCCGGCGCAGCGTGCACGCCAGATCGAGCTGACGCTGGAGCGCCTGCGCTGGACGCCGCTGCTGCAGGGCCCACGCATGGTGGTCATCAACGTGCCCGAGTTCGTGCTGCGCGCCTACGAGGTGCAGGATGGCCGCGTGCGGGTGCAGCAGACGATGAAGGTCATCGTCGGCCGCGCCCTAGACAACCGCACGCCGCTGTTCGGCGAGCCGATGCGCCGCATCGAGTTCAGCCCCTACTGGAACGTGCCGCCGTCGATCGCCCGCGCTGAGCTGGTGCCGCAGCTGCGCCGCAGCCCCGCGGTCTTCGCCGCCCTGGGCTACGAGTTCGTCACCGCCGGTGGCCAGGTCGTGAGCACGCTGCGCCCCGAGCTGCTGGACGCGGTGCTTGCCGGGCAGGCCCGCATCCGCCAGCGCCCGGGCCCCAGGAACGCGCTCGGCGACATCAAGTTCGTCTTTCCGAACGACGACGCGATCTACCTGCACCACACCCCTGCCGTGGACCTGTTCGAACGCCAGCGGCGCGACTTCAGCCACGGCTGCATCCGCGTCGCGGACCCGGTGGCGCTCGCGCGTTTTGTGCTGGCGCACCAGCCCGAATGGGACAAGGCGCGGATCCGGGCCGCGATGGCCGCCGGCAGCATGTCGATGCTGAACCTGGACGAGCCGCTGCCGGTGCTGATCACCTATGGCACCGCGCTGGTGGTGCGGGGCCAGGTGCGCTTTTTCAACGACGTGTATGGCTATGATGGGCTGCTCGACCGCGCGCTGCGCGAGCGGCGCCCGGCGCCACTGCCGGCGCCTGCAGCCCCATGAAGAACCTGCCCGTCCACCGCCGCCACGTGCTGCGCAGTTGCGCCCGGGCCGCCGCCCTGGCGGTGCCGGGCTGGGCCGGTGTCGTGCCGCCCGCGCGCGCCGCGGTGGTGACTGGCGCGCGGGCGCTGGCCCTGCGGCACCTGCACACGCGCGAGAGCCTGACGCTGGTGTACGCCGAGGCCGACAGTTACCTGGCGCCGGCGCTGCAGACCCTGAACCACTTCCTGCGTGACCACTACAGCGGCGACGTTGGCGTGATGGACCCGCAGCTCTTCGACCTGCTGCACCGCGTGCAGGCCACGCTGGGCGGCCGCGCGGCCACTGGCGCGGCCACTCTCGCGGCCTACGAGGTCATCTCGGGCTACCGCTGCCCGGCCACCAACAGCCACCTGAAACAGACCCGCGGCGGCGGTGTCGCCCAGCGCAGCCTGCACATGGACGGCCGCGCCATCGACGTGCGCCTGCCGGGCGTGCCGCTGGCCGAGCTGCGCGATGCCGCGCGTTCGCTGCAGGCCGGCGGCGTGGGCTACTACCCGAGCGACGGTTTTGTGCACCTCGACACCGGGCGCACCCGGCACTGGTAGCGGCGCAGCGCGCGGCGGGGTCAGTCAGCGACGGTCGCGCGGTAGGCGTGCCAGGAGGCGTGGCCCAGCAACGGCCCCACCACCAGCAAGCCGGCAAATCCCGGCAGCATGGCGATGAAAACCAGCCCGGCGATGGTCACGCCCCAGAACAACATCACCGGCGTCTGTGTCAGCACCAGGCGCATGCTGGTCAGCCCGGCCGTGATGGCGTCGGTGCGGCGGTGCAGGATCATCGGCATCGAGACCACGCTGACGGCGTAGATCAGCGTCGCGAACAGCGCGCCCAGGGCCAGCCAGACAAGCAGGAAGACCAGGTTCTCGCCCGACACCAGCGCCATCAGCGAGCCGTGGAAGTCGGGCAGGCCGTCGAAGGTGACGGCAAACACCACCAGCGTGGCGCGCGCCCACAGCATTTCCAGCACCAGCAGCACGACGCCGAAGATGGCCAGCTGGCTGGTGCGCGCCTGCCAGGCCAGCACCGAGTCGGCGAAGCCGGGCTTTTCGCCGTTCTCCAGCCGCTGGCTGACACGGTACATGCCCAGGCACATGAAGGGCCCGACGAGCAGGAAACCCCCAGACAGCGCCAGCACGTAGGCCGGCGAGCTTTCGAACACCAGCAACAGCGCCCAGCCCATGACCGTGAAACAGGCGCCGTAGAAGAGGCCGATCAGCGGCGCCCGCCGCAGGTCTTGCCAGCCGGCCTGCAGCCAGCGCAAGGGGTCCGACCAGCGCACGGTGTTCAGGACGACCGGCGGGGTGGCTTCCCGTTCGGCCGCCGGCTCGGCGGGCGTGGCAGCGGCGGAAGGGTCGGGCAGGTTCATGCGGGGCGGGGTATCGGACAAAGGCCCATGAGATTAGGGGGCGATCGGCCGGCCGTCCACCGGGACTGGCCCTGACGAGGCAGTCAGGCGCGCAGCGTGAAGTCGGCGCTCTCAGTCGTCTTCGTCGTCGCGGTGCTGCGCACTGCGACGGATGGCGCGCAGCAGCCACACGCCGCCGGCCGCCGCGCTGAGGTAGCCCAGCAAGCCGAAGGCCGGCAGCCCGAACAGCTGCGGCCCGCCGCCCACCGTCATCACGATCGACGAGCCGATGATCAGTGCCGCGATGACGAGCGCGATCGACACCCGGCTGGCCGCGCGGTCGATCTGGTCGCCAGTGCGCTTGAGGTGGGCGATGTCGATGCCCACCTGCACCCGCCCCTGGCGGGCGCGGCGCAGCAGCTGTGCCACGTCGGTGGGCAGCTGGCCCAGGGTGCCCAGCGTGCCGGTCAGCGCCAACCAGCCGCGCTGGCCCAGCGCCTTGGGTGTGTAGCGCTGGCGCAGCACCTGGCGCAGCAGCGGCAGCGCCTCGGCGGCCATGTGGAAGTCGGGGTCGAGGCCGCGGCCCATGCCTTCCAGCGAGATGAAGGCCTTGATCAGCAGCGCCAGGTCGGCCGGCAGCGCCAGCTTGTGCTCGCGCAGCACGTTGGTCACCTCGACCAGCATCTGCGCCAGGTTCAGCTGCGCCAGCGGCGTGCCGTGGTGCTGGTCGACGAAGGCCTCGATCTCGTCTTCCAGCGTCGCCACCTGCACACCGTGGCCGTGGCCGGTCCAGTCGATGAGCACGTCGGCGACCTCGGCCGGGCGCCGTTCCACCAGGCCCAGCAGCAGGCGCAGCAGTTCTTCGCGGCGCCGCGGCGACAGCCGGCCGACCATGCCGAAGTCGATGAAGGCCAGCCGGTTGCCGGGCAGGTAGAAGACGTTGCCGGGGTGGGGGTCGGCGTGGAAGAAGCCGTCCTGCACGATCTGCTTCATCACCGCGTGGGCGCCGCGCCGGGCCAGCAGCTTGAGGTCCAGGCCTTCGCGCCGCACACGTTCCAGGTCTTCGCCGGGTACCCCTTCGATGCGCTCCTGCACGTTGACGCGTGCGCCGGTGTAGGCCCAGTACACCCGCGGGATCACCACCTCGGGCAGCGCCGCCATGTTGGCCGCGATGCGCTCGGCATTGCGGCACTCGTGGGCCAGGTCCATCTCCAGCGTCAGGCTGCGCCCGAACTCGCGCACCAGCTGGCGCGGGCGGTAGGGGCGCAGCGCCGGCCAGTCGGTCTCGGCGATGGCGGCCAGGCGCTCGAGCAGGCGCAGGTCGGCCCCCACCGTTTCGGTGATGCCGGGGCGGCGGATCTTCACCACCACCTCGCTGCCGTCGGCCAGTGCGGCGCTGTGCACCTGGGCGATGGAGGCGGCGGCCAGCGGCTCGGGGTCGAAACGTGCGAACACCGTCTCGGGTTCGGCGCCCAGGTCTTCGCGCAGCTGGGCCCGCAGCGCTTCCAGCGGCACGCCGGGCACGCGGCTGTGCAGGTGGGCAAACTCGGCGATCCACTCGGGGCCGAGGAGGTCGGCACGGCCGGCCAGGATCTGGCCCAGCTTGACGAAGGTGGGGCCCAGCTCTTCCAGCGCACGGCGCAACTGCACCGGTGGCGGCAGGCGCGCCAGTTCGTCGGCGTGTTCGTGGTGCAGCGCGTGGCCGGCCTTGGCCAGCGCGTCGGCCAGACCCAGGCGCCGCACGGCGTCGCCCAGGCCGTGGCGCATGGCCACGCTGGCAATTTCTTGCAGGCGGCCGATGTCGCGCGCGGCGCTCAGAGTTTCGAGCAGCATGGCGTGCACAGTATCGCCGTGCCGCGCGCCGCCAGTGATGCCCGCCGTCAATGAACCACGACCAAGCTTCCCGCCACGGAACCGGCTCTGCCGGGCCGTTGGCGGACGGCCCCCCTGGGGGGGCGAAGGCCGCGGCTCCAAGTCCGCCTGCGCGGACTTGGACGGCCAAGCAAGCAACGCCTCTGGCGTTGCGTGGAGCGCCAGCGAGCTTGGGGGCTTCACTTCCCCCGGCGCACGCGCAGGATCTCGTCCAGGATCAGGCAGCAGGCGCCCAGCGTGATGGCGCTGTCGGCGATGTTGAAGGCCGGGAAGTAGCCGCCGCTGAACACCGGCGACAGGATGGCGAAGCGGAACTGCAGGAAGTCGACCACGTAGCCGTGCAGCAGGCGGTCGACCACGTTGCCCAGGGCGCCGCCCATGATCATCGCCACCGCGAAACAGAACAGCTTCTGCGTCGGGTGGGTGCGGATCATCCAGACGATGAAACCCGACACCACCAGCCCCAGCCCGGTGAAAAACCAGCGCTGCCAGCCCGCGGCGTCGGCCAGGAAGGAGAAGGCCGCGCCCTTGTTGTGGGCACGCACGAGGTTGAAGAACTCGGTGACCGGGCGCACGTCACCGAGCTGGAAGGCGCCGATGATGAGCGTCTTCGTCACCTGGTCGGCCAGGATGACGATGGCCGCCAGGCCCAGCCACAACCACAGACCGGGGCCGCCGGAGGAACGCGAGGCCATGATCTTCAGGCCACGGTGCGGGTTTCGCCCGCGCCGTAGAGGTTGCTGGTGCAGCGGCCGCACAGCGTGGGGTGGGCCGCGTCGTGGCCGACGTCTTCGCGCCAGTGCCAGCAGCGTTCGCACTTGCTGTGCGCGCTGGCAGCCACCTGCACCGCCAGCGGCGCGCCGTCGGGCGCACCGGCCAGCGTGACGGCCGAGGTGATGAAGACGAACTTCAGGTCGTCGCCCAGCGTGGCCAGCAGCGCGTGGTCTTCGGCGGTCACGGTCACCGCCACCTCGGCCTGCAGCGACGAACCCAGGCCACCGGCGGCGCGCAGGGTCTCGATCTCCTTGTTCACCGCGTCGCGCAGTTCGCGCACACGCGACCACCGGGCCAGCAGTGCGGCGTCGGGTGTGCCCAGCGACCAGTAGGTCCCGGTGAAGATGCTGTCTTCGGCACCGTGGCCGCCGTCGAAGAACTTCCAGGCCTCCTCGGCGGTGAAGCTGAGGAAGGGCGCCATCCAGCGCAGCATGGCGTGCGTGATGTGCCACAGCGCGGTCTGCGCACTGCGCCGGGCGTGTGACCCGGCCGCCGTGGTGTACAGGCGGTCCTTCAGCACGTCGAGGTAGAACGAGCCCAGGTCTTCCGAACAGAAGACCTGCAGCTTGCCGACCACGGGGTGGAACTCGTTGACCTCGAAGTGCGCCAGGATCTCGGCCTGCAGCTGCGCCGTGCGCGCCAGCGCCCAGCGGTCGATCTCGAGCATCCGCGCCACCGGCACGGCCTGGGTCTTCGCGTCGAAGTCCGAGGTGTTGGCGAGCAGGAAACGCAGCGTGTTGCGGATGCGGCGGTAGGCGTCGACGACACGCGCGAGGATGTTGTCGTCGATGTTCAGGTCGCCGGAATAGTCGGTCGACGCGCACCACAGGCGCACGATCTCGGCGCCCAGCTTGTTGCTCACGCTCTGCGGTTCGACCACGTTGCCCAGCGACTTGCTCATCTTGCGGCCCGCGCCGTCGGTGGCGAAGCCGTGCGTGAGCAGGCCGCGGTAGGGCGCGCGGCCTTCGAGTGCGCAGCCGATGAGCAGCGACGAATGGAACCAGCCGCGGTGCTGGTCGTGGCCTTCGAGGTAGAGGTCGGCCTCGGGGCCGCTGGTGTGGTGGCCGGGGTCGTCGGCCGTGCCGTGGTGGCTGCCGCGCAGCACGTGGTTGAAGGTGCTGCCGCTGTCGAACCAGACATCGAGGATGTCCATGCTCTTGGCGTAGTGGGCGGCTTCCTCACCCAACCAGTCGGCCGGGTCGAGCTGGCTCCAGGCCTCGACGCCGCCTTGCGCCACGAGGTCGGCCGCGCGGTCCATCAGCGCCAGCGTGTCGGGGTGCAGTTCACCCGTCACCTTGTGCAGGAAGAAGGGCAAGGGCACACCCCAGCTGCGCTGGCGGCTGATGCACCAGTCGGGACGGTTGGCGATCATGTCGCGCAGCCGGGCGCGGCCGTTCTCGGGGTAGAAGTGGGTCGCGGCGATGGCTTCCAGCGCCGTGGCGCGCAGGGTGCCGGGCGCCTTGTCGACGGTGCAGACGCCTTCACCCTCGTCCATGCGCACGAACCACTGCGCGGCGGCGCGGTAGACCACGGGTGTCTTGTGGCGCCAGCAGTGCGGGTAGCTGTGCAGCATCTCGCTGGTGGCGAGCAGCCGGCCGGCGTCCTTCAAGGCCTGCACGATCACCGGGTTGGCCTTCCAGATGTGCTGGCCGCCGAAGAGCGGCAGCGCCGCTTCGTAGACACCCGAGCCTTGCACCGGGTTCAGGATGTCGTCGACCTTCATGCCGTGCGCCAGGCAGCTGTTGAAGTCTTCCAGGCCGTAGGCGGGCGACGAGTGCACGATGCCGGTGCCGTCGTCGGCGGTGGCGTAGTCGGCCAGGTACACCGGCGACAGGCGGTCGTAGCCCGCGTGCACATGGGCCAGCGGGTGGCGGAAGTTCAGCCCGGCGAGCTTCTCGCCCACCGTGGTGGCGAGCACCGTGCCCGTCAGGCCGTAACGCGCCAGGCACTTCTCGACCAAGGCCTCGGCCAGCAGCAGCAGGCCACGTTCGGTGTCGACCAGCGCATAGACCAGCGCCGCGTTCAGGTTCAGCGCCTGGTTGGCGGGCAGCGTCCACGGCGTTGTCGTCCAGATGACGGCAAAGGTCTCCTTGGCGAGCGCCGGCAGGCCGAAGGCGGCCGCCAGCTTGTCGGGCTCGGCGGCGAGGAAGGCGACGTCGACCGTCGGGCTCTTCTTGTCGGCGTACTCGATCTCGAATTCCGCCAGTGAGCTGCCGCAGTCGAAACACCAGTACACCGGCTTGCTGCCGCGGTAGACGTAGCCGCGCTCCATCAGGCGCTTCAGCACGCGCATCTCGCCGGCCTCGTTGCCCGGGTCCATCGTGCGGTAGGGCTGCGCCCAGTCGCCCAGCACGCCCAGGCGCTGGAAGTCGGCCATCTGCTGCGCGATCTGCTGCGTGGCGTAGGCGCGGCTCAGCGCCTGCACCTTGTCGCGCGGCAGGCCGCGGCCATGGTCCTTCTCGATCTGGTTCTCGATCGGCAGGCCGTGGCAGTCCCAGCCGGGCACGTAGCGGGCGTCGAAGCCGGCCAGCTGGCGGCTCTTCACCACCATGTCCTTGAGGACCTTGTTGACCGCGTGGCCGATGTGCAGCTTGCCATTGGCGTAGGGCGGGCCGTCGTGCAGCACGAAGAGCGGTGCGCCGTGGCGCGCCAGGCGCAGGCGCTGGTAGAGGCCGCCGTCCTTCGAGGTGTCGTTCCAGGCCTTGACCCAGGCCGGTTCACGCTTGGGCAGGTCGCCGCGCATCGGGAACGGGGTGTCGGGCAGGTTCAGCGTCTTGCGGTAGTCGGGGGCAGGGGCGTTCATGGCAGGTCCTCGTGCCGCGGTGTGCGGCAGGCTGTGCAGGCTGGGGGCCGCCGGGGCGGCGGCGCGGTGCGCGTGGGCGGAACAACCGCCCGCGGCTTTCAGCGCTGGGGCCGGGTAATTCGGTCGCGCGTGCCTTGCCGGTGCGTGGGGGCGTGCCAGCGGAAGCGCAAAGACGGGGGCGTCGACATGGCGTCGATTCTAAGCGGCGGCCCGTGCATGCCAGTCCACGGCGTCGGCCGTGTCGCGCGCGATGCCTGCCTGCAGCGCCTGCAGCGACGGGTACTTCAGCTCGTCGTGCAGCTTGTGCAGCAGTTCGACGCGCACTAGGCGGCCGTAGCCGCCGTCGCTGCCGAGCTCGGCCGGCCATTGCAGGCAGTGCACTTCCAGCAGCACACGGCCGGCGTCCTCGACGCTGGGCCGCACACCCAGGCTGGCCACGCCCGGCAGTGCGCGACCCCCCAGCCCGTGCACACGCACGACGAAGATGCCGTGTGCGGCCGGGTTGGGGTGGCCAAAACGCAGGTTCAGCGTGCGGAAGCCCAGGTCGCGGCCGAGCTTGCGGCCGTGCAGCACATGGCCGCTGATGGTGTAGGGGCGGCCCAGCAGCGCCTCGGCCTGCACCATGTCGCCGCGGGCGAGTGCATCGCGCACGGCCGAGCTCGACACACGCAGCCCGTGCACCTCGTAGCTCAGCATGCGCGCCACGTCGAAGCCGGCCTGTCCTTGCGAGGATTGGCCAGCGGCATCGAGCATGGCGTAGTTGCCGGCGCGCTTGGCGCCGAAGTTGAAGTCGTCGCCCACCAGCACGTACTTCGCGCGCAAGCCCTGCTGCAGCACGTCGGTGATGAAGGCCTGCGGCGCCATGCTGGCGAAGCGTGTGTTGAAGGGCACGACCACGACCTCGTCGATGCCGCAGCGCTGCAGTTCGCACAGCTTGTCGCGCAGCGTGCCGATGCGTGCCGGTGCGAGTTCCGGCTTGCCGGCCAGGCGCGCGAAGTGGTCGCGCGGATGCGGTTCGAAGGTCATCACGCACGAAGGCACGCCGCGGTGGCGGGCTTCGTTGGTCAGCAGCGCCAGCATGGCCTGGTGGCCGCGGTGCACGCCGTCGAAATTGCCGATCGTCACTGCGCAGCCGTCACCTCGCGGCGTGTCGGCGGCCGATGGCAGCAGGTTCGGTAGGCGGTGGAAACCGCGCTGGATGCGCATGGGCGCCGATTATCCCGGCGGCAGCTTGAGCAGCCGGCGGTAGAGCGCCAGGTACTCGTCGGCCTTGCGCTCCCAGTCGTAGCGGGCCGCGTGCGCCCTGATGGCGTCGGCCCTGCCGGGCTCGCGGGCGCGCGCCATGCCGCGTTCGACGACGGCCTTCATCGCTGCGGGCGTGAAGTCGTCGAAGTACTCGGCGACGTCGCCACCGATCTCGGGCAGGCTGGTCAGTCGCGACAGGAAGACCGGCGCGCCGAACTGCATCGCCTCTACCGGCGGCAGGCCGAAGCCCTCGGTGAAGGACGGGAAGAGGAAACCCGCGCAGTGCGCGTAGGCCCAGGCCTTCTGTTCGTCGCTGATGCCGAGATGGAACTCGACGTTGGGCAGGTGGGTGGCCGCGCGCAGCGCCTGCGCATCGTCGCCGGGCGGGCCGCTGAAGACGAAGCGCATCTCGGGCCAGGCCTGGGCCAGGCCGACGATGGCCTGCGGGTTCTTGCTCGACGACATGCGGCTGAGGTGGAACAGGAAGGGCCGCCGGTCGTCGGCGCCCCAGCCTGGCAGCGGTTGCCGGGGGCCGGTCGAGAGCGGCCGCGCGCCGCGCAGGATGACCTCCATCGGCCCCGTCCAGCCCAGGTGGCGGCTGACATCGCCGGCGCTGTACTGGCTGATGGCCGCCACCAGGTCGGTGCGGCGCATCAGCGCCAGCGTGCGGCGGTGGTGGCGCCACTTCGAGAAGGCGCTGCGGCCGTAGAGGTAGTTCAGGTCGTGCACGGTGACGATGCGCGTGCCGGCGTCCCGCGGCGGCAGGTTCTTGTTGAGTTGGTGCAGTGAGTGCCAGATGTCGTAGTGCACCGGCCGCACGTGGTGCACCCGCTGCCAGCGGTTCACCGTGAGGTAGCCGACCTCGGGGCCGAAGAGCCCGAGGTGCTGCTCGCGCAGGTGGAAGTCGAAGTGCACGCCCATCTGGCGCCAGGCGGCGGCGTGGCGCGCCACGTGCTGGCCGGTCTGCAGCGCAAATTCGCCCAGCCCGTCCTGCAGCGAGCCGATGTTGCCCAGGCTGATGCCGATGCGGTGGCGAATGGGTGTGGAGGCGTTGGCGTTCATGGGGCGCGCAGTGTAGTCAGAGGCGTTCGATGCACGCCCGGGCCTCGTCGAGGCTGGCGACCTGCACGGTGCCGACGGGCGGCGCGGCAAGGTCCTCGGGGTCGGGCTCGGCGCGCAGCAGCAGGTTCAGGCCGACGCCGGCAGCACGGCCGGCCTCGATGTCGCTGGTCTTGTCGCCCAGAAGCACCGAGCCGGGCAGGTCCAGGCCGAGTTCATCGCGCGCCCGCAGCAGCATGCCGGGGGCGGGCTTGCGGTCGGCCGACTCGGCGCGGTAGCGGCCGAGGCCGGCCGTCGGGTGGAAGGGGCAGAAGTAGACACGCGCCAGCGGCGCGCTTTCGTCCACGAAACGTTGCAGCATCCAGTCGGTCAGGGCCAGGAAGGCGGCCTCGTCGTAGTAGCCACGTGCGATGCCGGCCTGGTTGGTCACCACCACCGGCAGAAGCCCACGCTGGCGTGCGCTGCGCACGAGGTCGAAGATGCCGGGCAGGAACTCGAAGTCCTCGCGGCGGTGCACGTAGCCGTGGTTGACGTTGATGACGCCGTCGCGGTCGAGAAAGATCGCGCGCCTCACGCGGGGTCTGCCCCGTCTGCGGGGGCCGCCAGATCGGCGAGATCTGCCAGGTAGGTCTGCGCCAGCGCGTAGTCCTCAGGCACGCCGATGTCGATGAAGCGGCCGGTCACCTCCAGCACCTCGATCGGCCGCCGCTGCAGTTGCGGCAGCAGGAAGTCGGTCTCGAAGGAGAAGGCAGCGGGCAGTGCGCTGCCGGCAAAGAGGTCGCGCGGCAGCAGGTAGTGGCCGCTGTTGATCAGGCCCGGGCCGCCGCGGCCCTTCTCCTCGAAACCGGCCAGGCGGTCGCCTTCCAGGCGCAGGCGGCCGTAGCGTGCCGTGTCGTCGACCCGGCAGCCCAGCAGCACCGGGTGGCCGCTGTCACGCCAGCGTGCCACGGCCGGCGCCAGCGCGAAGTCGAGGTAGGTGTCGCCATTGAGCACCAGCGCGGCTTCGCCCTCGCAGCGCGCCAGCGCGGCGCGTATCGCGCCACCGGTGCCCAGCGGCTCGGCCTCGATCTCGTGCACGATGTCCATGCCGGCGTGGCGCTGGCCGAGGGTCTGCATGAAAGCCTCGGCGCGGTAGCCCAGCGAGAGCACCACCCGTTGCACACCCTGGCGTGCCAGCGCGGCCAGTACCAGCGTCAGGAAGGGTCGGCCGGCCACTGGCGCCAGCGGCTTGGGCCACTCGGGCACCACCGCGCGCAGCCGGGTGCCGAAGCCGCCCGCGAGGATCACGGCCTCGTGCATGGCCTGCTCCCGGGCTTCAGTGCGGCTGCGGGAACATCGCCCGCTCGACCAGGCCGCACAGCACATGGCCGAGCACGAGGTGGCCTTCCTGGATGCGGGGCGTTTCTGACGAGGGCACGGCCAGCAGGATGTCGCTCAGGCCGACCATGGGGCCGCCGCGGTTGCCCGTGAAGCCCACTGTCACCACGCCCGCGCTGCGCGCGGCCTCCAGCGCGCGCAGGATGTTCGGGCTGCTGCCCGACGTGGAATAGGCCACCAGCACGTCGCCGCGCCGCCCCAGCGCCTGTACCTGGCGTTCGAACAGCTTTTCGTAGCCGTAGTCGTTGCCGATGGCGGTGAGGATGGAGGTGTCGGTGGTCAGGGCCACGGCGGCCAGGCCCGGGCGGTCGTACATGAAGCGGCTGACGAACTCGCCGGCCATGTGCTGTGCGTCGGCGGCGCTGCCGCCGTTGCCGGCGAACAGCACCTTGCCACCGGCACGCAGGCTGGCCACGCAGGCCTGCGCGGCCCGCAGCACGGCGGCGCGCAGCGCGGCGTCGTCGTGCACGGCGGCGATCACGCGCTTGCTTTCGGCCAGCATGGTGGCCACGTAGTCGTTGTCTTGCTGCATGGGGGTGTCCGGTGTGGCTTGCTCGGGGTGGGCCGGTGGCGCCTCAGGGCCGCCAGGCCTGGGCGCCGTGTTTCGTGAAGTGGCAGTTGCTGGCCTGGCCCTCGAAGGCCGAGAGTGCACGCAGCACGTCCATGCGCTGTTCGGGACGCACGAAAAACATCATGAAGCCGCCGCCCCCGGCACCCGACACCTTGCCGGCGCGCGCGCCGGCGGCCATTGCCGCGTCGTACAGGGCGTCGATCTGCGGCGTCGAGACCGTGCGCGCCGTGCGCTTCTTGTTCATCCAGCCCAGCAGCATCGACGCCACGATGCCATCGAGGTCGCCGCGCAACAGGCATTCCTTCATCGTCAGGGCCTCGCGCTTGAGGCCGTGCATGGCCGTCACGGCCTGGTCGTTGCGCGCGGCGATGCCGCTGCTCTGGTCGGCGATGATGCGCGCCGACTCGCGCGACACGCCGGTGTAGAAGAGCACCAGCGAGGCTTCCAGTTCGCTGAGGATGCCGGAGCGGATGCGCAGCGGGTTGATGACAGCGCGTTCGTCGGCGTAGAACTCCATGAAGTTGAAGCCGCCGAAGGTGGCCGAGTACTGGTCCTGCCGGCCGCCGGCCAGCCCGCAGTCGACACGCTCGATCTGGAACGCCAGGTGCGCGATGGAGTAGTCGTCCAGCGGCAGGTTCAGCAGTTCGGTGAAGGCCCGCACCATGGCCACCACCAGCGTCGACGACGAGCCCAGGCCCGAGCCGGCGGGTGCGTCGCAGAAGGTGACGATCTCCATCGGCAGGCGCATGCCGAGCGTGGGTTCGACCAGGCGGCGGTAGACGGCCAGGTGCAGCCCGACGTCGGAAGGGCCGTCCAGCGGTGCGTCCAGCGGCAGTTCCAGCGTGCACTGGCGGTCGGCGGCCACAAAACGCAGCACCGGTTCGTCCAGCAGGCGCAGCGTGGCGTAGGCGTAGCGGTCGATGGTGGCGTTGAGCACGTGGCCGCCGTACTCGTCGCAGTAGGGCGAGACGTCGGTGCCGCCGCCGGCCAGGCCCAGCCGCAGCGGAGCACGTGCGCGAACGAGCCGGGGAAGGATGGGGGTCTGCATCGGGGGGTGGGGCGTTCGACGGCCGCAGGGCCGACGGCTGGCAGAATCGACCGGAATGGGAACAGAGCGCTTGGCCGAAGTCACATTATGTGCCGCCGATGCACGCACCCCGGGCCTGGCCTGGGCCTCGCTGCAGCGCTCGATGGCGGCGCTGCCCTTCGGCCGCGCGGTGCTCTTCACGCACGCCTGGCAGCCCGCGTCGCCGGTGCCCGGCCTCGAGGTCGTGGACATCGGCCCCATCGACTCGGCGGCGGCCTACTCGCGTTTCGTGATGCGCGAACTGCACCACCACATCACCACGCCCTTCGCGCTGGTGACGCAGTGGGATGGCTTCGTCGTCGACGCCTCGGCGTGGGACGACGCCTTCCTCGACTGGGACTACATCGGCGCGCCCTGGGCCGACCAGCCCGCGGCCCTGAGCGTGGGCAACGGCGGCTTCTCGCTGCGCTCGCGCCGGTTGCTGCGCGCCGGCCAGGACAGCCGCATCGTCGAGGAGCACCCCGAAGACGAAGTGCTGTGCCGCACCCGGCGCACGCTGCTGACGACGGAACACCAGGTGCGCTTCGCGCCACCCGAGGTGGCCGCGCGGTTTGCCTACGAGAACACCGTGCCGCCCGGGCCCACGCTGGGTTTCCACGGCCCCTACCACCTGCCGCGTTACCTGGACGAGGCCACGCTGCGCGACTGGTTGGCGGCGCTGCCCGACGGCTTCTTCCGCAGCCGCGACGCGCGGCGGCTGGCCCGGGCGCTGCTGCGCGCGCGCATGGCCGGCGTGGCGCAGCAGCTCATCCAGCGTCGCCTGGCCGCCGGCCGGCGCGACCCCAAGACCCGCGTGCTCGGCTGGCTGGCAAGCGGCCTGGCGCGCTTCGACGCCTGAAGGTTCAACGATGAGTGCAGTGGACGTGCTGGTGGTGGGTGCGGGCTTCTCGGGCCTGACCTGCGCCCGCCAGCTGGCCGAACGCGGCCTGCGTGTGCAGGTGATCGACCGCCGGCCCCACATCGGCGGCAACGCCTACGACCGGCGCGACGAGCACGGTGTGCTGGTCCACCCCTACGGCCCGCACATCTTCCACACCAACAGCGAGCGGGTGTTCGGCTACCTGTCGCGCTTCACCGACTGGCGCTTCTACGAACACCGCGTGCTGGCCGAGGTGGACGGCAAGCTCGTGCCGCTGCCGATCAACCGGCAGACGCTGAACGCGCTGTACGGGCTGGACCTGGACGAGGCGGGGGCCGCCGCCTTCCTGGAACGGGTGCGTGTGCCGCGCGACCCCATCCGCACCTCCGAGGACGTGGTGCTGAACTCGGTCGGCCCCGACCTGTGCGAGAAGTTCTTTCGCGGCTACACGCGCAAGCAGTGGGGCGTGGACCTCTCTGAGCTGTCGGCGGGCGTGGCGGCGCGCATCCCCACGCGCACCAACGACGACGACCGCTACTTCACCGACCGCTTCCAGTTCATGCCGGCGCAGGGCTACACCGCGATGTTCGAGCGCCTGGCCGAACACCCCGGCATCCGCGTGCAGACCGGCGTCGACTTCGCCACGCTGCGCTGCACGCTGCCGCGTCGCCACACCGTCTACACCGGGCCCATCGACGAGTACTTCGGCCACCGCCTGGGGCGACTGCCCTATCGCAGCCTGCGCTTCGAGCACGAGCACCTGGCCGGCGCCGCGCAGTTCCAGCCCACCGGCACCGTGAACTACCCGAACACGCACGACTACACGCGCATCACCGAGTTCAGACACCTCACCGGCGAGCAGGGTGCGGGCACCTCGATCGTGCGCGAGTACCCCACGGGCGAGGGTGACCCCTACTACCCGATCCCGCGGCCCGAGAACGAGGCCCTGTTCAAGCAGTACGAGGCCCTGGCCGAGGCCGAGCCGGGCGTCAGCTTCGTCGGCCGGCTGGCGCAGTACCGCTACTACAACATGGACCAGGTGGTGGCCGCCGCGCTGAAGCTCTGCGACACGCTGCCCCTCGACTGAAGCCGACATGACGCGCTTTCGCATCCTCTGCCCGCGCAAGACCCTCACCGGCGGGCCCGAGGCCCTGCACCAGCTGGGCGCGGCACTCGTCGCCGCCGGCCTGGACGTGGCCATGGTCTACATCCCGCTGCGCCGCGACAACGAGACGCCGGACAAGTTCCGCCACTACGGCGTGCCGGTCGAACTGCGTCTGGACGACGCCGACGACGTGGTGGTGATCGTCGGCGAGACCGCCACCGACTGGGTCTGGCGCGTGCGGCGCGCGACGGTCCTGATCTGGTGGCTGAGCGTCGACTTCCACTTCAAGCGCCCCGAGAAGTGGACCAAGCGCGCCAAGCTGTGGCTGCGCGAGCGCCTGCCGCACAACCGCGCCTATGCCTTCCAGCCCCACGAGCGGGTGCGCCATGCCTGGCAGAGCGAGTACGCGCGCCAGTTCCTGCTGCGCCGGGGTGTGGCCGACGCGCTGCCGCTGACCGACTACATCGCGCCGGCGCTCACGGTGCCCGAAGCCGACGTGCCGCACGCGCCTCGGCGCAACGTCTGCCTGTACAACCCGCGCAAGGGCTGGGCCTTCACGCAGCAGCTGATCGCGGCCTGTGCCGGCAGCGGCATCGAGTTCCTGCCGCTGCAGGGCTACACCGAGGCGCAATTGCGCGAGCTCTTCGGCAGCAGCAAGCTCTACATCGACTTCGGTGAACACCCGGGCCGCGACCGCATTCCGCGCGAGGCGGCGGCCAGCGGCTGCATCGTCGTCACCGGCCGCCGCGGCAGCGCCGACAACGCCGTCGACGTGCCGCTGCCCGACTTCTACAAGGTCGACGAGCGCACGCCAGACGTGCTGACGCTGCTGCGTGAACGCCTGGTGGCGATCTGCGCCGACGACGCCGTGCACCGCGCGGCGCAGGCGCCCTACCGGGCCTGGATACGGCCGCAGCGCGAGCACTTCCGCGCCGAGGCCGCGGCGCTGGGCAGCGCGTTCAGCCGATCTCGCTGAGCTCGACCCATCGCCATTGCCCCGGCGCCAGCTCGGCGGGCAGCACGAGCTGGCCGAAGCGGCTGCGGTGCAGCGTTTCCACGCGGTTGCCCACCGCCGCCAGCATGCGCTTGACCTGGTGGTACTTGCCTTCGGTCAGCGTCAACGACAGGGCGCACTCGCCGGTGCGCTCGGCGGCGGCGGCGCGCACCGGCGCCGGGTCGTCGTCGAGCACCACGCCGGCCCGCAGGCGCGCCAGCTGAGCGTCGTCGACCGGGTGCTTGCAGCCCACCTCGTAGACCTTGGGCACGTGGTGCTTGGGCGAAGTCAGGCGGTGGATCAGCGCGCCGTCGTCGGTCAGCAGCAGCAGCCCGGTGGTGTCTTCGTCGAGCCGGCCCACGGGCTGCACGCCGCGCGTGCGCAGCGGCGGCGGCAGCAGGCTCAGGATGCTGGGGTGGTGGCGCGGCTTCTGGCTGCACTCGTAGCCGGCGGGCTTGTGCAGCATCACCAGCGCCTGGGCGTGGTAGACCCACGGTCGGCCGTCGACCTCGAAGGCCAGGCCCTCGGGCTCGAACTCCTCGTGCGGGTCGTCGACGACACGCCCGCCCACGCGCACCAACCCCAGTTCCAGCAAGCCGGCGCAGACACGCCGGTTGCCGAAGCCCTGGCTGAAGAGGATCTGGGCGATGCGCATGCGGTGTGCTTTCAGGACCAAGGGGGCAGGTCACGGGCCGCGGGCAGGGCGGCTTGCGTGGCAGTGGCGGGCAGGCCGGTGGCCGCCAGCACCGCATTGCGGATGGCGCGCGCCACGGCTTCTGCGGCCAGCATGCCGAGCGTGCCGATGGCGTTCGGGTCGGCCGGTGCACCTGCGGCACCGGTGGCCAGCGCAAACAGCGTGTCGCCATCGTGCGGCGTGAGCGGGCTGATGGCGCGCGACAGCCCGTGGTGGGCCAGCCCGGCCAGCTGCGTGGCCTGCGCCTTGCTGAGCAGCGCGTCGGTGGCCACCACGCCCAGCGTCGTGGCCATGCCGGCCAGCAGCGCGGTGGGCCCGGCGCCGGCCAGCAGCGCAGCCAGGCTGCCTATCGGTGCGCCGCCGTCGTCGCCGCGCGCCCCGGCCAGCACGCGGCCTTGTGCGTCGAGCACGTCGCCCAGCGCGTTCACGGCGACCAGCGCGCCCACGGTGTAGCGGCCCAGGCGCAGCGATGCCGTGCCGATGCCGCCCTTCATGGCGCGGCCGATGCCGAAGAGCTTGCCCACCGTGGCACCCAGCCCGGCGCCGGCGTTGCCCTGCGCCGGGGCGGCGGTGCGGGCCGCAGTGCAGGCGGCGTAGCCGGTGTCGGCGTCGGGGCGGATGCGTGCATCGCCCAGCCACAGGTCGAACAGCACCGCGGCCGGCACGATGGGCACGCGGGCGGGCCCCACCACGTAGCCGTGGCCACGCTCCTCGAGCCAGCGCATCACGCCGCCGGCGGCGTCCAGGCCGAAGGCGCTGCCGCCGGTCAGCAGCAGGGCATGCACCTGCTGCACGCTGTTCTCGGGGCGCAGCAGGTCGGTCTCGCGGGTGCCGGGCGCGCCACCGCGCTGCGCCACGCCGGCCACCGCGCCCTGCGGGCACAGCACGACGGTGCAGCCGGTGGGCCGGCCCTCGGCGGCCGCGTGGCCGACGCTCAGTCCCGGAACGTCGGTCAGGGCCCCTGGGGCTAGAGCGATCAAGGCCTTGCGCGGAGCCGGCTTGGCCGGGCCGCAGCAAGCGCCCCCCCGGGGGGTGGCGAACGCAATGAGCCTGGGGGCTTCATCTAGGCGAACACGCCAGCGGTGTCCTGCATGCGCGCCGAGACCTCGCCCAGGTGGTGCAGCGTGTCGCCCCCGCTCACTTCCAGCATGGTCAGGCGCTTGAAGTAGTGGCTGGCCGCGACCTCGTCGGTGCAGCCGATGCCGCCGTGCAGCTGAATGCACTGCTGGCCGACAAAACGCATGCTGCTGCCGAGTTGCACACGCGCCTGGGCGACGGCGCGGCGGCGCTGCGCCGGCGGCTCACCGAGCTTCAGGCTGGCGTAGTAGCTCATCGATCGCCCCAGCTCCAGCTGCATCTTCACGTCGGCGACACGGTGGCGCAGCGCCTGGAAGCTGGCCAGCGTGGCACCGAACTGCTTGCGAGTGTTCATGTACTCGACGGTGATGGCCACCAGGCGGTCCATCAGGCCCACGGCCTCGGCGCACTGCGCGGCCAGGCCGGCGTCGACCGCGGCTTCCAGCAACGGCAGGCCGTCGGTGGTGATCAGTTGCGCGGCGGCGGCGGTGAAGCTCACGTCGCCGGCGCGGGCGCCGTCCTGCGTCGCGTAGGCCGCCACGCGGGCGGCGCTGGCGCTCACCACGAAGAGGCCGATGCCGGCCGCGTCGCCGTCAGCGCCGCCCAGGCGTGCCGGCACGACGAAGGCGTCGGCCTCGTCGGCAGCAGGCACCACGAGCTTCTGGCCATCGATGCGCCAGCCGGTGCCGTCGGGCGTGGCGCGGGTGGTGACATGGTGCAGGCGGTAGCGCGCAGCGCGTTCCTGCAGCGCCGGCACCAGCAGTGTTTCGCCGGCGGCGATGCGTGGCAGCCAGTCGGCCTGCAACGCTTCGGGTGCCGCCGACAGCAGCGTCGGGCTCATCAGCGCCGCCTCGGCATAGGGCGCGTTGACGAGGCCGCGGCCCAGTTCCTCGCACACCACCATGGCGTCGACCGGGCCCAGGCCCATGCCGCCGTGGCCTTCCGGCACCACCAGGCCGGCCAGACCGAGTTCGGCCAGTTCGCCGTAGACGGCTCGTGTGGCGCCGCCGGCCTTGGCCAGTGCGTGGCGGCGATCGAAGGAAAAGCCCTTGTCGACCCAGCGCCGCACGGCGTCGCGCAGGGATTCCTGGTCGTCGGTGAAGTCGAAGTCCATCGTGTTCTCCTCAGCTGCCCAGCACCGTCTGCGCGACGATGTTGCGTTGCACTTCGTTCGAGCCGCCGTAGATCGTCGTCTTGCGGTAGTTGAAGTAGGTGCCGGCCAGCGGAAGGATGTCTGCCGGCACGGCCTGGTCGCCCTGCCAGCCGGCGTCCATGGCCTCGAAGATGAAGGCGCGCGAGAGCGGCCCGGCGGCCAGCATCATCAGCTCGGTGTAGCGCTGCTGGATCTCGCTGCCGCGAATCTTCAAGAGGCCGGCGATGTCCAGCGTCTGCTTGCCGCTCTTCTCGGCGGACAGCACCCGCAGCACCAGCATTTCCAGCGCCACCACGTCCACTTCCAGCAGCGCGATCTGGTCGCGGAAGCGCGTGTCGTCCCACACCCCTTCGGCCTTGGCCACGCGCTTCAGGCGTTCGAGTTCACGCTTGGCGCGGTTGACGTCGGCGATGTTGGTGCGTTCGTGCGCCAGCAGGTGCTTGGCGTAGGTCCAGCCCTTGTTCTCTTCGCCGACCAGGTTCTCGGCGGGCACCACGACCTCGTCGAACCAGACCTCGTTGACCTCGGGTTCGCCGTCCATCAGCACGATGGGCCGCACGCTCACGCCCGGGCTCTTCATGTCGATGAGCAGGAAGCTGATGCCGGCCTGCGGCTTGCCTTCGCTGCTGGTGCGCACCAGGCAGAAGATCCACTCGCCGTACTGGCCCAGCGTGGTCCAGGTCTTCTGGCCGTTGACGACGTAGCTGTCACCTCGGCGTTCCGCCTTGCACTTCACCGAAGCCAGGTCGGAACCCGAGCCCGGCTCGCTGTAGCCCTGGCTCCACCAGACCTCGCCGCTGGCGATGCCGGGCAGGAAACGCGCCTGCTGCTCGGCATTGCCGAAGGCCATGATCACCGGCGCCACCATCACCGGGCCGAAGGGAATGACCCGTGGCGCGCAGGCCAGTGCCAGTTCTTCCTCGAACAGGTGTTTCTGGACCGCGTTCCAGCCCGGCCCGCCGAAGGCCTTGGGCCAGCCCCAGCCCAGCCAGCCCTTCTTGCCCAGGATCTTGGCCCAGCGCTGGTGGTCGTCGCGCGTCAGGCGCAGCGCATGGCGCACCTTGTGGGCGATGTCGGCGGGCAGGTTTTCGGCCACCCAGGCGCGGATCTCGTGCCGGAAGGCAAGTTCTTCGGGGGTGAAGTTCAGGTCCATGGCGGGGCTGTCCTCGGTGCGCCGCGCCGCGGCTGCGGGCGTGCCACCGCAGGTTTTAGCACGACCGTTCGATGAGGGCCTGTCCCAGCAGGGACAAGCCGCACCGGATCAGCGCAGTTCCAGCCGCATGGTGTCGTTCTCGCGCTTCATCTGCAGCCGCGACAGGAAGCTGTTGCCCAGCAGCACCATGGGCATGGGCTGCGGCACGACGGCGGCGCCGACGTTGGCGAGTTCGACCTCGCCGACGCGCACGCTGGTCAGCGTCACCAGCCACACCGGCACTGGGCCGTTGGCGGTCTGCGTGGTGGCGCGGCGGGCGTCGCTGAGGTCGACGCCCAGGCGGTCGGCGTCGTCCTTGCCCAGGCTGACCAGCGTGGCGCCGGTGTCGACCATGAAACGCACCTGCTTGCCGTTGATGGTGCCGCCGGCGGTGAAGTGGCCGCCCGAGCCGGCGGTGAGCACGATCTCGCGCGCTGCCGTGCGTGGCGGCGCCACGCCCAGCAGCACCGGTGTTTCGCCAACACGCATCGGGTAGACACGCCCGCCGCGCTCGACCTCGGCAACCTCACCGTTCCAGCGCAGCAGCTTCACGCCGCCCACGGCCTGGCCGATGTTCAGGGTGTAGGGCTGGCCGTCGACGACGAGCAGCGCCCGTTCACCCATGCGACCCGACAACACGACGAGCTGGGCCTGCGCGCACGCTGCGGCCATCAGCAGCAGTGCGGTGGCCGCCGTGCGCAGCTGGGCTTTCATTCGCGGAAATTGTTGAAGCTGAGCGGCCATTCGACGAGTTCCTTGCGCAGCAAGGCGATGGCCTCCTGCAGCACGTCGCGCTTGGCGCCGGTGATGCGCAGCGCATCACCCTGGAAGGCGGCCTGCACCTTCAGCTTGCTGGCCTTCAGCGCGGTCTGCATCTTCTTTGCGGTCTCGGCGTCCACACCGCTCTTCACCGGCACGGCCAGCTTCAGCTTGTCGTGGCTCATCTTCTGCGGCGTGGCGCTGAAGTCGAGCAGGCGCACGTCGACGCCGCGTTTGCTGAGCCGGCCGATCAGCACGTCCTTGACCTGTTCGAGCTGGAAATCGCTGTCGGCCCACAGCGTGAGTTCACGTGTCTTGGGCGTGGGCGAGGCGAGGTCGACCTTGGCGCTGGAGCCCTTGAAGTCGAAGCGCGTGCCGATTTCCTTGTTGGCCTGTTCCACCGCGTTTTTGAGTTCAACCAGGTCGGGTTCGATGACGGCGTCGAAGCTGGGCATGTGCGCGGGATGGGGCAAGGGGGCAACGCCCGGAATATGCACCAAAATCCTGGCATGACGACGACTGCCGCGCCGCTGGATGTGACCACCCGTGCCAGCCTGCGCGAACACAACAGCTTTGGCCTGCCGGCCGTGGCGCGCACGCTGATCCGGCTGAAGTGTGAAGCCGACGTGCGGCGGGTCGTCGACCACCCGGAATACGGCGTGGCGCCGAAGTTCGTGCTCGGCGGCGGCAGCAACGTGGTGCTGACACGCGACCTCGACAGCGTGGTGCTGAAGGTCGAGATCCTGGGCCGCCGCCTGGTGCGCGAAGACGCCGACGCCTGGATCGTCGAAGCCGGCGCCGGCGAGCCCTGGCATGCCTTCGTGGCCTGGACGCTGGACCAGGGCTGGCCGGGGCTGGAAAACCTGGCGCTGATACCGGGCAGCAGCGGTGCCGCGCCGGTGCAGAACATCGGCGCCTACGGTGTCGAGCTGAAAGACCGCTTCGAGGCGCTCGACGCCGTCGACCTGGTCACCGGCCGCAGCGTCACGCTGGACGCCGCCGCCTGCCGCTTCGGCTACCGCGACAGCGTCTTCAAGCAGGCGGGTTTCGGCGGCCTGGCCGGCAAGAGCGTGATCACGCGGGTGCGTTTCCGCCTGCCCAGGCCCTGGCAGCCGGTGCTGGGCTACCTGGACCTGGAACGCCGCATGGCCGAGACGGGCAATGCCGCGCCCGACGCGCGCACCGTGTTCGACTGGATCTGCGCCATCCGCCGCGCCAAGCTGCCCGACCCGGCGGTCATCGGCAACGCCGGCAGTTTCTTCAAGAACCCGGTGGTGACCGAGGAGCAGTGCCGCGACATCATCGGACGCGACCCCGAAATCGTGCACTACCCGATGCCCGACGGCACGGTGAAGCTGGCCGCCGGCTGGCTCATCGACGCCTGCGGCTGGAAGGGTAAGACCGTGGGCCGCGCCGGTGTCTACGACAAGCAGGCGCTGGTGCTGGTGAACCGCGGCGGCGCCAGCGGCGCCGAGGTGCTGACGCTGGCGCGCGCGATCCAGGAAAGCGTGTACGGCAGGTTCGGCATCCGGCTGGAACCTGAACCGATCATCGTCTGAACATCGCGGCGCAGCACGCCGGCGTCAGCCCGTTTGCAGCATGTCGCCCAGGTCCAGGCCGGTGAGCGACTTCGCGCCACGCGCCAGCCAGAACATCAGCGCCATCATCATCAGCATGCTGGGCACGGCGATGACGGGGTAGCTCAGCAGGGTCAGCCGGCCGAGTTGTTCGTTGAAGGCCTCGGTGCCGGCCGGTGCACTGACGATGTAGCGCGCCAGCACGTAGTTGGCCACCGACGAGAAGAAGAAGGTGCCGGCCAGCAGGAAGGTGCCGGTGCGCAGCCGCAGTTCGAAGGGCACGACGTTGCGCCGCTCTTCCAGCGCCTTGTGCACCTTCTCGACGTCGAAGAGCTGGGCGTTGAAGACCAGCACGCGGATCAACGGCGCCTTCGTCCAGGTCGAGGCCAGCACGGCCAGGCCGATGAGCCCGGGCACGGCCGCTTCCTTCACCGCCAGCCATTGCGCGTCCAGCGTCAGCAGGGCGATGCCGCCGGTGAGCAAGGTGCTCACCACGCCGAGAACGCTCAGCCAGTTCAGCTTGCGGCGCTGGATGCCGTCCCACACGCCCCAGCAGACCGGGAAGGCCAGCGCCAGCAGCAGCGCACCCAGGGTGCCCAGGCGCTCGGGGCTGCTGAGCTTCATCAGGATGAAGGCAGGCAGCAGCACCGTGATGCCGATCTCGAGCAGCGGGTTGGGTTTGCCGGCTTTTTTCATGGGTCGTCGCGGGGCAGAAATCAGGGATACGGGTTCGGGGCGGCCCGGCGTTCTTCGAATGCCGGCTGCGGGCCGCCGACGACCTTGGGGCCCATCGCGTGGCGCGGCGGGCACAAAGCGCGACGGCGTCGGCAACCCCGAACTGTGCCACGCCGCCCGGGCGGGGCGCGGGCTGGAGGCCGTGGCCCTCAGCGGGCCTCGGGTGAACGCAGCGCCTGGAGCTTGGCGCTGTAGCGCGCCTGCTGCTGCGGGCTGCCGCTGTAATCGCGCGCCAGACGCAGGTGCTGCGCGGCGGCGTCGGCATCGCCCAGCGTGGCGTCCACCACCGCGGCCCAGAAGTGGGCTTCGTGCTGGTAGGGCTGGCGGCGCAGTTCGCGGGCGATCAACTCCCTGGCCTGGTCGACACGGCCCTCGCTCAGCGCCTTGCGCCCGAGATCGAGGAAGTGGAAGGGTGGGTGGGGCTGGATGCGGGCCAGCCGCGCCGCCACGGCCTCGGCCTCGGCGCCGCGGCCGGCGCGGTGCAGCGTGCCCGCCAGGTTGGACAGCGCCGCCTCGTCCTCGGGCGCGTAGGCCAGCACGTGGCGCAGCGCGGCCTCGGCCTGCGCCATGTGGCCGCTGCGCAGGTAGACCACGGCCAGCGTGTTGATGCCGGGCAGGTACTGCGGGTCCTGGCGCAGCGCCTCGCGCGCCCAGGCATAGGCCTGCGCGTTCTGGCCGGCGGCCAGCGTCTCGGCGGCGCGGTTGTTCATGTACATCGCCACCACCGTATGTTCGGCCAGCGGGCGCACGTTGACACCCCGCAGGTCGTCGGGCGGCACGAAGTCGACCGTCAACTCGTCGCCGCGCACGAAGTCACGCTGGGCCAGGCGCGACCGGCTCGACAGCACGACGTTGACGTGGCCGCTGGCCAGCATCAGGTCGGGCGCGCGGCTGTACTGCAGGCGCACCTGCACACTCTGGTAGCGCAGCGGCACGTCCAGGTACTTGGCGAAGGCCGCCGTCATCAGCACCAGGGACAGGCAATTGCCGGCGCGCTTGTCGAAGGCCTCGGCGGCGTTGCGCGTGCGGCCGTCGTCGTAGTCGAGTTGCAGCTGGTCGCGTTCACCCAGGGCGCGCAGCAGCGTGTGGCGCAGGTCGAGCGAGCCGCGGGCGGCGGTACGTGCGGCGTCGGCGAACTGCCGCATCGGCGGGCTGATCGCAAACACCGCAGCCACATCCACGGGCTCGGGCGGTGCGGCGAAGAGCCCGTCGTGCAGCAGCAATGCGGCAGGCGGCAGGCCCTGGGGTGCGGTGGCGCAGCCGCCGAGCAGCGCGCCGGCCAGCGCCGTCGTCAGCAGCCTCAGCGCGCTTGCGCGGGCGCGCAAGTGCAAGGGCAGGCGACGACCGAGCGCGGAAGTCGGATAGGCAGGCGATGCAAGGAACATGGCGGACCTCCATGAAGCGCCCCGACGCCTGTCATCCTACGCCGTGCAACGGGCTGCCACCAGCGCCCTGTCGCGGGCACCGGCGGGGCCCGGTCCTGGGTCTAGAGCTGCAGGCAGCGCCGCAAGCGCAAGGCCGCCTCGCGCAGCGCGGCATTGGGGGTGGCGGCGGCGTGGTCGAGCGTGCGGCGGGCATACTCGGCATCGCTCTGCAGACGCTCGACGTGGACATCGATGCCATAGCCCCGAAGCAGCCACTTCACTTCAATGATCTCGACGAGGCAACTGACGTTGGCCTGGGGTTCGGTGTTCAACGGGGCGGCTTGCATGGTCTGTAGTCACCTTAACGTCAACGACCCGCAGTTTGCTGACAGTGGATTGGAGAGCTTCCCCCATTTCCTGCCCCAGCCTGGCGCTGCCGGGCTGCCAGGCCCCTCGACCGCGACCGAACATGCAAGCCTTTCCCCCGTTGACCGCCCTGGACGGACTGCCCGCCCAGCTGACCGCTGCTGGCTGGGCCGTGATCGATGCCCCGAGCCTGTGCGCACTGTGCCGGCTGGACAACAGCGCCCTGCAAGCCTGGCGGGCCTTGTGGCCCGAACTGCCGCCCGACCCGCATCTGCGCGACGGCGGCCGTTACCGACGCCGGCGCCACGGCTGCTTCCGCGTCACGACCGACAGCGTGGTCGCCGTACCGCACCGCGCGCACTGGCAGCCGGTGGAATACAACGCGCTGCACGGCGGCATCCAGCGCTGGTTCGAGCCGCTGCCGGCCGCGCTGGTGGCCGACCCGGCCTGGGCGCGGCTGCTGCAGGGGCTGGCCGGCGTGGCCGAGCTGCTGCACGGACCGGCGGAGTGGTTCGTCGAGGCTCACCCCTTCCGCATCGACACCACCGACGGCATCGGCCGCCCCACGCCCGAAGGCGCGCACCGCGATGGTGTCGACCTGGTGGTGGTGCTGATCGTCGACCGCCACAACGTCAAGGGCGGCGAGACGCGGGTCTTCGAGGCCCGCGGCCCGCAGGGGGTGCGCTTCACGCTGCATGAACCCTTCAGCGCGCTGCTGCTCGACGACGCCCGCGTGATCCACGAAACCACACCCATCCAGCCCGTCGACGCTGCGCTGCCCGCCTGGCGCGACACCCTGGTGCTGACTTACCGCCGCCACGCCTTCCAGGGCCCCGGCACAAGCGAGAAGACATGAAGCCGCTGGCCATCCACCCCGACGACATCACGGCCGCGGCCACCCGCCTGGCGGGCGTGGCCTACCGCACGCCGGTCATGACCTCGCGCACGGCCGACGAACTCACCGGCGCGCAGCTCTTCTTCAAGTGCGAGAACTTCCAGCGCATGGGCGCTTTCAAGTTCCGCGGCGCCTACAACGCGTTGGCGCAGTTCACGCCCGCGCAGCGCCGCACCGGCGTCATCGCCTTCAGCTCGGGCAACCACGCGCAGGCCATCGCGCTGTCGGCACGGCTGCTCGGCATGCCGTCGGTGATCGTGATGCCGCACGACTCACCGGCCGCCAAGCTGGCCGCCACACGCGGCTACCAGCAGGGCCAGCCCGGCAGCGAGGTCGTGCTCTACGACCGCTACACCGAAGACCGCGAGGCCATCGGCGCGCGCCTGGCCGCCGAGCGCGGCATGACGCTGATCCC
Source organism: uncultured beta proteobacterium (assembly GCA_947084805.1). Taxonomy (GTDB): domain Bacteria; phylum Pseudomonadota; class Gammaproteobacteria; order Burkholderiales; family Burkholderiaceae_C; genus Rubrivivax. The sequence continues at coordinate 10,728 of CAMTUD010000136.1, read as the reverse complement.
GCCCTACGACCACCCGCATGTGATGGCCGGGCAGGGCACCGCCGCAGCCGAGCTGATCGACGACACCGGCCCGCTCGACCTGCTGCTGGTGTGCGTGGGTGGGGGCGGACTGATCAGCGGCTGCGCCGTGGCCGCGCACCACCGCAGCCCGGGCATCGAGGTCATCGGCGTCGAGCCCGAAGCCGGCAACGACACCCAGCAGAGCCTGGCCGCCGGGCACATCGTGCACATCGCCACGCCCAAGACCATCGCCGACGGCGCGCAGACGCAGCACAGCGGGCAGCTCACCTTCCCGGTCATCCAGCAGTTGGTGAAGGCCATCGTCACGGTCAGCGACGCGCAACTGGTGCAGGCGATGCGCTTTTTTGCCGAACGCATGAAGATGGTGGTTGAACCCACTGGCTGCCTGGGTGCGGCGGCGGCGCTGCAGGGCGTGGTGCCGGTGCGCGGCCGGCGCGTGGGCGTGATCGTCAGCGGCGGGAACGTCGACATCGGACGCTACGCGGCGGTGCTGGCGGGTAGCGCGCCAACGTGAACATGCCGGCCTGAACGCCGCCGGCTGCGCTAACGTCGCGGCTTCGCTTCCACCTGCCGTCGTTGCGACGGCCCCTCAGCCATGGCCGACGCCGCCCCCGCCACGCCCACGCCCACCGCCCCCGAGAAGGATGCCGCGCGGCGCCTGCGCGACCAGGTCGACAAGCTGCTCGCCCGCCCGGCCGCCGAGAGCACCGCCACCGTGACGCTGGGCGGCCGCACGCTCGACTACCGTGTGCACGCCGCCTTCATGCCGGTGATGCCGGCCAGCCTGGCCGGCGGCGCCGCCGAACCCGAGGCCGCGGTGATGACCACGGCCTACCTGCTGCAGGGCGCCGACGCCGCGCAGCGCCCGCTGTGTTTTGCCTTCAACGGCGGCCCGGGCTCGGCGTCGATCTGGCTGCAGTTCGGTGCCCTGGGCCCCAAGCGCGTGGTGGTGCCCGACGACGCCGGCATGCCGCGCCCGCCCTACGCCGTCGAAGACAACCCGCACAGCTGGTTCGAGCACTTCGACCTCGTCTTCATCGACCCGCCGCACACCGGCTGGTCGGTGACGGCCAGCGAAGACGCGCGCAAGAAGCTGCTGTCGGTCGACGGCGACATCGACGCGCTGGCCGAGGTCATGCGCGCCTGGCTGACGCGCCACCAGCGCTGGGGCTCGCCGCTCTACATCGCCGGCGAGAGCTACGGCACGACCCGCGGCGCCGGCCTGGCCGACAAGATGCAGAGCCTGGGCGCGGTGCTCAGCGGCGTGATCCTGGTGTCGTGCGCGATGGACCTGCAGAGCCTGGTCTTCGCGCCGGCCAACGACCTGCCTTACGGCCTCTTCCTGCCGGCGTTTGCCAACACCTCGCAATACCACGGCCTGCTCAGCGGCCCGCAGGGCGCCTCGCCCGAAGCCGCGCGCGCCGCGGCCGAGGCCTTCGTGCACGACGACTACGTGGCCGCGCTGCAGGCCGGTGCTCGCCTGAGCGAAAAGCGCCGCGGCGCCATCGCACGCCGCATCGCCGAGCTCACCGGGCTGCCGCGCACGCTGGTCGAAGAGCAGAACCTGCGCATCAGCGACCGCACCTACTTCGTCGAGGCGCTGCGCGCGCGCGGTCAGGTGGTGGGCCGGCTCGAGGCGCGCGCCACCGGCCCGGCCGCCGCCAGCCGCCTGCCCGAGATGGAGTTCGACCCCGGCATCGAGGCCATCGCCGGCCCCTACACGATGGCGGCGCTGGCCTTCTACCGCGGCACCCTGGGCATCGACTTCGAGCACCGTTACGAGGTGCTCAACTTCGAAGCCCACAAGGCCTGGAAGTGGCAGCGTGGCGGCGACAACGAGATGGGCTTCTGCAGCACCAGCCCCGACCTGGCACGTGCCTTGCGGCGCAACCCGCACCTGAAGGTGCTGGCCGCCAGCGGTCGTTACGATCTCGGCACACCCTACAGCGCCAGCGACTGGTCGCTGGCCCAGCTGAATGCGCCGGCCGACGTGCTGGCGCGTGTCACCCACCGCTACTACGATGCCGGACACATGATGTACACACGACAGGCCGACCTGCTGCAACTGAAGGCCGACGTGCGGGCGTGGATGGCATGAGCGCACCCAAACACGTCGGCATCCTCACCGGCGGCGGCGACTGCCCGGGCCTGAACGCGGTCATCCGCGCCGTGACGCTGGCGCTGCACAACGAGTGCGGCGCGCGTGTCACCGGCATCGAGCGTGGCTTTTTCGGCCTCGTCGAACGCAAGGCGCGGCCGCTGGGCATACAGGACGTGGCCGGCATCCTGGCCGAGGGCGGCACCATCCTGGGCACGCACAACACCTGCAACCCCTTCAAGTACCCCGATGGCAGCGACCGGTCGGCCGAGGCGATGGCCTTCGCGAAAGACCTCGGTCTGGACGCCCTGGTGGCCATCGGCGGCGACGGCACGATGACCATCGCGCACCGCTTCACGCCGATGGGCCTGCCGGTGGTGGGCGTGCCCAAGACCATCGACAACGACCTGGCGCTGACTGAACGCACCTTCGGTTTCGACAGCGCGGTGGCCGTGGTGGCCGAGGCGCTGGACCGCCTGGCGACCACGGCGCGCAGCCACGGCCGCGTGATGATCGCCGAGACCATGGGCCGCTACGCCGGCTGGATCGCGCTGGAGGGTGGCATGGCCGGCGGCGCCAACGTCATCCTGATCCCCGAGGTGCCGTTCAGCATCGAGGCCGTGGCGCGGCTGTGCCAGGACCGCGAATCGCGCGGCCTGGCCACGCTGATCTGCATCGCAGAAGGGGCACATGCCGAAGGGCAGGGCATGACCATCCGCGACACGCTGGTGCACAGCCCCGACCCGCTGCGCCTCGGCGGTGTCGGCCATTGGCTGCAGCACGAACTGCAGCCGCGGCTGCAGGCGGAGGTGCGCACCACGCTGCTGGGCCACACCCAGCGCGGTGGCACGCCCACCGCCTTCGACCGCGTGCTGGCCACGCGTTTCGGCTACCACGCTGCGCAGCTGGTGAAGGCCGGCGAGTACGGCCGCATGGTGGCGCTGAAGGGCGAGGACTGCATCAGCGTGCCACTGGAAGAGGTGGCCGGCCGCACACGCAACGTGCCGCCCGACCACCCTATCCTGCAGGCCGCACGCGGCATCGGCGTCTCGCTGGGCGAACGCTGACGACCCGGGCGCCGCCGCGGCGGCGCGGGCGGCGTCACCGACAGGCCGGTGGCGAAGGTGTGCCGGCCACGTGGCCGTCGCTCAGCGTGCGCAGGAAACACACCAGATCGGCCGCGTCGGTGTCGGTCATCGGCGGCGCCCGCGACGAGCCCAAAGGCCGCGGCTGGCTGCGGCATTTCGACGCCACGCTGGGCACGCTCAAGACACCGGGCTCCTTCGGCTGGGACGACACCCCTTCCATCGTGCCCGCGGCCAGGGTGCCCGACTACACGGGCACGTCCAGCGACCTGCGGCTCGTCAAGTACAACAACTGCTACGGCGCCGGCAGTGGTGTCGGCCGCAACCCGATGGCGGTGCTCGATCCCAGGGCACGCAGGCCGACGCCTACACGCCGGCCGGCACGCTGGTGACGGTGATGAAGGCAGTGCGTGTGGTGACGGGCCCGACGCCCGACCCCGGCATCGCGGGCGGTGTGCGTGAGTGGTGCGTCGACACCGCGGTGGTGGACCCGGCGACCCACGCGGTGCTGGTCAACAACGAGGACGGCGTGGTCTGCCGCTGGCACCTGCCGAGCAACACGCTGAGCGAAGGCGTGCGCATGAACGCCGGCGTCGGCCAGGCCTACACCGCCACCGTGGCTGGGCCCGACGGGCTGGTCTACGCCACCCACAACGCCCAGCTGCACGCGGTGGGCCGCTGACGGCGCGCCGGTCGGGTGCCGCCTACAGCAGCCGACGCAGTGCGGGCGCGCCGGACTGCAGTGCCGCGCACAGCGCGGCGTCTTCGCGGCCGAAACTGAAGTCGGCGAAGTCGAAACCCGGGCCGACGGTGGCGCCGACGTAGGCGTAGCCGCCCACCGGCTCGGCCGCCTGCCACCAGCCGGCGGGCACCACGTGGCGGGGGCGTCGGCCGGCGGCCACGGGACCGAGTTCGACGGTGGTGAACGCCGACAGGTCGGGCGGCGCCAGCCACAGCCGCAGCCCCGTGCCTTCCAGCAGGTGCCAGACCTCGTCCGAGCGCACGCGGTGCCAGGCCGAGAACTGCCCGGCGGCGAGCAGGAAGTCGATGGTGGTGAGCGCCACGCGGCCCTGGCGTTCGTCGTCGGTGCGCACGGCGTGCGCCGAGCGGAAGACCTCGCCGTAGTGGCCGCCCTCGGGGTGCGGGCGCAGGCCGAGTTCGGCTACAAGCGCGGCGACACGGCCGGCGCCGTGATCGCTCATGCCAGCTCCCGCACGTCGGTCACCGGCACGCTGCCGAAGTCGTCGCGGTCCAGCACGGCCAGCACCTTCGCCGCCGCCTGGGCCGGGCTGTCGAGCTGACCGTTGTCCTTCAGGCTCTGGAAACGTGCACGCTCGGGAAAGAGGTGCGGGTCGGCCGCGCGCAGCTGGACCTGCATGTCGGTGTCGATGACCCCCGGCGCCAGCGAGACGACACGCGCCCCGTGCGGCGCTGCGGCTTCCTCCAGGGCCAGCGCGCGCGCCAGATGGTCCATGCCGGCCTTGGCGGCGCAGTAGCTGCCGCTGCCGGCCATCGCGCGCCGGCCCAGGCCCGACGAGATGAACAGCAGCTTGCGGGGCACCGTCCAGGCCGCGGTGGCGCGCAGGAAGCTTGCGCTCAGCACCAGGGGCGCTTCCAGGCCGACACGCAGCGCGTTCGACAGCGCCGCCGGGTCGCTGGCCGAGAGCGGCGCGGGCGGCGACACCACGCCCGCGTTGTGCACCAGGGTCACCGATGCACATCCCGCTGGCCCGTGCGCCGCCAGCCAGCCCGCCAGCCGCTCGGCCAGCGGCAAGGGGTCGGCGAGGTCGACGGTCCACGCCTCCAGGCGTGCGCCTGCGGGCACCGGCAGCGCGGTCGGGCGACGGGCGAGCGCCAGCACGTGGTGGCCGCGGGCCAGCAGTTGCTCGACGAGCGCGCGGCCGAGGCCGCGTGAGCCGCCGGTGACGATGCTGAGGTGGTTTTGCATGCGGGTTCGGGTGTCGGGGTGAGAGGGGCTGCCGGGTACAGGTGCACTGTAGCCGGCGCTCAGAACGGCGGCTCGCTGCGGAAGTGCATGGCCCGGCCGTCGAGCGGATGGGCAAAGCCGATCTCGGCCGCGTGCAGCAGCAGCCGCGCGGCGCGCAGCGGGTGTGGTGCGTAGAGCTCGTCGCCGCGGATCGGGTGGCCCAGGTGCTGCAGGTGCACCCGCAGCTGGTGCGAGCGGCCGGTGACAGGCGACAGCGCCACGCGTGTGCAGCCGTCCTCGCGCACCAGCACCCGCCAGTGCGTGAGGGAAGGGCGGCCGTTCACCGCGTCGACGATCTGCCGCGGCCGGTTCGGCCAGTCGGCGGCCAGCGGCGCGTGGATCTGCCCCGCGTCGCCTTCGATGCGGCCTTCGGCCACCGCGATATAGAGCTTGCTCACCGCGCGCTGCTCGAAGGCCGCGTTCAGGCGCCGCTGCATCTCGATGCCGCGCGCGAAGAGCAGCAGCCCCGAGGTCGACATGTCGAGCCGGTGCACGACCAGCGCGTCGGGGTAGAGCGCCTGCACGCGGCTGGTCAGGTTGTCGCGCCCGGCCTCGCCGCGGCCCGGCACCGAAAGCAGTTCGGCGGGCTTGTCGGTGACGACGAGGCTGTCGTCGGCGTAGAGCAGGTTCACGGGATGCATGGCCGGCAGGATATCGGGGGCGGCGCGGGGGCTGCCGTTGCGCTGCGGGCTGGTGTTCAATTGGCAGCCCTGACGCTCGCCCTTCGATGCCCCATGAAACGCCGCACCCTGCTTGCCTTGCCTGCGCTGGGTGCCGCTGCCACGGCAGCCGCACAGCCGTCGAATGTCGCGGCTGGTGTTGTCCACACCCGGGTCGAAACGCCGCTGGGCGCCTTCGTCATCGCGGTGAACCCCGCGCGGGCGCCGGTGACGGTGGCCAACTACCTGGCCTACGTCGACTCGAAGTGGCTGGACGGCGGTGCCGTCTACCGCATCGTCAACGACGCCAACCAGCCGCCGGCCACACAGCACCGCATCGCCGTCGTGCAATGGGGCATGCACCTGGACGACGGCCGTGCGCCGCCGCTGCCGCCCATCGTGCACGAGACGACGGCGGTCAGTGGCCTGCGCCACCTGGACGGCACGGTGTCGATGGCGCGGCTGGGGCCAGGCACGGCGGCATCGGAGTTTTTCATCGGCGTCGGCGCGCAGCCCGCGCTCGACTTCGGCGGCGGACGCAACCCGGACGGCCAGGGCTTCGCGGCCTTCGGCCAGGTGGTGGCCGGGCGCGCGGTGGTGCAGGCGCTGCACCGGCTGGGGCGTGCCGACAACCCGTACCTGCAGCCCCCGATCGCCGTGCTGTCGGTGCGCCGCATTGCCGCCGATGCCTTCACGCCGGACGACGCGCCGCGCTGACGGGCAGAGCCGCAGGGGCTGCTGTCGGCCGCACGCGACAGGCCTTGCAGCAGCCTGCATCTGCGGCTTGACGTGGGCGCGCAGCAGGCGCACATTCCGCCCCGTTCCCACCCGTGACCAGGAGGCCCGCATGAAGACCCAAGACATTGCCCTCCTGTCGGCCGGCACGCACTGACCCACGCATCCGACCGCGGCCCCGCGCCGCAGCGTTGAAGCCCCCGCCACGGCAACCTGCCGCGCGGGGGGAACCGCGAAACACCGCGCGTTCATTCCCACGCCGATCCGTGATGCCGTGACCCTGCGTCGCGGCCGACAGCACCCCATCCCCTGACGTCGCCCGGGCCCACCGCCCGTGGCTCTCTCGCGCGTCGCTGCGACCGAACCGGTCGGAGCGGCGTGATGGCTGGTCCTGCACGGAGCGCCTTCAACCATGTTCGATTCATCCTTGCTGCAACGGCTGCGTGGCATCGGCTTCGCAGCGTCGTATCTCTCCCACCTGGCGCAGGCGGGTCTTGCCGACGCCGACGCCGAAACCGCGCCGCTGCGGGTCGTCGAAGTGCAGCGTGAAGGGCTGCTGCTGCACGACGGCGTGGCCGAGCACCCGGCGCGAATGCGGCCCGCGCTGCGCACGGCGCTGGCCGCCGAAGGCGACGCCATCGCCTGCGGCGACTGGGTGCTGGCCGAACGCAACAGCTACGGCGAATGGTGGGTGCACACGCGCCTGCCACCCTTGAACCAGCTCGCGCGCCGGCTGCACGACGGCCGCGACAAGGTCGAGCGTGTGGTCATCGTCAGCAACGTCGACACCGCGCTGCTGGTGATGGGCCTGGACCACGACTTCAACCTGCGCCGCCTGGAGCGCTACGTGGCGCTGGTGCGCATGGCCGGTGTCGCCGCCGTGGTGGTGCTGACCAAACGCGACCTGGCCGCGGATGCCGCGGCGCGCCTGCAGCAGGTGCAGGCCGTGCTGCCGGCCGACGTGGTGGCGGTGGCCGTCAACGCGCTGGGCGACGAACCCGGCGTGCAGCTCGCGCCCTGGCTGCAGGCCGGGCAGACGCTGGTGCTGCTGGGCTCCAGCGGCGCCGGCAAGAGCACGCTGACCAACGCGCTGACGGGCAGCCAGGTGCAGTCCACCGGCCCCAACCGGCGCGGCGACAGCCATGGCCGCCACACCACCACCACCCGGTCGCTGCACACCACGGCGGACGGCGCCTGCATCATCGACACACCGGGCCTGCGCACGCTGCGCCTGGACGGCGATGCCGGCGAGATCGAGACCGCTTTCGACGACATCGCCCGCCTGGCGCCCTTGTGCCGTTTCAGCGACTGCCGGCACGAAGCCGAGCCGGGCTGCGCCGTGCGCGAAGGCGTGAGCGGCGAGCGCCTGCGCAACTACCAGAAGCTGCTGCGCGAGGCGCGGCGCGACACGCTCACCGCGCTGGAGCGCAAGGCGCAGGTGCAGCAGTGGAAGGCACGCAGCCGCGGTGCGCGGGCGCGGCTGGAGGGCAAGCGTGAGGGCGGCCGCTAGGCCAGGCGGCACCACCATCGTGGTCGATGGCCCCGTGCCCCGGCAGACACCTGCGGTGTCCTTGTCCGGCGTGCCGGCCACGGCCGTTTCATCCACCCCCGCGCCATGCCGCCCGCCCCCGGGCCGTGTGTGCGCTGTCAGGCCCGTGCCCGACCTCCGGGTTCCGCCGTGCCGGCCTGCACCAACGCGTCACGCTGCGCCAGCGTGGGAAAGAAGCGCAGCCACAGGCCCGCCACCACCAGCGTGCACACGCCACCCAGCACCACCGAGCCCACCGGCCCCATCAGCGCGGCGGTGGCGCCCGACTCGAACTCGCCGAGCTGGTTCGACGCACCGATGAACACCGAATTCACCGCACTCACGCGGCCGCGCATGTGGTCGGGGGTTTCCAGCTGCACGAGCGTCTGGCGGATGACGACGCTGACCATGTCGGCCGCGCCGGTGATGGCCAGCGCAACCATCGACACCACGAAGCTCGTCGACAACCCGAACACCAGCGTCGCTGCACCGAACACCGCCACCGCGCCCAGCAGCACGTGCCCGGTGCGGCGCCGCACCGGCCAGCGCGTCAGCGCCACCGACATCAGCAGCGCACCCACCGCCGGCGCGCTGCGCAGCAGGCCCAGGCCCCAGGGACCGACATGCAGGATGTCCTTGGCGAAGATGGGCAGCAGCGCGGTGGCGCCGCCGAATAGCACCGCGAAGAGGTCGAGCGAAATCGCGCCCAGCACCACCTTGCTCTGCCAGACGTAGCGCACGCCGGCCAGCAGGGTGTCCAGCGTCGCGGGTTCGTTGGGTGGCGGCACGTGTGTGTAGCGCAGCGCCAGGCACAGGCCGCAGGCCAGCGTGAAGAGCGCCGCGCAGGTGCCGTAGGTGGCGGGTGCGCCCAGCGCGTAGATGAAACCGCCCAGCGCCGGCGCGCCGATGATGGCGCCCTGCATGCCGGTCGAACTGAAGGCCAGCGCACGGGGCAGCACGGCCTTGGGCACCAGCAGCGGCGTCAGCGCCTGCTGCGTGGGCAACTGGAAGGCACGCACGGCGCCCAGCACGACGCTGACTAAGAGCAGCAGCCCGCGCGTCGCAAGGCCGCCCGCGCTGCCCAGGCACAGCAGCAGCGCGCACAGTGCCTGCAGGCCCAGGCACAGCGCCAGGATGCGGCCGCGGTGGTGGCGGTCGATCAGGTGCCTGGCCGGCAGCGTCAGCACCAGCGCGGGCGCAAACTGCAGCAGGCCCACGAGCCCCAGGTCCCAGGCCGAACCGGTCAAGTCGTACATCTGCCAGCCGACGGCGACCATCATCATCTGGCTCGCCGACACCCCGGCCAGCCGCGCAAACCACAACCGGATGTAGGCCGGGTAGGCCCACAGCGAAACGGCGTCGGCGCTCACCGGCGCGGCAGGTCGGCGACGGGGCCGGCGGCGCGGCCGCGAAAGTCTCCATCGGCCGGGGGACGGATGGCGTGCACACGGGGCGCAGGCCAGCGGCTGGCGCGGGGGTATCCCTGATAAGCTTGTTCTTGCATGTCCGACACCACTACACGCCTGCAGAGCGACAACCCGAGTGCATTGCCACCGGGTACCCGCCTGGGCGAGTTCGAGGTGCTGCACCTGCTGGGGGTCGGCGGCTTCGGCATTGTGTACCTGGCTTTCGACCACGCGCTCGAACGCGAGGTGGCGGTCAAGGAGTACATGCCGGCCTCGCTGGCCGGCCGCACCGAAACCCTGCATGTCTCGGTGCGCTCGCAGTCCGATGCCGACACCTTTGCGCTCGGCCTGCGCTCCTTCGTCAACGAAGCGCGGCTGCTGGCCCGCTTCGACCACCCTTCGCTGCTGAAGGTGCACCGCTTCTGGGAAGCCAACGGCACCGCCTACATGGCCATGCCGGTGATGCGCGGCCACACCGTGAAGGAGGTGCGCGCCGCGATGCTGTCGCCGCCCGACGAAGCCTGGCTGCGCGCGCTGCTGGTGCCGCTGCTGGGGGCCATCGAGAAACTGCACTCCGAGGGCGTCTACCACCGCGACATCGCGCCCGACAACATCCAGATCGAGCCCGACGGCCACCCCGTGCTGCTCGACTTCGGCGCCGCGCGCCGCGTCATCGGCGACAAGAGCCAGACACTCACCGCGATCCTGAAGCCGGCCTACGCGCCCATCGAGCAGTACGCCGAGGTCGGCGCCGTGAAGCAGGGCCCCTGGACCGACATCTACGCGCTGGGCGCCACGCTGCACTACCTGCTGCTGAACCGCCCACCGCCGCCGGCGACGGCGCGCGCCGTGCACGACGACGTCTCGGCGCTGGGCACCGAAGCCTGCCCGGGCTGCAGCGAGACCTTCCTGCGCACCATCGACTGGATGCTGGCGCCGCGCCCCAGCGACCGCCCGCAGAGCGTGGCCGCGCTGCGCGAGGTGCTGGACGGCCACGCCCACCCGCCGCGGCGGCGTGTCGACACCGGCCCGGTGCCTTCGCAATGGGACCGCACCGTCGTGCTCGACAGCGCTTCGGCGACGACCACGGTGGCCCCACGCACGGCGCCCGCGCCCCCGCCGGCGCAGGTCACCGTCGATCTCGCGGTCGACGACGACCGCACCCGCGTGCTGCCGCCGGCCCCGGCGCCACCGCCTGCAGCGTCGGTG
>CAMTUD010000135.1:0-4641 GCA_947084805.1 uncultured beta proteobacterium | reverse complement strand
GTGCGCCTTCTCGACCTCGTCGAGCAGCAGCACGCTGTAGGGCTTGCGGCGCACGGCTTCGGTCAGCGCGCCGCCCTCGTCGTAGCCCACGTAACCCGGCGGCGCGCCGATGAGGCGGCTCACCGAATGTTTCTCCATGTACTCGGACATGTCGACGCGGATCATGTGGTCCTCGCCGTCGAACAGGAAACCGGCCAGCGCCTTGCACAGCTCGGTCTTGCCCACGCCGGTCGGCCCCAGGAAGAGGAAGCTGCCCAGCGGGCGGTTGGGGTCGGACAGGCCGGCGCGTGAACGCCGGATGGCGTCGGCCACGGCCGTGATGGCCTCGTCCTGGCCCACCACACGCTCGTGCAGCTTGTCTTCCATCTGCAGCAGCTTGTCGCGTTCACCCTGCATCAGCTTGCTGACCGGGATGCCGGTGGCGCGGCTCACCACGTCGGCGATCTCTTCCGCGCCCACCATCGTGCGCAGCAGTTGCGGGCGGCCGGCGCCCTTCTTGCCGGTCTCGGTGGCCTGGGCTTCCTTCAGGCGCTTTTCCAGTTCCGGCAGCTTGCCGTACTGCAGTTCGGCCACCTTGTTGAAGTCACCCTTGCGCTTGAGCTCCTCGATCTGCTGGCGTGTGCGGTCGATCTCTTCCTTGACCTGCGCACTGCCTTGCGCGATGGCCTTCTCGGCCTTCCAGATCTCTTCCAGGTCGTTGTAGTCGCGCTCCAGCTTCGCGATCTCGTCCTCGATCAGCCCAAAGCGCTTGATGGAGCCTTCGTCCTTTTCCTTGCGCACGGCCTCGCGCTCGATCTTCAGCTGGATCAGCCGCCGGTCGAGCCGGTCCATCGCCTCGGGCTTGCTGTCGATCTCGATCTTCACCTTGGCCGCCGCCTCGTCGATGAGGTCGATGGCCTTGTCGGGCAGGAAGCGGTCGGTGATGTAGCGGTGCGAAAGCTCGGCCGCGGCGACGATGGCCGGGTCGGTGATCTCCACGCCGTGGTGCACTTCGTACTTTTCCTGCAGGCCACGCAGGATGGCCACCGTGGCCTCCACCGTCGGCTCGTCGACCAGCACCTTCTGAAAGCGGCGTTCCAGTGCGGCGTCCTTCTCGACGTACTTGCGGTATTCGTTCAGCGTGGTGGCGCCGATGCAGTGCAGCTCACCGCGCGCCAGCGCGGGCTTGAGCATGTTGCCGGCGTCGATGGCGCCTTCGGCCTTGCCGGCGCCGACCATGGTGTGCAGCTCGTCGATGAACAGGATGATGCGGCCTTCGTCGGCGGCCACTTCCTTCAGCACGGCCTTCAGACGTTCCTCGAATTCACCACGGAACTTGGCGCCGGCCAGCAGCCCCGCCATGTCCAGCACCAGCACACGCTTGTTCTTCAGGCTGTCGGGCACCTCGCCGTTGATGATGCGCTGCGCCAGGCCTTCGACGATGGCGGTCTTGCCCACGCCGGGCTCTCCGATCAGCACCGGGTTGTTCTTGGAACGCCGCTGCAGCACCTGGATCGCGCGGCGAATTTCATCGTCGCGGCCGATCACCGGGTCGAGCTTGCCCTGGCGGGCGCGTTCGGTGAGGTCGAGCGTGAACTTCTTCAGCGCCTCGCGCTGGCCCTCGGCGTCGGCCGAGTCGACCGACTGCCCGCCACGCACGGCCAGGATCGCCGCCTCCAGCGACTTGCGCGACAGGCCGTGCCCGCGCACCACGCCACCGATGTCGGTCTTCGAGTCGGCCAGCGCCAGCAGGAACATCTCGCTGGCGATGAACTGGTCACCCGCCTTGCCGGCTTCCTTGTCGGCGGCCTGCAGCAGCTGGGCCAGTTCACGCCCCGCCTGCACCTGGCCCCCGCCCTGCACCTGGGGCAGGTTGCGGATGGCGGTTTCCATCGCCACACCCAGCGCGGCGGTGTTGGCGCCGGCGCGGTCGAGCAGCGCCTTGGGGCCATCGGGCTGGGCCAGCATCGCCGCCAGCAGGTGGGCGGGCTCGATGTAGGGGTTGTCGCGGGCGACGGCGGCGCTCTGGGCGTCGGCCAGGGCTTGCTGGAAGGCGGTGGTGAGCTTGTCGAAACGCATGATGAAGGTCCTTTCGCTTGCAGGCCACATGGGGCGGCGGCGCCCCGGTTTCAAGCCCACGCCCGCATCCTGGCCTTGCGCCAGGACAGGCCGGCTGCGCGCAGGCGCCGCCCGCACGCCAGAATGGTGGTCATGGCCATCCACCAGATCCAGGTCCGCTACGACGCCACCGCCGACCGCCTGCTGCTGCAACTGCGCACGACGGAAGCCGAGGTCTACGCGGTGTGGCTGACACGCCGCATGGTGCAGCGGCTGTACCCGCCCTTCCGCCAGGCGGTGGCGCAGGCCAGCGTGGCCCGCACCACCCCACAGGCCCTGCCCGTGCCCGAGGCGCGGCAGATGCTGGAGCAGGCGGCGCTGCAGCGTTCACTGCAGGGCGCCGACTTCGCCCAGCCCTTTGCCAGCGCCGACGCCAGCCATCCGCTGGGCCCGGAACCGCTGTTGCCCGACGCCGCCGACCTGCGCCCGGGCGCCGACGGCCAACTGACGCTGGCGGTGCGCGAGCCCCGCGGCCGGCGCATCGAGATCGCGCTCAACACCGAACTGGCCACGGCCTTGTTGCGGCTGCTGGACAGCGCGCTGGTGGCCGCCGAATGGGGCCTGCAGCCGAATGACGCACCGGCCGGTGCGACGCCGGCTGCGCCGGCAGAGGCCGTTCCGGGCCGACTCCTCAGCTGAGCGCACAGGCCGACGCCCACACCCCGCGGGGTACGACGTCGCACAGACCGCGCACCCCGGGGTGGCCAGACTGCGTCTGTCACTTCAGGAGCACGACCATCAACCACCCCGCCCAAGACCTGCGCGGCCGCACCCGCGGCCGGTTCGCGTCGGCCTGCACGGCCGCGCTGCTGTTGTTGCTGGGCGCCTGCGGTGGCGGTGGGGGCGGCGGGGATGCGGGCGGCGGCGGGGTCACGCCGCAACCGCCCGTGGGCGCGACGCCGACAGCCATCACCGTCGACAGCGCGCCGGCCAGCAGCTCGGTCAACGACGGCCAGTCGGTGCGCCTGCAGGTGGTGGCCACGAGCGCCGCGCCGCTGCGCTACCAGTGGCAGCGCGACGGCAACACGCTTGCGGGCGCCTCCGACCCGGTCTACGTGACGCCCGTGCTCGCGCTGGCCGACAGCGGCGCCCGCTACACGGTGCTCGTGAGCAACGGCAGCGGCGCCGAACAGACCGCCGGCGCCACCGTCACCGTGCTGCCATTGGCGCCGCGCCTGACCGAACAACCGCAGTCGATGACCGTCGCGGCGGGCCAGCCGGCCACCTTTGCCGTGCGTGCGCTCGGTTCCCTGCCCTTGAGCTACCAGTGGCAGCGCAACGGCGTCGACATCGCCGGCGCCCACGACGCCAGCTACACGCTGCCCGCGGCCGGCGTGGTCGACGCGGGTGCGAGCTACCGCGCGCGCGTCCGCAACGCGGCCGGCGACGCCACCAGCGAAGCCGCGACGCTCACGCTGGCCGCCAGTGCCGCCGCCCCCTTGCCGGCGCCGCTGGACAAGCGGGTGATGGTGGCCGCCGGGCAGAGCGTCGTCATCGCCACCCAGGTGGCTGGCGCCCTGCCCTTCACCTACCGTTGGCTGCGCAATGGCCAGCCCATCGTCGGCGCCGCCGGCGCCAGCAGCAGCGCGCTGGTGCAATTCACCACCACGGCGCAGACCGCGGCCGACAACGGCACGCGCTACACACTGGAGGTGAACAACGCTGGCGGTGCGCCGACATCGACGAGCACCACCCTCACCATCGTCGACGTGCCCCGCGTGGCGGCCGGCGGGGCGCACAGCCTGGCGCTGTCGGCCGACGGCCGCACGCTGTGGGCCTGGGGCGACAACAGCCAGGGCCAGCTCGGCTTGGCTGACACCGCCGCACGCGCCGTGCCCACTGCCGTGCCGGGCCTGCCGGCCTTGCAGGCCATCGCCGCCGGCGCCGACCACACGCTCGCCCTGGCCGCCGACGGCAGCGTCTGGGCCTGGGGCAGCAACCGCGCCGGCGCCCTGGGCGACGGCAGCCTGAACGGCCGCGCCGTGCCGCAGCGTGTCAACGGCGTCGGCGGTGTCGTCGCCATCGCTGCAGGGAACGGGCGCTCGTTTGCACTGCGCGCCGACGGCAGCCTGCTGGGATGGGGCGAAAACAGCACCGGCGCACTCGGCCTGGGCACCACGGTGGACATGCGGGTGCCGGCCCCGGTGGGCCGCAACGTCGACGGCTTCGACAGCATCGTCGCGGTGGCCGCCGGCGCGCGCCACACGCTGGCGCTGCGCTCCGACGGCGAGGTGCTCAGCTTTGGCGAGGTGGCCGTGCCCCTGGCCGACGGTGTCGGCACGCGCACTTCACCCACGCTGGTGGCGGGCCTGCACGCCGTGGCCGGCATTGCGGCGGGCGACGGCTTTGCGGTGGCGCTGGACATCGGCGGCCGGCTCTGGGCCTGGGGCCGCAACGGCAGCGGGCAACTCGGGCTGGGCAGCCCCGTGGCCGGCGCCGTGCCGACGCCGATCGGCATCTTGCCCAGCGCAGGTCTGGCGGCCGGTGACGACTTTGCACTGGCGCTGCCCGCGAGCGGCGGGCTGCAGGCCTGGGGCGCGGCAG
>CAMTUD010000134.1:0-11711 GCA_947084805.1 uncultured beta proteobacterium | reverse complement strand
TGTCATGACCGGGCCGGTGGTCGGCGCCGGTGCCGGCGCCTGCGCGGTGCGCGCACCGGGCGGGTCGAACAGCATCGTGTACTCGCGCACCAGGCGGCCGCTGGACCAGGTGGCCTCGATGATGACGTCGACGAAGGGCTCGAGCACCGCACGTTCGCCGGTGATGCGCACCACCGAGCGCCCGTCCGGGCGCTTCACGATCTCGGCACGCGCCGAAGGCAGTGCGGCGTTGTATTCGACACCTGCGGCCCTGAAGGCCTCGGCAGGGGCGATGCGCAGCTGCAAGGAAGAGGCTTCCTCGGGCGTGATGCTGGTGACTTCGATCTCGGCACGCAGCGTCTCGCCCAGCGAGGAGCCCACGGTCAGCCGGCCGAGCCCCAGGGCCCACGCTTGCGAGGCCCACAGGCAGGCGGTGGCAAAGGCCACACCGGTCAGCGCGAACCGCGCAGCGTCACTCGATCGATGATTCAAGGCAGTTCCCCCACGCCGGTCGGTAGCGGCTTCGGGAGAAGCCGGCCGCTTGGTCTTCACGCCACCCACGGATGGCCCTTCATCAGGCCCGGCGAGCAGCAGAAATTGCAACAACATCAAGCATATAGGAGCGCAAGCTCACGCAGAAGCTGACGATCGCAGGCGAAATGCTTTGTTTCGGCGCTCATTGTGCGCTGTTGCCCGGTGGCAACGTCTTGAAACCAGCCCGGGCGACGCCGCGCCGCCCCGGGGCTGCAAGACTTCATGCCGCCAGCAGGATGCGCAGCATGCGGCGCAGCGGCTCGGCCGCACCCCACAGCAACTGGTCGCCGATGGTGAAGGCACCGACGTACTCCGGGCCCATCGCCAGCTTGCGGATGCGGCCGACCGGGATCGTCATCGTGCCGGTGACGGCGACCGGCGTCAGGTCGCGCAGCGTGGCCTCGCGGGTGTTGGGCACGACCTTCACCCAGGCGTTGTCGGCGGCGATCATGGCTTCGATGTCGGCCACCGGCACGTCCTGCTTCAGCTTGAAGGTCAACGCCTGGCTGTGGCAGCGCATGGCGCCGACACGTACACAGAAGCCGTCCACCGGCACCGCGGCGCTGCCGAAACCTTCACCCTGGCCGAGGATCTTGTTGGTCTCGGCCATGCCCTTCCACTCCTCCTTGCTCATGCCGTTGCCGAGATCCTTGTCGATCCACGGGATGAGCGAGCCGCCCAGCGGCACGCCGAAGTTGGCGGTCTCGGCCGCCGAGAGTGAACGCTGCTTGGCGATGACCTGGCGGTCGATCTCGAGGATGGCGCTCTTCGGGTCGTCGAGCAGCGACTTCACCGCCGCGTTCAGCGTGCCGTACTGCGTCAGCAGTTCACGCATGTGCTGGGCGCCGCCGCCGCTGGCGGCCTGGTAGGTCTGGGTGCTCATCCACTCGACCAGGCCGGCCTTGTAGAGCGCACCCACGCCCATCAGCATGCAGCTCACGGTGCAGTTGCCGCCGATCCAGTTGCGCCCGCCCCGGGCCAGCGCGTCCTTGATCACCGGCATGTTCACCGGGTCGAGGATGATGACCGCGTCGTCGGCCATGCGCAGCGTCGATGCGGCGTCTATCCAGTGGCCGTTCCAGCCCGCGGCGCGCAGCTTCGGGTAGACCGCGCTGGTGTAGTCGCCGCCCTGGCAGGTGATGACGATGTCGCAGCGCTTGAGCGCCGCGATGTCGTTGGCGTCCTGCAGCTTCGTCTCGTTCTTCGCCTGCGCCGGTGCAGCGCCGCCGGCATTGCTGGTGCTGAAGAACAGCGGTTCGATGAGCGCGAAGTCGCCTTCGGCCTGCATGCGGTCCATCAGCACGCTGCCGACCATGCCGCGCCAGCCGACCAATCCTACGAGTGCCATGTCTGTCCTGCCTTTCCAGTGTGTCTGGACCCCGGTTCGCCCCCGGCTCGTTTCGCCGGGGTCCAGAGGTGGGGCGAGACGGTCCGAGACGCTAGGTCTTGGTGGTGATGGTTTTGCCGATGAGGGCGGCGACGACCGCATCGCCCATCGCCTGCGTGCCGACCTGGGTCGTGCCTTCGCTCCAGATGTCGCCCGTGCGCAAACCGGCCGTCAACACGGCCTGCACCGCCGACTCGATGCGGTCGGCCGCGGCGGTTTGCTGGAGGGTGAAGCGCAGCATCATGGCAAGGCTCAGGATTGTAGCCAGCGGGTTTGCAAGATCCTTACCGGCGATGTCGGGCGCGCTGCCGTGGCTGGGCTCGTACAGGCCCTTGTTGTGCTTGTCGAGCGACGCGCTGGGCAGCATGCCGATCGAGCCGGTGAGCATGGCCGCTTCGTCGCTGAGGATGTCGCCGAACATGTTGCCGGTCACGAGCACGTCGAACGATTTCGGCGCCTTCACGAGCTGCATCGCCGCGTTGTCGACGTACATGTGCTGCAGTTCGACGTCGGGGTAATGCGCGGCGTGCACTTCGGTGACCACGTCCTTCCAGAACTGGAAGGTCTCGAGCACGTTGGCCTTGTCGACGCTGGTGACGCGCCCGCGGGCGCCTTGGCGACCGCTTCCAGATGCCCGCTTGCGCGCTGCCTGGAAGGCGACGTGGGCGATGCGCTCGATCTCGGGCCGGCTGTAGCGCATGGTGTCGAAGGCTTCTTCGGCACCGGGGAAGTGGCCGTCCACCGCCGTGCGGCGGCCGCGCGGCTGGCCGAAGTAGATGTCGCCCGTCAGCTCGCGAATGATCAGGATGTCCAGCCCGGCCACAAGTTCAGGCTTCAGCGACGACGCATGCGTGAGCTGCGGGTAGCACAACGCCGGGCGCAGGTTCGCGAACAGCCCCAGGTGCTTGCGCAACCCCAGGATGGCCTGCTCGGGGCGCAGCGCACGTTCGAGCTTGTCGAACTTCCAGTCGCCCACCGCGCCGAAGAGGATGGCGTCGGCGTCCTTCGCCAGTTGCAGCGTGCTCTCGGGCAGCGGGTGGCCGTGGGCCTCGTAGGCGGCGCCGCCGACGAGCGCCGTCTCGGTCTCGAAAGGCAGGTCCAGCACCTGCATCACCTTCACGGCCTGGGCCATGATTTCGGTGCCGATGCCGTCGCCCGGCAGGATGGCGATTTTCATGCTCATGGGTTGTCTTCGCGGGTTACAGGCTGGTGTGCGCGAGCCAGGGCATGCGGGCGAGGCGCTCGGCCTCGAAGGCCTTGATCTTGTCCTGGTGGCGCAGCGTCAGGCCGATGTCGTCGAAGCCGTTGACGAGGCAGTACTTGCGGAAGGCCTGCACCTCGAAAGGCAGTTCGCTGCCGTCGGGTTTGACCACCACCTGCCGCGGCAGGTCCACCGTCAACCGGTAACCGGGGAAGGCCAGCACCTCGTCGAAGAGCCTGGCCACCTGCGCCTCGGGCAGCACGATGGGCAGCAGCCCGTTCTTGTAGCAGTTGTTGAAGAAGATGTCGGCAAAGCTGGGCGCGATGACGGCGCGGAAACCGTACTGGTCCAGCGCCCAGGGCGCGTGCTCACGGCTGCTGCCGCAACCGAAGTTGCTGCGCGCCAGCAAGACGGAAGCACCCTGATACCGCGGCTGGTTCAGCACGAAGTCGGGGTTGGGCTTGCGCGACGCCGGGTCCTGCCCCGGCTCGCCCGGGTCGAGGTAACGCCAGGCGTCGAACAGGTTCGGGCCGAAGCCGCTGCGCGCGATCGACTTCAGGAACTGTTTGGGGATGATGGCGTCGGTGTCGACGTTGTCGCGGTCCATCGGGGCCACAAGCCCCTGGTGCACGGTGAAGGCTTGCATGCCGGCGGCCTACTTCTTCTTCGCGGCGTCTTCGATCTTTTCGCCGGCCTTCGACATGTCCTTGCCCACGCCCTCGATGGTGTTGCAGGCAGACAGCGTGAAGGCGGCGAAGAGGGCCGAGCTCAGGACGATCAGGATGTGCTTGCGCATGACAGATGCTCCAGTGTGAGGGTCAGCCGAAACGGCGGACGTCGACGAAATGCCCGTGCAGGGCGGCGGCGGCGGCCATCGCGGGGCTCACGAGGTGGGTACGACCCCCCGCGCCCTGACGGCCTTCGAAATTGCGGTTGCTGGTGCTGGCGCAGCGCTCGCCGGGTTCCAGCCGGTCGGCGTTCATCGCCAGACACATGCTGCAGCCGGGTTCACGCCACTCGAAGCCGGCGCCGGTGAAGATCGTATGCAGGCCTTCGGCCTCGGCCTGGGCCTTCACCTGGCCCGAGCCCGGCACCACCATCGCCACCTTGACGTTCGCGGCCACGCGCTGGCCCGCACGCTTGACCACCGCGGCGGCTTCGCGCAGGTCTTCGATGCGGCTGTTGGTGCAGCTGCCGATGAAGACCTTGTCGATGCGGATGTCGGTGATGGCCTTGTTCGGCTCCAGGCCCATGTAGACCAGCGCGCGCTCGATGGCGCCGCGCCGGGTGGCGTCCTTCTCCTTGTCGGGGTCGGGCACACGGCCGTCCACGCCCACCACCATCTCGGGGCTGGTGCCCCAGGTCACCTGCGGCTGGATGGCCGCGGCGTCGAGCTCGACCACGGCGTCGAAGTGCGCGCCGGGGTCGGACTGCAGGGTACGCCAGTGCACCACGGCGTGGTCCCACTCGACACCCTTGGGCGAAAACGGCCGGCCCTTGCAGTAGGCGATGGTCTTCTCGTCCACCGCCACCAGGCCAGCCCGTGCCCCGGCCTCGATGGCCATGTTGCACACCGTCATGCGCCCTTCCATGCTGAGCGAACGGATGGCGCTGCCGCCGAACTCGATGGTGTAGCCGGTGCCGCCGGCGGTGCCGATCTTGCCGATGATGGCCAGCACCACGTCCTTGGCGGTGACGCCGCGACCGAGTGTGCCCTCGACCTTCACGAGCAGGTTCTTCGCCTTCTTCGCCAGCAGCGTCTGCGTGGCCATCACGTGCTCGACTTCGCTGGTGCCGATGCCGTGCGCCAGCGCGCCGAAGGCGCCGTGGGTGCTGGTGTGGCTGTCGCCGCAGACCACCGTCATGCCCGGCAGCGTGGCGCCGTTTTCGGGCCCGATGACGTGCACGATGCCCTGGCGCTTGTCCAGGAAGGGGAAGTAGGCCGCCGCCCCCGACGCCTTGATGTTGGCATCGAGCGTGGTGATCTGCAGCTTGCTGATGGGGTCGGTGATGCCGTCGTAACCGTCGGCCCAGCCGGTGGTGGGTGTGTTGTGGTCGGCGGTGGCGACGATGGAACTGACGCGCCACACCTTGCGCCCGGCTAGGCGCAGCCCCTCGAAGGCCTGCGGGCTGGTCACCTCGTGCACCAGGTGGCGGTCGATGTAGAGCACGGCGGTGCCGTCTTCCTCGGTGTGGACGACGTGTTCGTCCCAGAGCTTGTCGTACAGGGTTCGGGCGGTCATGGGATTCAGCCTCCTCAGGGCGGAGAAACGGGATTGTCGGTCGGGCAGACCGCTTCGACAAAGCGCTGCACCACGGTGGGCAGCAGTTCCTGGCGGCGCACGGCGAGCAGGTAGTGGCGGTGCGCCCAGGGCTCGGCCAGGGCCAGCACCTGCACGCCGAACACCTGCGCCAGCCGCGCCGCGGTGGCCGCCGGCATCACGGCCACGCCCAGCCCGGCTTCCACCAGCTGCGCGATGGCCTCGAAGCCGCGCACCTGCAGGCGCGACTTCAGCACGCGCCCGGCGCCCTCGGCCTCGGCATGCATCAGCTCCTGCGCGGCGGCGCCGTGGTGCAGGCCGACGATGTCGTGTTCCAGCAGCGCCTCGAAGCGCACCGAGCGCCGCCGCGCCAGCGCATGGGCCGCCGGCACCACCACTGCCAGGTCGCCTTCGCGGTAGCGCTGGGTGGCCAGTCGGTTGTCCAGCAGCGGCGGCACGAAGATGCCCACGTCGGCGCGGCCTTCGGCCACCGCGGCCTGCACCTCGGCGCTGGACTCCTCTTCCAGACTGATGCGGATCTTCGGGTGCGCGCGCGAGAAGGCCGCCAGGTCGGGCGGCAGGCATTCGCTGATGGCGCTGGCGTTGGCCACGATGCGCAGGTGGCCCTGGATGCCGCGCGAGAACTCCACCACTTCGCTTTCCAGCGCGTGCAGGTTGTTGTGCAGGGTGCGGATGTGGCGCACCAGCGCGCGGCCAGCCTCGGTGGGCTCGACACCGCGCGCGCGGCGCTCGAACAGCGCCACGCCGAAGCGCGCCTCCAGGTCGGACAGGCGCTTGCTGGCGGCGGCCAGCGCGAGATGTTCGCGCTCGGCGCCGCGCGTGATGCTGCGGGTGTCGTGGATGGCGAGCACGAGGTTCAGGGTGGTGAGGTCGAAGCGCATGGCGTGGAGCAAGCGCCGACGCGGACAATAGCCTTCGCCAGCAGCGTGGGGTTGCGTCGATTGTGAACCTCGCCTTCGCCGCGCAAGAAGGCTTGACGAATGAACACACCAGGGCCGGCCGCCATGAGGCAGAGACCATCGAACGGCTGAACACCGACTACATGCGGATGTTCGACGCCATCAGCGGCCAGGGCGGGGTTGTGAACCAGATGATCGGCGACGGGCTGATGGCCCTGTTCGGTGCGCCGGCGGCGCTGGCCGACGCGCCGCTGGCCGCGGCGCAGGCGGCGCTGGACATGATGGACCTGGTGCAGCTCTACAACGCGGAACGCGCGATGCAGGGCAAGGCACCCATCGCCATCGGCATCGGCATGGCCAGCGGCGGGGTCATCGAGGGCTACACCGGCACGCAGCAACGCGCCACCTACACCTGCATTGGCGACACCGTGAACCTGGCCGCACGGCTGGAAGCCCACACCAAGGCCGCCGGCCACGGTGTGCTGGTGGACGCCACCACGCAGGCCGGACTGGCTGGCCGCCTGCCGAGCATTCCGCTGGGCCCGGTGCAACTGAAGGGCAAGTCGGTCGCGACAGAGACCTTTGCACTGACGCTGCAGCCTTGATGGCATGCCGCACCCTGGCGGCGCGGCATGTGGCGCCCGCGCGTGGTCTTCAACGCCCGAAGATGCCCTTCAGCAGGTCCTTCACGCCCGGCACGCCGGACTCCTTCTTCTCGGGCGCCGGTTCACGGTCGGCGCCCTGCCCGGGCATGCCGGGCATGTCCATGCCGAGCATGGCCATGGTCTGCGACTTCACACGCAGCTTCACGGCCCACTGCGGTTCCCAGGCGACCTTGGGGTCGGTCGGCCGCGGTGGGTGCGCCAGGTTCAGCTCGTTGCCGTAGGCGATCATGCGCAGCATCGCGCCCTGGCCGGTGAATACACCCTTGGGCACGGCGCAGGCCGTTGTCTTCGGCGCCAGCAGCACCTGCTCCTTCAGCCAGCGGTCGACCGCGGCGTTGGTCTGGTAGTCGAGCAGGCCGAAGCCGGTGTCGGGCTGCTCGCTGCTGGTCCAGATCACCATCTCGTTTTCACCACCACCCGCACCCATGCCGGCGATGAAGTAGGCGCGTGCGGTGGGCAGCGCCTCCCACTCCAGCTTCGTGCTGCCGCCCTGGTCCTGCTGTTTGAGGTTGATCGCCGGCATCAGGTCCTGGCCCGCCGGGATGCGGAAGCGGAAGCCCTCGGGCACGCCAGCGCCGAGGAAGGCGTGTTCGCCGGCCAGCGAAGCGCCCTCGGGCACCAAACGCGCATCGTCGGGGCTGGGCCACACCGGCCGGCCGACGGCCGCGTGCGTGCCACGCTGCGTGGCGCGGCGCGACTGGAAGAAGCGCACCAGATCGGCCGGCGTGGCGGTGGCGAAGTCGACCACCCGCGGCTGCCCGGCGCGCACCGCCTCGCCGCAGCCCCAGTACAGCAGCAGCTTGCCTTTCGGGCGCTCGTATTCACCTTCGACCACCTTGTCGTCGCCGGGCTCGGGCGGGCTGCCCTTGTTCTCCTTGGGGGACTGGAGTTTCAGTGCCGGCGCCAGGAAGCCGACCGGCACCTGCTGCTCGGCTTCGCCCAGCTGCGGGTTGTTGCGCGTGGTGAGCGTGACGTCGACCCAGCGGCCACCGGGCGCAGTCTGCGTCTGCCCGAAGCGGTTGCCGCCGCCACCGCCCATCGCGCGGCCGAACATGCCGCCGATCATCGACATCGCGCCCGCGGCACCACCGCCCGGGCCGCCCATGCCCGGCATGCCGAAGCCGGCGCCCGTGGCGACGTCGATCCAGGCCTGCGCCACCGGGGGCTTGACGACCTGCTGCGCGGCCTGTGCGCCTGCGGCGCCAGGCAGCACCAGCGCGCCGGTGAAGACCAGGGCGGCAGGGGTGAACCTGATGGCAGCCCGTGCGTGTGGCAGGCGGCGTGCGGCGGTGGACATCGTGTTCTCCGGCTGTGGCAACAGCGCACAGCTTAGGCCCGCACGCCGCCGCCGCCAACCGCTGAGCAAGGGAGGAAGCTGCGCTGGCGCAAGACCCCCTTCAGTCGATCTGCAGCAGCACGTTCCCGACCACCTGGCCCTGCTCGATCAGTTCATGCGCCTCGGCGGTCTGCGCCAGCGGCAGCCGTGCCGCGATCTGGTGCTGCAGCGCGCCGCGGGCGAGAAATCGCGTCAGCAGCAGCTCTGCGCGGGCACGGTCATCGTCGGCCAGGTTGTAGACGATGAAGAAGCGCAGCCCCAGGTTCTTCGCGATCAGCGGGAAAAACGGCAGCTGGAACTGGCCCGCCCCGCTGCCGTAGACGACGGCCTCGCCGCCGGGGCGCAGCAGTTCCAGGTCGAGCAGCGCGTTGGCGGCGATGTCGACCTCGACGATGCGGTCGAGACCGCGGCCCTGCGTGACCTGGCGCACGCGGTCGGCCACGTCCTCGGTCTTGTAGTCGATGACCTCATCGGCACCCGCGGCCCGCGCCAGCCCGGCCTTGGCCGCATTGCTGACCGTGCTGATGACCTGCGCCGCGCCCAGCAGGCGCGCAAACTGCACCGCGTAGTGCCCCACCGCACCGGCGCCGCCGGCCACCAGCACACGCTTGCCGGCCACGCCGCCGTCGGTGAGCATGGCGTGCAGCGCCGTCAGCGCGGGGATGCCGAAGCAGGCCGCCGCGTCGTCGGGCACCTCGTCGCCCAAGGGCACGGCCTGGCGCTGCGGCAGCACGACGAACTGCGCCGCGGTGCCGAAGGCCCGGCACCAGGCCGCGTTCCACACCCACACGCGCTGGCCGATGCGCAGCGGGTCGACACCCGCGCCCACGGCGTCGACCACGCCCATGCCGTCGCTGTGCGGCACCACGCGCTCGAAAGGCAGCACGCTGCTGCGCAGGCCGGCGCGCGACTTGACGTCGGAAGGGTTCACGCCTGACCAGCGCAGCCGCACGCGCAGCTCGCCGGCCGCGGGTTCGGGCACGGGCAGCTCGCCGAATTGCAGCACGTCACGCGCCGCGCCGGTGCGTTCGTAGAAGACGGCCTTCATCGTGGTGCTCATGGTCGGGGGCTCCGGTTCGGCACAGGGGGGTGTTCAGCGCCAGCCCTGCAGCCAGCGTGTGGTGTCGGTGAGTTCGCGCCAGGGGATGGTGCGGCTGCGGCCGGAGTGCACCGCCTCGATGACGATGTCGACGACGGGCTGCGGCGGCACGGTGGCCGGCACGGGCAGCACCAGCTGCGTGACGATGAAGTGCTTTTCCTTGTCGCGCGGCGCCACCGCCGTCCACTTGCCGAGCAGCAGCTTCTTCGGGTTCAGGCGCGGGGGCGGGGGCGGTGGCGTGTCCATGCGGCAGGGCGCTTCAGGTGGCCGCGCGACCGAAGCGCAGCAGCAGGTTGTTGGCGGGCAGCGCCAGATGCTCTTGCAGCTCGAAGCCGGCCTGCGCGGCGGCAAGCCGCACATCGGCCAGCCGGCGCAGGCCCCAGGCCGCGTTGCGTGCGCGCAGGTCGGCGTCGAAGGCGGCGTTGCTCGGCGCCAGCGGCTCGCCGTCGACGACGAAGGGGCCGTAGACGGCGACGGTGCCGCCCGCCGCCAGGCAACGTGCAGCACCGGCGAAGAAGGCGGGCGTGACGGGCCAGGGTGCGATGTGCAGCAGGTTGGCACAGTAGACGGCGTCGAAGCCGGCCTCGGCCACCGGCCAGGCTGCCGCCAGCACGTCCAGTTGCACTGGCGGCAGCACCTGCGGCAGGCCGGCGCAGCGTGCGGCCAGCGTTGGCAGCGCGTACGCCTCGACCTCGGTGGCTTGCCAGGTCCAGGCCGCCTGCACGCCGACGAAGTGCGCCGCATGCTGGCCGGTGCCGCTGGCGATCTCCAGCACGCGGGCCCGCGCCGGCAGCCAGACCGCCAGCGCGGCGATGATGTGCGGCGCGTTGCGCTCGGCGGCGGGGCTGAAGGGCAGATCGGCGATGGCGGAAAGCGCGGCGGCGTGTACAGCTTGCATCGCCTACATTGTCCGGCTCCCCGCGGACCCTTGCCGCGGCCCCTTGAATACGACCGGAGCAAGCCCATGGCCGCCTACCTTTACGGCAACATCGAGATCACCGACCCGGTGCTTTACGAACAGTACCGCGCCCAGGTGCCGGCCGTGATCGCCGCCCACGGCGGGCGCTACCTGGTGCGCGGCGGCGCGGTGACGCCGCTGGAAGGCGACACGCCGACACACCGCCAGGTGATCCTGGAGTTTCCAAGCATGGCCCAGTTGCAGGCCTTCTACCGCTCGGCAGACTACGCGCCCTTGATCGCGCTGCGCCAGCGTGCGGCGCGCGGCTCGCTGGTGGCCGTGGAAGGGCTGTGAAGGCGCGACGGCGTCAGGCCGCGGCGCGGGCTTCCAGGTCGGCCTTCAGCGACGGCGCCAGGCGCAGTTCCGTGGCCAGGGCCTCGAGGTAGGCGCGCTCCATGGTGTTCGTCTGGTCGATGACCAGCAGGCTGGCGAGGTAGATCTCGGCCGCCATCTCGGGGCCGGTGGCGGCGGCGGCCACCTCGGCGGGCTCAACCGGGCGGCGCAGTTCGGCTTCGACCCAGGCGCGTGTGGCGGCATCGGCGTCGCTGCGCTGCAGTTCGGCCTGCACCAGGCCTTGTTCACGTTCGTCCATGTGGCCGTCGGCCTTGGCAGCGGCGATCAGCGCCTTCAGCATGGCGCGGCCGTGCACTTCCTGCTGCGGCGCAGGCAAGGCGGCGAAGCTGCTGGGCGTGGCGGCGGGCGGCACGACGGCGGTGGCCGTCACCGCGCCCGCCTGCTCGCGCGCCTGGTGGTCCTGGTAAGCCTTCCAGGCCAGCGCTCCCAGTGCCGCCACACTGCCGTACTTCAAGGCCGTGCCGCCGATGCCGCGGCCGCGGCGTGTGCCCAGCAACAGGCCCAGCACGCCACCCACGGCCGCGCCCTTGGTGTACTTGTTCAGGTCGTCGCGCTGCGGCGTGCCCGTGGCGGGCAGACCGGACTTGAGCAGTTGTTCGAGCAGCGAAAAGGCACTCATGGTGTGATCTCCAGGTTGTCGATGAGCCGCGTGCGGCCCAGCCGCGCTGCGGCCAGCACCACCAGCGCTTCGTCGGCGCCGCCCTGCGGCGGTGCCAGGTCGGTCTGGCGGCGCAGCGCCACGTAGTCGGGCGCCCAGCCGCGCTGGCTCAGCGTGGCCATCGCCTCGGCTTCCAGCGCCGTGTAGTCGCGTCGGCCGGCCTGCGTGGCTTCGGCCAGCGCGCGCAGCGTGGCGGCCAGTGCCGGCGCCTCGGCACGCTCGGCCGCCGAGAGATAGCCGTTGCGCGAAGACAGCGCCAGGCCGTCGTCGGCACGCGCGGTTTCGCCGCCCAGCACCTGCACCGGCAGCGCCAGCTGGCGAGATCGGAAGAGCGTCGTGTAGGGAAAGAGTGTCGAGGC
>CAMTUD010000133.1:0-8036 GCA_947084805.1 uncultured beta proteobacterium | reverse complement strand
CGCCGAAACTTCGGTTCCCGCAAGCGTGAAACGGTAGATGTTATCGACGAAAAAGAGGATGTCGCGGCCTTCGTCGCGGAAGCTCTCGGCCATGGTAAGGCCGGTGAGTGCCACGCGCAGGCGGTTGCCAGGCGGCTCGTTCATCTGGCCGTACACCAGCGCGACCTTGTCGAGCACGCCGCCTTCCTTCATTTCGTGATAGAAGTCGTTGCCCTCGCGCGTGCGCTCGCCGACACCGGCAAACACCGACAGGCCGCTGTGCGCCTTGGCGATGTTGTTGATGAGCTCCATCATGTTCACGGTCTTGCCGACGCCGGCGCCGCCGAACAGACCCACCTTGCCGCCCTTGGCAAACGGGCAGATCAGGTCGATGACCTTGATGCCGGTTTCCAGCAGCTCCTGCGACGGGCTCAGCTCGTCGTAGGCCGGGGCCTTGCGGTGGATGGGGGCGGTGAGCGTCTGGTCGACCGGGCCACGTTCGTCGATGGGGTTGCCCAGCACGTCCATGATGCGGCCCAGCGTGGCCTTGCCCACCGGCACCGTGATGTTGGCACCGGTGTTGCTGACCATCAGGCCGCGGCGCAGGCCGTCAGACGAACCCAGCGCGATGGTGCGCACCACGCCATCGCCCAGCTGCTGCTGCACTTCCAGCGTCAGCGCCGTGCCGTCGAGCTTCAGCGCGTCATAGATATGGGGCATGGCATTGCGCGGGAACTCGACGTCCACCACCGCGCCGATGCACTGGACGATCTTGCCTTGGGCTTGCACGTTCGACATTTCAAAGGTCCTTCAGACTGGATTCGGGTATTCGGGCGCGTTGGCTCAACCGCTGATCGCGGCGGCACCGCTGACGATCTCGGAAAGTTCCTTCGTGATCGCAGCCTGGCGTGTCTTGTTGTAGATGAGCTTGAGCTCGCCGATCAGCGTGCCGGCGTTGTCGGTGGCGGCCTTCATGGCCACCATGCGCGCGCTCTGCTCGCTGGCCATGTTCTCGGCCACGCCCTGGAAGACCAGGGCTTCGACGTAACGTGTCAGCAGGTCGTCGATGACCGTGGGCGCATCGGGCTCGTAGATGTAGTCCCAGCCGTACTGCTTCTTCTCGGCGTCGGTCTGTTCCAGGCGCGCGGCTGCCAAGGGCAGCAGCTGCTCGACCACCGGCTCCTGCTTCATCGTGTTGATGAACTTCGTGTAGCACAGGTGCACGGCGTCGAGCTTGCCCGCCGTGAAGGCGTCGAGCATGACCTTCACCGGGCCGATCAGCTTTTCGAGCTGCGGGGCGTCGCCCAGCTGCGTGGCGTGGCTGATGACGTTGGCGCTGATGCGGTTCAGGAAGCCGTTGCCCTTGTTGCCGATGGCGACGGCCTGGATGCTGCCGCCGGCCGTCTGCACGTCCTTCATCTTCTGCGTCACGATACGCAGGATGTTGGTGTTCAGGCCGCCGCACAGACCCTTGTCGGTGGTGACGACGATGAAGCCCACGGCCTTCGTCGCGCCGCCCGCCTTGGCCACGTCGCGCATGTAGGGCGAGCGGTACTCGGGGTTGGCCCCCGACAGGTGGGCCGTGATGTTGCGGATCTTGTCGGCGTAGGGCCGGGCCGCACGCATGCGTTCCTGCGCCTTGCGCATCTTCGAAGCGGCGACCATTTCCATGGCCTTCGTGATCTTCCTGGTGTTCTCCACCGATTTGATCTTGCCGCGAATTTCTTTGCCGACCGCCATGGTCTTGCTCCTCTAGCTTCGGCTGCTTAAGCGAACGACTTCTTGAACGCGGCAATGGCGCCCGACAGTTCCTCTTCCGCGCCCTTGTCCATGGCCTTGTCGTTCTCCAGCTTGGCCAGCAGCGCTGCGTGGCTGCTCTTCAGGTGCTGGTGCAGGCCGTGTTCGAAGGCCAGGACCTTCTTGACGTCGAGGTCGTCCACGTAGCCCTTGTTCACCGCGTACAGCGTGGCGGCCATCAGGCTGATGGGCAGCGGGCTGTACTGGGCTTGCTTGAGCAGTTCCATCACGCGCGCACCGCGGTCGAGCTGCTTGCGCGTGGCGGCGTCGAGGTCGGACGCGAACTGCGCAAACGCCGCAAGTTCACGGTACTGCGCCAGGTCGGTACGGATGCCGCCCGACAGGCTCTTAATGAGCTTGGTCTGCGCCGCGCCACCGACGCGCGACACCGAGATGCCGGCGTTGATGGCGGGGCGGATGCCGGCGTTGAACAGGCTGGTTTCCAGGAAGATCTGGCCGTCGGTGATGGAGATGACGTTCGTCGGCACGAAGGCCGAGACGTCGCCGGCCTGCGTCTCGATGATCGGCAGCGCCGTCAGCGAACCCGTCCGGCCCTTGACTTCACCCTTGGTGAACTTCTCGACGTAGTCGGCGTTCACGCGCGCGGCGCGTTCCAGCAGGCGCGAGTGGAGATAAAACACGTCGCCAGGGTAGGCCTCGCGGCCCGGCGGGCGGCGCAGCAGCAGTGAAACCTGGCGGTAGGCCACGGCCTGCTTGGACAGGTCGTCATAGATGATCAGCGCGTCTTGCCCGCGGTCGCGGAAGTACTCGCCCATCGTGCAGCCCGAGTAGGCGCTGACGTACTGCATGGCGGCCGATTCCGACGCCGAGGCCGCGACGACGATGGTGTAGTCCATCGCGCCGTTGGCTTCCAGCGCGCGCACCACGTTCTTGATCGACGAAGCCTTCTGGCCGATCGCCACGTAGACGCAGGTCATGTTCTGACCCTTCTGGTTGATGATCGTGTCGATCGCCACCGCGGTCTTGCCGGTCTGGCGGTCGCCGATGATCAGCTCGCGCTGGCCGCGGCCGATGGGCACCATCGAGTCGATCGACTTCAGGCCGGTCTGCACCGGCTGGTCGACGCTCTTGCGGGCGATCACGCCCGGCGCGACCTTCTCGATAACGTCGGTCATCTTGGCGTTGATCGGGCCCTTGCCGTCGATCGGCTGGCCGAGTGCGTTGACGACGCGGCCGATGAGCTCGGGGCCGACGGGCACTTCCAGAATGCGGCCCGTGCACTTCACGGTGTCGCCTTCGCTGATGTGCTCGTACTCGCCCAGGATCACGGCGCCGACCGAGTCGCGCTCGAGGTTCAGCGCCAGACCGTAGGTGGGCACACCGCTGGCGGTGGCCGGGAACTCGAGCATTTCGCCGGCCATCACTTCGGACAGGCCGTGCACACGCACGATGCCGTCGGTGACGGACACGACGGTGCCCTGGTTCTTGATGTCGGCCGAAACGGCAAGGCCCTCGATGCGGCTCTTGATCAGTTCGGAAATTTCTGCGGGATTCAGGTTCATGCTGTTCTCCGGATCACGCCGTCAGCGCAATCTTCATCTGTTCAAGACGGGCCTTGACGGAGGTGTCGAGCACCTCGTCACCGACCACGACGCGCACACCCCCAATGAGTTCGGGCGCGAGTTCGACCTGGGCGTTGAGCTTGCGCGCGAAGCGCTGCTCGAGCGTGGCCACCAGGTCGGCCAATGCATCACCGTCGATCGGGAAGGCACTCTGGATGAGCGCATCCGAGACACCCGAGCTGGCGTTCACCAGCACCTGGAACTGCGCCGCGATCTCGGGCAGCGCGGCCAAGCGGCCGTTCTCGAGCACGGCCTGCAGCAGGTTGGCCACCTTCACGTCGATGTGCAGCCCCTTGCTCATCGCGATGCCGGCGACGAGGTCGAAGACCTGCGTCGCCGCGACCTTGGGGTCGTCAGCGAACTGGCGCAACTGCTCGTCGGCCGCCAGCGCGGCCAGCGAGGCCATCTGCGCGTTCAGCGCCTGGGCATCGCTGCCGCCGACCGACTTGTAGAGCGCTTCGGCGTAGGGGCGCGCGATGGTCGCCAGCTCGGCCATGTCAGAGCTCCGCTTTCAGGCGGCCGAGAAGCTCGGCGTGCACACCGGCGTTGACTTCGCGGCGCAGGATCTGCTCGGCGCCCTTGACGGCCAGCCCGGCAACCTGCTCGCGCAGCGTTTCACGCGCCTTCACCGAGGCCTGTTCGGCTTCGGCGTTGGCGTTGGCGATGATCTTCGCGGCTTCCTCGGATGCACGGCCCTTGGCTTCCTCGATCATCTGCTGCGCCAGGCGCTCGGCATCGGCCAGGCGCTTCTGGGCGTCGTCACGGGCGGCGGAGAGCTGGGCTTCCACACGCTTGTTGGCGGCGGCGAGCTCGGTCTTGGCCTTGTCGGCGGCGGACAGGCCGTCGGCGATCTTCCGTGCGCGCTCGTCGAGCGCGGCGGTGATCGGCGGCCAGACGAACTTCATCGTGAACCAGACCAGGATCGCGAAGACGATCATCTGGATGATCAGGGTGGCGTTGATGCTCAAGTTATTGCCTCGGATAGGTCGGGACGTTCACCCAGCGGACGCCACGGAACCGGCTTTGCCGGGCCGTCGGCGTCGCCCCTTGAGGGGAGCGGCGCAGCCGCTTCGGGGTGGTCCTTATTTCGGCAGGTTGGCGATCTGCGCCAGGAAGGGGTTGGCCGTGGCGAACCACAGCGCAATACCGGTGCCGATGATGAAGGCCGCGTCGATCAGGCCGGCCAGCAGGAACATCTTGGTCTGCAGTTCGCCCATCAGTTCGGGTTGGCGTGCGGCCGACTCGAGGTACTTGCTGCCCATGACGCCGATGCCGATACAGGCACCCAGGGCACCCAGACCGATGATGATGCCGGCGGCGAGGGCGACAAAGCTGATGACTTCCATTTTTTGGCTCCAGAGCGAAAGGTGAGAGGGAAAGGGGAAAACGGGAAACAGGAAACGACAGAAAAACGAGCGCGACGCGGCTTCAGTGGTGGTCGTGGGCCTGGCCCACGTACACCAGCGTCAACATCATGAAGACGAAGGCCTGCAGGGTGATGATCAGGATGTGGAAGATGGCCCACACGCTGCCGGCGATGACCTGCCCGATGGCCAGGCCGATGCCGGTGGCCGAGAGTGTCCAGGCGCCACCCATCAGCGCGATCAGCATGAAGATGAGTTCACCGGCGTACATGTTGCCGAACAGCCGCATGCCATGGCTGACGGTCTTGGCGACGAACTCGATCATCTGCATCGCGAAGTTCACCGGGTACAGGAACCACTTGTCGCCGAAGGGCGCCGAGAACAGCTCGTGGATCCAGCCGCCCGCACCCTTGATCTTGATGTTGTAGAAGATGCAGACCAGCAGCACGCTGAGCGAAAGGCCCATCGTGATCGACAGGTCGGCGGTGGGCACCACACGCTGGTAGCCGGCGATGCCGCCATGCTCGACGATGTAGGGGATGAGGTCGACGGGCAGCAGGTCCATCGCGTTCATCACGAAGACCCAGATGAAGACGGTGAGCGCCAGCGGGGCCACGAGCTTGCGGCTGGTGGCGTTGTGCACGATGCCCTTGGCCTGGGTGTCGACCATCTCGACGAGGAATTCGACTGCGGCCTGGAAACGCCCCGGCACACCCGAGGTGGCCCTGGAAGCGGCGCGCCACAGGAAGTAGCAGGTGATCACGCCCAGCAGCGTGGCCCAGAAGACGGAGTCGATGTTGACGACCGAGAAGTCGACGACGGCCTTCTGCTTGTGGTTCTGCAGGTGCTGCAGGTGGTGGACGATGTACTCGCCTGCGGTGGGCGCGTGACCTTCGGCTGCCATGTTCTGTGTCGTCCCGGTTGCTTAGCGACTAAGTTCTGCGGCCGCGCCAAGAAAGCGCCAGCCAATACACCTTCATGCACAGCACCATGGCCACCAGCAGCGCTGGCCAGCTCAGGGGCTGCACGAGCTTCGGGGCCAGCGCGAGCATGGCCAACGAAACCAGTATCTTGACGGCCTCCCACAACATGAAGCTGACGGCGCCCGCCGCCGGCGACATGCTGGAAAGCCGGCTGGTCATGCCGCGCGCCATCAAGGCACCCGGAATCACCACCGTGGCGGCCCCATACAGCGCCGACCATCCTGCTTCCTGGCGACCGGTGAAGAGCAGCGCACCCAGCGCCACCCCCACACCCACCGCCGCCTGCACCGCAATCACCCGCCACGGTGAAAGCGGCGGATCCTTGAGGCGCAGGGCCTGTGCTTCTTCCCTCGTCAGCGGCTTGAAGGCCGCCGCGTCTTCCGCTGCCCGGGTTTCTTCATCATCCCAGCGGTCGTTTCGGGGTCGCCGTTCGATCGCCATGTTCGAGTGAGGTCAGCAAAGCCTCGGAATTATACGAACAAACCCGCAGCGCTCGGCACCGGCGTCGCCTGCACAGGCGCCGGCGCGGCCTGCGCCCGGGCCGGCGGCGGGCGGCGCGGCTTGCTGGGATCATGCGGCCGATGCCCCACACATTGCTGTTCCGCCGCCGTTTTGCCGTGTTGTGCCTGGGCGTGGCCGCTTGTGTCGCACACGCCACACCTGCGGCCGCCGACCAGGCCGCAACTGCGGCCCTGCCCGCCCACCACCGCGACGGCCGCTTCCAGAACACGCACCTCGACTTCGCGCCGCCCGGCCTGCTCCAGCTGATGCGCTGGCGCTGGGACGCCGCACGCGCCGGCCTGCCGCGGCCCCCGCAGGCGGCCACGCCGGTCGTGCCCGCCGAGATCAACTTCCTGCGCGGCAACGCCGCAGCCGGCGCGGCGATGCAACCCACGGCGACGTGGATCGGCCACGCCACCGTGCTGGTGCAGATGGGCGGCCTGAACGTGCTGACCGACCCCATCTTTTCCGAGCGCGCGTCGCCGTTGTCCTGGGCCGGCCCGCAGCGCGCGCAGCCACCCGGCATCGCGCTGGGCGACCTGCCGCGCATCGACGCCGTGCTCGTTTCGCACAACCACTTCGACCACTGCGACCTGCCCAGCCTGCGGGCCCTGGCCGCGCAGCCCGGCGGTGCGCCGCTGTTCCTGGTGCCGCTCGGGCTGAAGGCGCTGCTCGAAGACGCCGACATCACCAACGTCGTCGAGCTGGACTGGTGGCAAGGCCACAGCCTGAACGGGGTCGACATCGTGATGACGCCGGTGCAGCACTGGTCGGCACGGGGCCTGACCGACCGCCTGCGCACGCTGTGGGGCGGCTGGGCGCTGTTTGCGCCCGACTTCCAGCTCTTCTTCGCCGGCGACACCGGCTATTCGAAGGACTTTGCCGACATCCACGCCCGCTTTGCGCCGCGCCAGGCCGGCGCCGGCTTCGACCTGGCGCTGCTGCCGGTGGGCGCCTACGCACCGCGCTGGTTCATGAAGGACCAGCACGTGAACCCCGAGGAGGCGCTGCGCATCCACGGCGACCTGGCGGCGCGGCTGTCGCTGGGCATCCACTGGGGCACCTTCGAGCTCAGCGACGAGGCGCTGGACGAACCCCCGCGCGCGCTGGCCGCAGCGCGGCGCGCCCTGGGCGTGGCCGACACGGCCTTCGTGCTCACGCCCATCGGCCAGACCTTGCGCCTGCCCCGGCGCGGGGCAGGCCCGATCACGGGACAATGACGGCCGCGCCCGAAACGGCCCGCCCCACCCGACCCGCACCTCCGCCCCGACCCGCCTCCCGCATGAATGCCTACCGCTCCCTGATCGTCTCGACGCTGCTCGGCTTCGCCGCCTGGTCGGCGCTGCCCGCGCACGCCGCCGGGTCCGTGGTCACCACACCGCAGGTCAGGGCCGAACTCGTGGCCCACGCGCCCGAGGGTGTCACCCCGGGCAAGCCGCTGTGGCTGGGCCTGAAGATCGAACACCAGCCGCACTGGCACACCTACTGGAAGAACCCGGGTGATTCGGGCCTGCCCACGACGATGGAATGGCAGCTGCCCGCCGGCGTGCAGGCCGGCGACATCGAATGGCCCACGCCGTCGAAGCTGCCGCTGGGGCCGCTGATGAACTACGGTTACGACGGCACGCTGCTGCTGCCGGTGCCCGTCACCGTGCCGGCCGACTTCAAGGGCGACGCGCTCGACATCCAGCTGCACGCCGAGTGGCTGGTGTGCAAGGACGTCTGCATCCCCGAAAGCGGCGACTTCACGCTGCGCCTGCCGGCGCAGGCCGCCAGCGCCGGCCACGCCGCGCTGTTCGCCGCGGCGCGCGCCGCGCTGCCGCTGCCGG
>CAMTUD010000132.1:0-12839 GCA_947084805.1 uncultured beta proteobacterium | reverse complement strand
TCCCTACACGACGCTCTTCCGATCTGGCCGGAGGGCAGCGGCAAGAGCCACCTCGCGTCGATCTGGGCCGCCGAGGCCGGCGCACGGTCGGTTGCGGCCCATACGCTGACCGCGGCCAATGTCCCCGGCGAACTCGCGACCGGCGCACTTGTCGTGGACGATCTCGACCCGGCGATCTCCTGAACAACAAGCCCGGCATCACCGGCTCGTCCTTCGCGCACGGCGCAGGTGCGGGCGCGCGTCAACGGCGTGGTGCTGAAGCGCCAGTTCAGCGAAGGCAGCGAGGTGCGGGCCGGCCAGGCGCTGTTCCTGATCGACCCCGCGCCTTACCAGGCGGCGCTGGACAGCGCGGCCGCGCAGCTGGCGCGTGCCCAGGCCGGCCTGGCCCAGACCACGGCGACGGCGGAACGCTACAAGCCGCTGGCCGAAGCGCGCGCGCTGAGCCAGCAGGACTACGTCAACGCGCTGTCGGCGCAGAAGTCGGCCGAAGCCGACGTGGCCGCCGGCCGCGCCGCGGTGCAGGCGGCGCGCATCAACCTGGGTTACACGCAGGTCACGGCGCCGATCGCCGGGCGTATCGGCCGCGCGCTGGTTACCGAAGGCGCGCTGGTCAGCGCGGCCGAGGCCACACAGCTGGCGCTGGTGCAGCAGACGAGCGCGGTCTACGTCAACTTCACGCAGAGCAGCGCCGAGCTGCTGCGCCTGCGCAAGGCCATCGCCGCGCAGCAGTTGCGCAAGGCCGGCGGCGAGCTCGCGGCGGTGCAGGTGGTGCTGGAAGACGGCAGCCTGCTGCCGCGCCCCGGCAAGCTGCTGTTCAGCGACTTGAGCGTCGACGCCACCTCGGGCCAGGTCACGCTGCGCGCCGAGGTGCCCAACCCGGAAGGCCTGCTGCTGCCGGGCCAGTACGTGCGTGTGCGCCTGTCGCAGGCCGAGCTGCCCGGCGGCATCCTGCTGCCGCAGCAGGCGGTGACCCGCACGCAGCAGGGCGACACGGTGCTCGTCGTCGGCGAAGGCAACAAACCCGGCCCGCGCCCGGTGAAGGTGCGCCAGGGGCAGAACGGCCAGTGGGTCATCACCGAGGGCCTGAGCGCCGGCGACAAGGTCATCGTCGACGGTTTCCAGAAGATGTTCGTGCCCGGCGCGCCGGTGACCCCGGTGCCGTGGACCAAACCCGGCACGGCCGCACCCACACCCCCAGCCGCGGCTTCGGCGGCCGCTGCGGCCTCGGCCCCGGCTTCCGCTGCCTCGAAGTAAGCGGGGCCGCACGACATGGCTTCCTTCTTCATCGACCGCCCCATCTTCGCGTGGGTGATCGCGCTTTTTGTGCTGGTGCTCGGCGGTGTGTCCATCACGCAGCTGCCGGTGGCGCAATACCCGCCGGTGGCGCCGCCTTCGATCGTCATCACCGCCATCTACCCGGGCGCATCGGCACAGACGCTGGAAGACAGCGTGCTGGCCGTCGTCGAGCAGGAGATGAACGGTGCGCCCGGCCTGATCTACGTCGAGAGCGTGGCCCAGGCCAACGGCAGCGGCACCATCACGCTGAGCTTCGAGCCCGGCACCAACGCCGACCTGGCGCAGGTGGACGTTCAGAACCGCCTGGGCCGCGCCACGCCGCGCCTGCCCTCGGCGGTGACGCAGCAGGGTGTGCGCGTGGACAAGTCGCGCAGCAACTTCCTGCTCTTCACCATCCTGTCCAGCACCAACCCGGCCTACGACCCCATCGCCCTGGGCGACTACGCGTCGCGCAACGTGCTGCCCGAACTGCAGCGTGTGGCCGGCGTCGGCCAGGCCCAGC
Organism: uncultured beta proteobacterium; assembly: GCA_947084805.1. Lineage (GTDB taxonomy): Bacteria > Pseudomonadota > Gammaproteobacteria > Burkholderiales > Burkholderiaceae_C > Rubrivivax. The sequence continues at coordinate 11,041 of CAMTUD010000132.1, read as the reverse complement.
TCTTCGGCACCGAACGTGCGATGCGCGTGTGGATCGACCCCGCCAGGCTGCAGGGCGTCAACCTGTCCGGCAGCGACGTGGTGGCGGCCATCCGCGCGCAGAACGCCCAGGTGGCGGCCGGCGCCATCGGTGAACTGCCGAACGTGGCGGGGCAGGGCATCGCCGCGACGGTGGTGGTGAGTGGCCAGCTCGGCACGGTCGAGCAGTTCGGCAACATCGCGCTGCGGGCCAACGCCGACGGCAGCACGGTGCGCCTGCGCGACGTGGCGCGCATCGAGCTCGGTGCGCAGAGCTACGCCACCTCGGCACGGCTCAACGGCAAGCCGTCCACCGGCATCGGCGTGCAGTTGGCGCCCACCGGCAACGCGCTGGCCACGGCCGCGGCCGTGCGCGCGAAGATGGAGCAGCTGCAGAAGTACTTCCCGCCGGGCGTGAGCTACAGCGTGCCCTACGACAGCTCGCGTTTCGTCAAGATCTCCATCAGCCAGGTCGCCGAGACGCTGGTCGAGGCGGTGGCGCTGGTGTTCCTGGTGATGTTCCTGTTCCTGCAGAACTTCCGCTACACCATCATCCCCACCATCGTGGTGCCGGTGGCGCTGCTGGGCACCTTCGCGGTGCTGCTGGCCCTGGGTTTCTCGATCAACGTGCTGACCATGTTCGGCATGGTGCTGGTGATCGGCATCGTCGTCGACGACGCCATCGTGGTGGTCGAGAACGTCGAGCGCATCATGAGCGAAGAAGGCCTGCCGCCACGCGAGGCCACGCGCAAGGCGATGGGGCAGATCCAGGGCGCCATCGTCGGTGTCACGGTGGTGCTGATCTCGGTTTTCGTGCCGCTGGCCTTTTTTGCCGGCAGCGTCGGCAACATCTACCGCCAGTTTGCGGCCGTGATGGTGGCCAGCATCGGTTTTTCGGCCTTCATGGCGCTGAGCCTCACGCCGGCGCTCTGCGCCACGCTGCTCAAGCCGGTCGAGGCCGGCCACCACCTGGAAAAGCGCGGTTTCTTCGGCGCCTTCAACCGTGTGTTCAAGCGCACCGCAAAAGGCTACGAGAGCCTGGTGGCGCGCATGCTGGGCAAGGCCTTGCGCTACCTGCTGATCTACGCCGCGATCATCGGTGTCGTCGGCTGGGTCTACCTGCGCCTGCCGGCGAGTTTCCTGCCCGCCGAAGACCAGGGCACGATGCTCGTCAACGTGCAGCTGCCGCCGGGTGCGACGCAGGAGCGCACACGCGCCGTGATGGAACAGGTCGAGGCCTACATGCTCAAGCAGCCCGAGGTGCAGAGCATGGTGGGTGTGCTGGGCTTCAGCTTCAGCGGCCAGGGCCAGAACGCCGCGCTGGCCTTCGTGACGCTGAAGGACTGGAGCGAACGCCCGAAACCCGAGAACAGCGCGCAGGCGCTGGCCGGCCGCGCCTTCGGCGGGCTGATGGGCATCCGCGATGCCTTCATCTTCCCGCTCAGCCCGCCGCCGATTCCCGAACTCGGCACGGCCTCGGGCTTCAGCTTCCGCCTGCAAGACCGCGCCGGCCTCGGCCACGACGCGCTGGTGGCCGCACGCAACCAGCTGCTGGGCATGGCCGGCAAGAGCAAGGTGCTGAGCCAGGTGCGCCCCGACGGCCTGGAGGACGCGCCGCAATTGCAGATCGACATCGACCGCGACAAGGCCGCCGCCCTGGGGGTGCCCTTCGACAGCATCAGCGCCACCATCGGCACGGCACTGGGTTCGGCCTACGTCAACGACTTTCCCAATGCCGGCCGCCTGCAACGGGTGGTGGTGCAGGCCGACGCGCCGGCGCGCATGCAGCCCGAAGACCTGCTCAGGCTGAACGCGACCAACAGCCGTGGCCAGCCGGTGCCGCTGGCGGCCTTCGCCAGCACGCGCTGGGTGACCGGCGCGATGCAAACCGTGCGCTACAACGGCTATCCGGCGATGCGCATCGGCGGCGGTGCCGCGCCGGGCTACAGCACGGGGGACGCCATCGCCGAGATGGAACGCCTGGCGGCGCAACTGCCGGCCGGCTTCGGCTACGAGTGGACCGGGCTGTCGCGCGAAGAGAAGCTGGCCGGCTCGCAGGCCATGGTGCTGTACGGCTTCGCGATCCTGGCGGTATTCCTGTGCCTGGCGGCGCTGTACGAAAGCTGGAGCATCCCCTTCGCCGTCATCCTGGTGGTGCCGCTGGGGGTGCTGGGGGTGGTGCTGGCCACGCTGTTCCGAGGTTATGCCAACGACGTCTACTTCCAGGTCGGCCTGATCACGATCATCGGCCTGTCGGCGAAGAACGCGATCCTGATCATCGAGTTCGCGAAGGACCTGCAGGCCCAGGGCAAGGGCGCCGTCGAGGCCGCGCTGGAAGCCGCGCACCTGCGCTTCCGGCCCATCGTGATGACCTCGATGGCCTTCATCCTGGGCGTCATGCCGCTGTTCCTGTCCAGCGGCGCGGGCTCGGCCAGCCAGCGCGCCATCGGCACCGGCGTGGTGGGCGGCATGATCACCGCGGTGGTGCTGGCGGTGTTCTTCGTGCCGCTGTTCTTCGTCGTCGTGCGGCGTTTCGTCAAGCCCAGCGAACGGCAGCAGCTGCACGACGCGCACAAGGAACCCAACCTGAACCTGCACGCCCCGGCCGAGGACCGCTGAATGACCGCCTTCCCCCCCTTCAAGCGGGCCGTGCCGCTGCTGGCCGCCGCGCTGGCCGCCTGCTCCTTCATCCCCGTGCAGGAGCGCCCGGCCGCGCCAGTGGCCGCCGAATTCCCGCTGCCCGCGGCCACGTCGGGCACACCCGCGCCCGAGCTGGCCTGGGCCGACTTCCTGGCCGATGCCCGGCTCAAGGCGCTGGTGGAACTGGCGCTGCAGAACAACCGCGACCTGCGCATCGCGGTGCTCAACGTCGAGCAGACCCGCGCCGCGCTCGGCTTGCAGCGTGCCGACCAGCTGCCGACGCTGAACGCCGGTGCCGTGGCCAGCCGCGCGCCGGCTTCCGGCGGCGGCATGGCCAACAGCTACACGCTGGGGCTGCAGGTGACGGCCTTCGAGCTCGACCTCTTCGGCCGCGTCAAGAGCCTGAGTGCAGCCGCGCTGGCGCGTTACCTGGCCAGCGACGAAGGCCGCCGCGCGGCGCAGGCCGCGCTGGTGGCCGGCGTGGCGCAGGCCGACCTGGCGCTGCGTGCCGACGACGAACTGCTGGCGCTGACGCAGCGCACGCTGGCGTCGCGCCAGGACGGGCTGAAGCTGGTGCGCCTGAAGTTCGACGGCGGCGCCTCGGCCGAGCCGGAACTGCGCACGGCCGAATCGCTGGTGGCCGCAGCCCGCGCCAACCTGGCCGCGCTGCAGCGCCAGCGCAGCCTGGACGCCAATGCGCTGACGCTGCTGGTCGGCCAGCCGCTGCCGGCCACGCTGCCTTCATCGGGCCCATGGGCTGATCTGCGCCTGGCCGACCTGCCGGCCGGTCTGCCCTCGGAAGTGCTGCTGCAGCGCCCCGACGTGCGCCAGGCCGAGCAGCAACTGATCGCCGCCAACGCCAACATCGGCGCCGCACGTGCGGCCTTCTTCCCGCGCATTGCGCTCACCGGCAGCGCGGGCTTCGCCAGCAACCAGCTCAGCGGCCTCTTCGACAACACGGCCTGGAGCTTCGCCGGCCAGCTGCTGCAGCCGATCTTCGACAGCGGCCGGAATGAAGCCAACCTGGCCGCCGCGCGCGCCGGGCGCGACATCGCCGTGGCCCAGTACGAAAAGACCGTGCAGACGGCCTTCCGCGAAGTGGCCGACGCACTGGCTGGCCGCGCCACGCTGGACGAGCAGCTGGCGGCGCAGCAGGCCCTGGCCGATGCCGAGGCACGCCGGCTCGAACTGGCCGATCTGCTCTACCGCGGCGGCGTGGCCAGCCAGCTCGACCGCCTGGACGCCGAGCGCAACACGCTGGCCGCACGCCAGGCCGTGGTGCAGCTGCAGCTGGCGCGGCTGCAGAACGCGGTGCAGCTGTACCGTGTGCTGGGCGGTGGTGTGCCACCGGCGACCCCCATGCGCTGAGCGCGCCTGGGCCACGGGGGGCAGAATGCGCGGCAGCCCACGCTGTCGCACCGGCCCGACTGCCCCCATGACCGCATCCCCCACCGCACCTTCGTTGCACAGCGCCGCGCTGCCGGCGCGCCTGCGCCGCCTCGTCGTCAAGCAGGGTGTGGGCCTGGGCCTGCTGGCGGCCGACGACCAGGCGCTGGCGCTGGCCTGGGTGTGGGCGGGGCTGCCCGCCAACCGCGTGATGAACGAACCCGAGGTCAACACCGTGCTGAAGGCGCAGTTGGCCGGGCCGGCGGCCTGCCTGGCCACCGATCATGTAGAGCTGCGCCGCTGGCTCGTCGACGCCGGCTGGCTGCAGCGAGACGGCTACGGGCGCGAGTACCGCCGCGTGCCCGATGGTCCGGCCGCGCACGCCGCACTCACCGAGGCACTGGACGCGCTGCTGCGCGGCACCGACAGCAGCGCCTGGGCCGCCGCACAGCGTGAGGCCCATGCCGCCGAACGCGAGGCACGCCGCCAGCGCTGGCAGCAGCAAGGCCAGCCCGGCGGCGCTGCATGACGACCGAGGCCGACGAATTTGCGATGCGCCTGGCGCTCGACCAGGCCCACAACGCCTGGCTGGTGGGCGAGGTGCCGGTGGGCGCGGTGATCGTGCGCCAGACGCCCGACGGCCCGCAGGTCGTGGCCACCGGCTACAACCGCCCCATCACCACCCACGACCCCACCGCGCACGCCGAGATCGTGGCGCTGCGCCACGCCGCCACACTGCTGGCCAACTACCGCCTGCCCGACTGCGAGCTCTTCGTGACGCTGGAGCCCTGCGCGATGTGCGCGATGGCGCTGGTGCACGCGCGTTTCAAGCGTGTCGTCTTCGGCGCCGCCGACCCCAAGACCGGTGCCGCCGGTTCGGTGCTGAACCTCTTCGACGAGCCGCAGCTGAACCACCACACCGAAGTGCAGGGCGGCCTGCTGGCCGAAGCCTGCGGCGACCTGCTGCGCGGCTTCTTCGCCGAGCGGCGCGCGCAGAAGCGGGCCGAGCGCGAAGGCGCCGTCGCTGCTGCTGCCGGCGACGACACCGAGCCCGACACCGACGACGATGCCGGCGCAGACGGCCCCATCCCCGCCGGCGATGCCACCGAGCTGCCGCTCGAGCTGCTGCCGCCCCCCGACCCCGCCTGAGCCCGCCGGAGCCCGCCCTGCCGATGCGTTCCTTGTCCCTCTTCTCCCCCGCCGGCGTGGTGCCGCAGCCCGCCGCCCTGACACGCGCCACACGCCGCCTGCGCGCGCTGGGTTTCGACGTGCAGCCTGACGAAGCCGCACGTGCCCGCCAGCAGCGATTTGCCGGCGACGACGACACCCGCCTGGCCGCGCTGCACCGCGTGGCGCTGGCCGCACCGTCGGTTGCGATGGCCACGCGCGGCGGCTACGGCCTGTCGCGCCTGCTCGACCGCATCGACTGGCCGCTGCTGGCGCGCAGCGTCGAGCGGGGCACACGCTGGGTTGGCCACAGTGATCTGACGGCACTGCAACTCGGCCTGCTGGCGCACACCGGCGCCGACAGCTGGGCCGGCCCGATGGCGCTGGACGACTTCGGCCGCAGCGACGAGACCGGCGGTGTCGACGAGGTCACGCGCGACTGTTTCCTCGAGGCGATGGGTGGCGAACTCGAAGCGGTGGGCTTCCGCACCGAGGCCGGCTTCGACGGCCTGCAGGTTGGCGGCAGGCTCTGGGGCGGCAACCTGAGCATGGTCTGCTCGCTGCTGGGCACCGCGCACCTGCCGCGCATCTCGGGTGGCATCCTCTTCCTGGAAGACGTCAACGAGCATCCCTACCGCGTCGAGCGTTGCCTGCTGCAGCTGCACCAGGCCGGTGTGCTGGCGCGCCAGAAGGCCGTGGTGCTGGGCGCCTTCAGCGGCTGGAAGCCTTCGCCGCTGGACCGCGGCTACACGATGAAAACCGTGGTGGCGCAACTGCGTGCCAGCACGCCGACACCGGTGCTCACCGGGCTGCCCTTCGGCCACGTCCACCCCAAGGTGATGCTGCCCGTGGGCCGCAAGGTGCAGCTGCTGGTGCAGGGGCGTGATGTGCTCATCGGCTGGTAGCGTGCGGCGCGCGCTCGCAGGGCTGGTGGCGCTGGCGGGCCTGCTGCTGGCCGCGGGCTGCGACAACAACCCCTGGCCGAAAGGCGAGGCGGCGACGAACACGATGTTCTCGGGCGTCATCGAGAACTCGCCGCGGCACCTCGACAGCACGGCTTCGTACTGGAGCAACGACACCACCTTCACCTTCCAGATCTACGAGCCGCTGTACGGCTACCACTACCTCAAGCGGCCCTACGAACTGACGCCGAAGTCGGCCGCGGTCGTCGCCCGGCCGCGCTACGTCGACAAACACGGCCAGCCGCTGCCCGACGACGCGCCGGCCGAACAGGTGGCCGAGAGCATCTACGACGTGCCCATCCGCCCCGGCATGCGCTACCAGCCGCACCCGGCCTTTGCCGTCGACGCGCAGGGCCGCCACCGCTATCACGCCCTCAAGCCGGGTGAACTCGGCGCGCGCCGCACGCCGCTGGACTTCGAGCACACCGGCACGCGCGAGGTGGTGGCCGAGGACTTCGTCTACGCGCTCAAGCGCCAGGCCACCACGCGCATCACCGCGCCCATCTTCAGCACCTTTGCCGAGGTTCTGGTGGGCCTGCGCGAGTACGGCGAGCTGATCAAGCGTGAGGACACGAAGCTGCGCGCCGGCCTCGACCCGGCCAGCGCCGACAAGCCCTTCCTCGACTTCCGGCAGTGGCCGCTGGCCGGCGCCAGCGCACCTGAAAAGCACCTGCTGCGCATGCGCATCAAGGGCAAGTACCCGCAGTGGAGCTACTGGATGTCGATGAGCTTCTCGGCCCCGGTGCCCTGGGAATCCGACGCCTTCTACGCCCAGCCCGGCATGGCCGAGGTGGGCCTGAGCGCCGACACCTGGCCCATCGGCAGCGGCCCCTACATGATGGCCGAGTACATCAAGGACCGCCGCCACGTGATGGTGCGCAACCCGAACTTCCGCGAAGACCGCTACCCCTGCGAAGGCGAGCCGGGCGACCAGGCCGCGGGGCTGCTGGACGACTGCGGCAAGCGTATGCCCTTCATCGACCGCATGGTCTTCACCATCGAGCGCGAAGCGCTGCCACGCCAGGGCAAGTTCCGCCAGGGCTACTACGACCTCGAGGTCTTCGAGCGTGTCGACACCGGCATGGACTACCTGGTGGGCATGCAGGACAGCGAGGAGGTGCGCCGCGAGTACCTCGACAAGGGCTTTCGCCTGAACCGCGGCAGCGACGTCAACAGCTACTTCATCGCCTTCAACATGCTCGACCCCGTGGTCGGCGACGGCCCGGATGGCCCGAATGCCCCGGCGGCGCAACGCGAGCGCACCCGCAAGCTGCGCCAGGCCATCAGCATCGCCATCGACTGGGAGGAGTACAGCAAGGTCTTCCCGAAGAAGGCCGGCCAGACGGCCATGAGCCCGCTGCCGCCGGGCATCTTCGGCAGCCGCGAGGGCACGCCCGAGGGCATCAACCCGGTGACGCACCGCGCCGACGGCGGCCAGCCGCTGCGCCGTTCGATCGACGAAGCGAAGCGCCTGATGGCCGAGGCCGGCTACCCCAACGGCCGCGACGCGAAGACGGGCAAGCCGCTGGTGCTGAACTACGACGTCTACTACCCGCCGACACCCGAACGCAAACCCGAGATCGACTGGGTGGTGCGGCAGTTCAACAAGATCGACATCCAGGTCGAGGTGCGTGCCACCGACAACATTCAGTTCCAGGACAAGGTGCGCAAGGGCCAGTACCAGGTCTTCTGGCTGGGCTGGAACGCCGACTACCCCGACGCCGAGAACTTCTTCTTCCTGCTGACCTGCGCAGCCAGCAAGACCAAGTTCGACGGCGAGAACACGTCCAACTACTGCAGCCCCGAGTTCGACCATTTGTTCGAGCGCATGAAGGTGCTGCCCGACGGCCCCGACAAGCAGCGTGTCATCGACGGGATGGTGGCCATCGTGCAGCGCGACGCACCGTGGACGATGGGCTTCTTCCCCTGGGCTTCGGCGGCGGCGCAGCAGTGGGTGCACAACTTCAAGCCCGCCGTGCTGGTACGCGACCACGGCCGCTACATGCGGCTGGACGTGCCGCAGCGCCTGGCCGCGCTGCGCAGCTGGAACCAGCCCGTGTGGTGGCCGCTGGCGCTGGCGGCTGCGGCGGTGCTGGCGCTGGTGTGGGTGGCGCGGCGCCAGCTGAAGCGGCGCGAGCGCACCAACGCGCGCGGCGAAGTGCTGGTCTAGGCCCACGACGATGGCCAACTTTCTGACCCGCCGCCTGGTCAACGCCCTGCTCGTGCTGCTGGGCGTGAACCTGCTCACCTTCATGCTCTTTTTCACCGTCAACACGCCCGACGACATGGCGCGGCTGAACCTGGGCGGCAAGCGCGTGACACAGGAGTCGATAGAGAAGTGGAAGGCCGAGCGCGGCTACGACAAGCCGCTCTACTTCAACACGCAGCAGCAGGGCAGCGCGCAGTTCACCGAAACCATCTTCTGGGAACGTTCGGTGAGCCTCTTTGCACTGGAGTTCGGCCGCGCCGACAGCGAAAGCGCCGGCGACATCGGCCACGAGGTGGGCGCGCGCATGGTGGTCAGCCTGCAACTGGCGCTGCCGCTCTTCATCCTGCAGGTCTTCGCGAGCACGGCGTTTGCGCTGCTGCTGGTGATGTTCCGCCACTCGCGGCTCGACTTCTGGGGCGTGGTGGCCTGCGTGCTGATGCTGTCGATCAGCAGCCTCTTCTACATCATCGTCGGCCAGTTCCTGTTCTCGCGTGTGCTCAAGCTGGCGCCGATCTCGGGCTACGCGCCGGGGCTGGACGCGGTGAAGTTCCTGCTGCTGCCCATCGGCCTGAGCCTGATCGCGCGGCTGGGCGGCGAAGCGCGCCTGTACCGCGCGATGTTCCTGGAAGAGATGGCCAAGGACTACGTGCGCACGGCGCGCGCCAAGGGCCTGGCGGAGCAGGTGGTGCTGTACCGCCACGTGCTGCGCAACGCGCTCATTCCGATCGTCACCAGCGCCGGCAGCTACCTGCCCTATGTGTTCCTCGGCAGCCTGGTGTTCGAGAGTTTCTTCGGCCTGCCCGGCCTGGGCGCCTACGTCATCGAGGCGATCAGCAAGCAGGACTTCGCCGTCGTGCGCACGATGGTCTTCGTCGGATCGCTGCTCTACATCGCCACCTTCGTGTTCATCGACCTCGTCTACACCTGGGTCGACCCGCGGGTACGTCTGTCATGAGTGCGTTCATGAACGGCATGCCGAAGTTCGTGCTGCTGTGGACTGACGCCAGCATCTGGCTGCTGCTGGCCGCGCTGGTGGCCTATGGCGTGATGGTGGCACGCAGGCCGCAACTGGCGGCCAACTGGGGCCGTGTGTTCCGCGACGCACCGGCGCTGGCTTCGTCGCTGGTGCTGCTGCTGTGCCTGGGCGTGACGCTGCTGGACAGCGTGCACTACCGCGCGCGCCTGCCCGCCGCGGAGGGCCTGGCCAGCGCCGCGCCGGCCTACGAGGCGCGCACGCGGTCGCTTCTGGACGCCGTGCTGGTCGACCTGGTCGACGCGCGCGAGAGCACCTATTCGCGGCCGCTGGCCTACGTCGGCTTCACCAAGGAATCGCTGCTCGTCGACGGCGAGGTGCGGCGCGTCGCACCGCGGCTGCAGTTCGGCGGCGCCCACCTGAACGACCCGGCAGCTAACTGGCTGCCCGACATCGCCGCGCGGGGCGGCACCGGCCTGCTGTGGGGCGCACTCGCGGCGGCGGTGCTGGGCACCCTGGGCGTGGCCGCGGTGGCGTGGGGTTCACGCCAGCCCGTCGGCGCCACCTGGGGCCGCATCTGGCGCCGCCAGACGGCCGTGCCGTGGCACGTGGCGCTGCAGACCCTGGTGCTGATCTGCCTGGTGGCCGGCCCTGCGACCGCGCTGTCGGGCCCCTACCACCTGCTGGGCACCGACCTCACCGGCAACGACGTGCTCTACCAGTCGCTCAAGAGCATACGCACGGCGTTTGTCATCGGCACGCTGGCCACCGTGGCCACGCTGCCGCTGGCCGTGGTGCTGGGCATCGTGGCAGGCTACTTCCGCGGCTGGGCCGACGAGGTCATCCAGTACGTCTATACGGTGCTCAGCTCGGTGCCCAACGTGCTGCTGATTGCCGCCTGCGTGCTGATGGTGCAGGTTTTCCTCGACAAGAACCCCGGGCTCTTCGAGACCGGCGCCGAGCGCTCCGACCTCAAGCTCTTCCTGCTGTGTGCGGTGCTGGGCCTCACCGGCTGGGCCGGCCTGTGCCGTCTGCTGCGCGCCGAGACGCTGAAGCTGCGCGAGCTGGATTACGTGCAGGCCGCCAGCGCCTTCGGCGTCAGCCACACGCGCATCATGGTGCGGCACATCTTCCCCAACGTGGCGCACCTGATGCTCATCGTCACGGTGCTCGAGTTCAGCGCGCTCATCCTCTACGAAGCCGTGCTGTCCTACGTGGGCGTGGGTGTCGACCCGTCGATGAACAGCTTCGGCGGCATGATCAACCTGGCGCGCAGCGAGATGAGCCGCGACCCCGTGGTGTGGTGGAGTTTTGCCGCCGCCTTCGGTTTCATGGTGACGCTGGTGCTGGCCGCCAACCTCTTTGCCGACGGCGTGCGCGACGCCTTCGACCCGCGGGCCGCTGTGTTCCGCCGCCGGCGTGTGGTGCGGCCACGGAAGGTCGCCTGAGATGGAGTCGGCGTCGGCTTGCGGCCCGTTGCGGACCTTCGCCGTCCGCCTTCGCGTGCTGACGGTTGTGGCGGCAAAGGGCCGTCCGGGCGGGGCGAGGCGTGCGACTGAGGCGGTCGGCGCTGCGCGCCGACTGCCCTGCGGTGCTCGGGTCCATGGCCCGGCGCATAACTCGCTGCGCTCACTGCGTTCGCTACGCTCAAACAGGATGCGCCAAGTCAGTTCACGAGGCGCGCTGC
>CAMTUD010000131.1:0-31082 GCA_947084805.1 uncultured beta proteobacterium | reverse complement strand
GCCACCGGCGCCGCCGGCCACCGGAGTGCTGCCCGGGCTGGCCAGCGGCGGTGCGCCCACGGTGCAACCGGTGCGGCCGCTGCGGCAGCCCCCCAGCGGCGTGGTCATGCGCCCGCCGGTGCAGCCGCCCCAGCTCGAAACCGATGCCGAGCCCCCGCCGCCACCGCTGGCGATGCCGCCGCAGGGCCTGCAGACGCGCTGAGGCGCCAGCGCCAGGCCCCACCGGCGCCCGGCCGGACTGTCGCGCCGCGCGCGGCCCTTCAGTACAGCGCGTCGCCGAAGGGTGAGCGCACGGGTGCCGGCTCGCTGGCGGCCACGGCTCCACCGTCGACCGTGGCGAAGTCGCCCTCCTCGCCCTCGACAGGTTCGGCCAGCAGCGCCGCCGCGCTGCGCACCATGGGCCAGGCCAGCGTGGCGCCGGTGCCGTCGGTGCTTTCCATGCCCAGTTCCAGCAGCGCCGAGGCGTGGAACAGGTTCAGCGCCTGGTCGAGGCCGAGATGGCTGTGGCTGCGGCAGAACATGCAGTAGTCGGTGACCGGCTGGGCGATGCGCGCGGCCAGCATCAGTGCGGCGCAGGCCGGGATGCCGTCGACCATCAGCAGGTGGCGCTTGCTGGCGGCCATCAGCATGACGCCCACCATCACCGCGACCTCGAAGCCGCCGAAGGCAGCCAGCACCTCGATCGGGTCGACGACGTCGCGGTGCCGGGTCTGGGCGGCCTGCAGCACCATCAACAGGTGGGCCAGTTCGTCCTTGTCCATGTGCGGGCCGCTGACGACGAGGTCGCGCACCGGCGTGTCGGTCATGCGCGACAACACCATCGCTGCGCTCTCGTGCGCGCCGACGCCGACACCGGCGATGAGCGTGCAGTTGCCGCGCAGCTTGTCGCCGATCTCCATGCCCGCGCGCATGCCGGCGTGGGCCTGCTCCAGGCTCATGGCGGCGGCGGCGCGGGCGTTGCGCGTGGCATGGGCGATCTTGCGCACCAGCAGGCGCTCGTGCGGCGGCAGGCTCTCGGCCATGCCGCAGTCGACCACCGTCAGCTCCAGCTGCTGCGCATGCGCGAACACGGTCAGCGGCAGCTGGTTGCGCAGCAGCAGGCGCACCGTCTCGTGCGTCGTGCGGCCGTGGGCCTCGCGGATGCCGTCAACGGCGATGCCGTGGTCGGCCGCGAACACCAGCAGTTGCGGCTCGGTGAACTGCGGGCGCAGCGTGTTCTGCATCAACCCGATGCGGATGGCCAGCGGCTCCAGTTCACCGAGGCTGCCGCCGGCCTCGTTGCGGCGCTGCAGCTTCTCGCGCAGCGCCTGCTCGAGTTGCGGGTTGGTGGTCGGACTGACCAGCGAACGGTTCGATGACGCCATGGCGGCGGAGTGTAGCGAGCAGCACGCGCCGGGCCGGCGCAGCGGGCTACTTCAGGAACAGCGCGACCAGGGGGTTGCGCGTCTCTTCGGTGCAGGGGTAGGCCAGCGTGCGCAGGAAGTCGTCGAAGGCCGCCTCGTCGCCGCGCGGCACCTGGATGCCGACCAGGATGCGGCCGTAGTCGGCGCCCTGGTTGCGGTAGTGGAAGAGGCTGATGTTCCAGCCCGGGTGCATGGCGGCCAGGAAGCGCATCAGCGCGCCCGGCCGCTCGGGGAACTGGAAGCGGAACAGGCGTTCGTCGCGCGCCAGTTCACTGCGCCCGCCCACCATGTGGCGCATGTGTTCCTTGGCCAGTTCGTCGTCGGTGAGGTTGACGGTGGCGAAACCCTGCTTGACGAAGTTGCGTTCGATGCGCTCGGCTTCGTCATGGCGCTGGATGGCCAGGCCGACGAAGACATGCGCGGCCCGGGCGTCGCTGATGCGGTAGTTGAACTCGGTCACCGAACGTGGGCCCATCAATTCGCAGAAGCGCTTGAAGGAACCACGCTCCTCGGGGATGGTCACGGCGAACAGGGCCTCGCGCTGTTCACCGAACTCGGCGCGCTCGGCGACAAAGCGCAGGCGGTCGAAGTTCATGTTGGCACCGCAGGTGATGGCCACCAGCGTGCAGCCCCTGAGCTTGTGCGTGGCCACGTACTGCTTGATGGCGGCCACGCCCAGGGCGCCAGCGGGTTCGAGCACGCTGCGCGTGTCCTGGAACACGTCCTTGATGGCGGCGCAGACGGCGTCGGTGTCGACGACCACGAAGTCGTCGACGAGTTCGCGGGCGATGCGGAAGGTCTCTTCGCCCACCAGCTTCACCGCGGTGCCGTCGGAGAACAGGCCGACGTCCTTCAGTGTCACGCGCCGGCCCTTGCGCACCGACTGCAGCATGGCGTCGGAGTCGACCGTCTGCACCCAGATCACACGCACCTCGGGCCGCACGGCCTTGATGTACGCGGCCACGCCAGAGACCAGGCCGCCGCCGCCGATGGCGACGAACACGGCGTCGAGCGGGCCCTGGTGCTGGCGCAGGATCTCCATCGCCACCGTGCCCTGGCCGGCGATGACGTCGGGGTCGTCGAAGGGATGCACGAAGCTCAGCCCGCCCTGCGCCTGCAGTTCGACCGCGTGGGTGTGGGCGTCGGAGTAGCTGTCGCCGTGCAGCACCACCTCGGCGCCCAGCGCCTGCACGGCGTCGACCTTCAGGCGCGGTGTCGTCACCGGCATCACGACCACGGCGCGGCAGCCCAGCTTCTTCGCCGCCAGCGCCACGCCCTGCGCGTGGTTGCCGGCCGAGGCGCAGATGACACCGCGCGCCAGCGCCTCGGGCGCCAGGTGCACCATCTTGTTGTAGGCGCCGCGCAGCTTGAAGCTGAACACCGGCTGCTGGTCCTCGCGCTTGAGCAGCACCTGGTTGCCCAGGCGGCGCGACAGGTTGCGCGCGGGCTCGAGCGCCGTCTCACGCGCCACGTCGTAGACCCGCGCGGTGAGCACACGCTTGAGGTAGGCCGCGGCGATGCGCTGCCCCTTGGGTGCCACGCTGCGCGCCGGCGGTGCGGCCGGGCTCTTGGGAGGGGTCTTGCCAGCGGGCATCGTGGGGCTCGGTGCAGGGAAACCGCGGATGTTAAGCCGGGGCCTGGGGCGGCCTGCACAGGCTCGGCGCGGACAGAAAAAGGGCCCGGGGTTTGGGGCCCCGGGCCGAATCCACCGTTTTGGGAGGTGGAGGAGACAATCGGCCGGTGGCGCAGGAAACGACCACCGATGAAGCCAATATATCACCGGATTGCTGCACTGCAATATGCTTGTTGCAGCGGTGTCTAGTGGCACCACTCCAAACACGCGGCACACCTTCCGCCGGTGCGCCAACAAGGGGCAACACACGCATGGAATGCACCATCAACTGGATGCCGGGCACCGGCATGGGTTTTGTCGCCGAGACCGGCAGCGGCCACTTCATCACGATGGACGGCGCGCCCGACGGCGGCGGCCGCAACCTGGCACCGCGGCCGATGGAAACCGTGCTTGCCGGCACGGGTGGCTGCACCGCCTATGACGTGGTGCTGATCCTGAAGCGCGGCCGCCACGAGGTGAGCGGCTGCCAGGTCCGGCTGACGTCGGAACGCGCCGCCGCCGACCCCAAGGTGTTCACGAAGATCCACATGCACTTCGTCGTCAGCGGCCGTGCTGTGCCGGCCGGAGCCGTCGAGCGCGCGGTGGCGCTGTCGCACGAGCGTTACTGCTCGGCCAGCATCATGCTGGGCAAGACCGCGGACATCACCACCAGCTTCGAGGTGCTGGAGGCCTGAGCCGCGCCGCGGCCGGCGCGCCGTGTCAGATGCGGTGCGCGGTGGTCGTCATCACGCGCGCCGCGCCGCGCATCAGCCAGCGCACGGGCGCCGGCAGGTTGGCGGCGCCGGCGGCCAGCGCGTCGTCGGCGTGACGCGCCTCGTCTTCCTTCATCGCCTGCACGATCGAGCGTGAACGTTCGTCTTCCACCGGCAGGCGGTCGAGGTGGTCGGCCAGGTGCTGCTCGACCTGGCGCTCGGTCTCGACGACGAAGCCCAGGCTGGTGCTGTCGCCCAGCCGCCCGGCCAGCAGGCCGATGCCGAAGGCGCCGGCGTACCACAGCGGGTTCAGCAGACTCGGGCGGTCGCCCAGTTCGGTCAGCCGTTGCTGCGTCCAGGCCAGGTGGTCGGTCTCTTCGCGCGCGGCGCGGTCCATCTGCTGGCGCAGTTCCTGCGTACGGGCGGTCAGTGCCTGGGCCTGGTAGAGGGCCTGGGCGCAGACCTCGCCGACGTGGTTCACCCGCATCAGCGCGCCCGACAGGCGCCGGGCCTCGTCGTCGAGGCTGTCGTCGGCGGTGGTAACGGCAGGTAGCGGCCGCGCGGCGTGCACGGCGCCGGACAGCGTGCGCAGGGCGTGGTCGAGGCTGGACAGCAGGCGATCGGTGGTTTCCATGCGGCTCAGCATATCGGAGCGGCCGGGGTGTGACGGGACGGGTAGCGTTGTAGTCACACAACGGGCTGCGGCGTTTTCGTCTCCAAACGGTAGCAAGGGGTTCGGCGGTCTGGTGCAATAGAGCTTAACTTCCGCGTAGGAGGTTGGCCTGATCCGCCCCTTGCCGGGTGAGCACCTTGATCGGGACCTCTCGTTCAACTTAGGAGATAGCTGCAATGAAAAAATCCCTGCTCGCCCTGGCCGCGCTGACCGCGTTTGCCGGCGTGGCTTCGGCTCAGTCGTCGGTCACCCTGTTCGGTATCGTTGATGCGGCCGCCCGCAGCACGAAGAACGGCAATGCCGGCACCATCAAGTCGCTGATCAGCGGTGGCGGCGCCACCAGCCGTCTCGGCTTCCGTGGCGTCGAGGACCTCGGCGGCGGCCTGCGTGCCGGCTTCTGGCTCGAAGGCCAGGTCGACACCGACACCGGCGGCACCGGCTTCAACTTCGCCCGTCGCGCCACCGTCAGCCTGATCGGCAGCTTCGGTGAACTGCGTCTGGGTCGCGATTTCGTCCCGACCTACAGCAACTGGGGCGCCGCTGAAGTCTTCGGTTACGTCGGCGTGGCCACCACGGCCAACCTGCGTACCGCGACCGGCAGCATCCAGGCGCAGAACAGCATGGCTTCCGGTGTGCGCACCGACAACCAGATCATGTACTTCCTGCCGGCGATGGGCGGCCTGTACGGCAGCATCAACGTCGGTGCCGGCGAAGGCACGGGCAGCAAGTACGTCGGTGGCCGTCTGGGCTACGCTGCGGGCCCGTTCAACATCGGTGGTGCCATCGGCAAGACCGAGCGTGGTGCCTCTACGCTGGACACCAAGAACGTCACCGCTTCGTTCAACATGGGCTTCGGCACCCTGTTCGGTGGCTACGAGCAGCTTGACTACTCGTTGGGCGCGACCAACGACGACCAGACGCTGATGACCGTCGGCCTGACCGTGCCGATGGGCCAGGGCATGCTGAAGGCGCAGTACACCAAGGCCGACGGCAACGTCGACAAGTACGATGCCACGATGTTCGGCGTCGGCTACGTCTACAACCTGTCGAAGCGCACCTCGCTGTACGCCAGCTACGGCAGCATCAACAACGGCGGCAACGCCGCCACGGGCGCCAAGTTCACCGCTGGCTCTGCCGGCCCCTCTGGCATGAGCGGTGGCCAGACCTCGAGCGGCTACGAGTTCGGCATCACGCACTCGTTCTGATCGAACGGCGCCTGCCCGCAGGCGCCTTGCAGCTTTCCAATTGGCCGCCTTCGGGCGGCCAATTTTTTTGGAATCTCCACTACCTTGGCGGCATCGTCGGTCGCCGAGCCCTCACGCCCATGCCCATGCTCAACCGCCTTCGATGCGCACTGCTGAGTGCAAGCCTGCTGCTGTCGGCCTGCGCCGCCGTGTCCCCCACGCTGCCGGCCGATGCCGACACGGCGGCCGCACTCGTTGACGGCTGGCATGCCGTGGCCCTGCCCGGCAAGGAAACCACGCACTACCGCTGGGGCCAAAAGGACGGACGCCCCGCGCTCGCGGCAGCGTCCGAGTCTTCTGCCAGCATGTACCGTCAGTTCGTGCAGCGCGCGCCGGGCAGCCTGGGCGATGTCAGCTTCTCGTGGTGGGTGCAGGACCTGGTGGCCGGCGGCAGCGTGGCCGACGCCGCCCGCGAAGACGCGCCGGCCCGCGTGATGTTCGCCTTCGGCGGCGACGTCGCCGCGCTGCCACTGCGCACCCGCATGCTGTTCGAGCTGGCCGAGGCGCTGACCGGCGAGAAGCCTCCCTACGCCACGCTGATGTACGTCTGGGACGCGCAGGCGCCGGTCGGCAGTGTCATCGTCAACCCGCGCAGCGACCGCATCCGCAAGATCGTCGTCGACTCGGGCCCCGCCGAGCTGCGCCGTTGGCGTGACCACAGGCGTGACCTCGCGGCCGATTACCGGCTTGCCTTCGGCGAAGAGCCGGGGGCCTTGAGCTCGATCGCGGTGATGACCGACAGCGACAACACACGCGGCAGCGCCGCCTCCTGGTACGGACCGATCGCGTTGCACTGAAGCGGTGCGCGCCGAATCGGCGAGAGGCTGGATGCCTGGGGATTCCGCGTGTGTTCCCGGCGCAACAACACGCACCATCATCGCGCCGGTCAGCACCAAAATACCCTTCTGGCGCCATAGGCGTATCGGAGACAGCACCTCATGAAGAAGATCTTTGCTTTCACGGCCCTCGCCAGCGCTGCGCTGGCCTGCAGCGCGCAGTCCAGCGTCACCGCCTACGGCATCCTCGATGTCGGCGTGTCCCAGGTTTCGGGCTACAAGGGCGGCTCGGTCAAGATGCTCTCCAGCGGCATCATGGACGGCACCCGTCTCGGCTTCCGCGGCACCGAAGACCTCGGTGGCGGCTGGCGCGCGCTGTTCACGGCCGAAGCCCGCATCGAAGCCGACACAGGCGGTAGCAGCAACCGCCCGCAGTCGGGCTCGCAAACGCCTGACCGCGTCTCGCAGGCCGCACTGCTGGGCCTGCCCGGCGCGTTGCAGCCCGTTGTCACTGCCGTCTCCGGCAACATCGGCAACGGCATCGGCGTCAACCTGGACCCCAACGCCTTTTGGGACCGCCAGATCTACGTTGGCCTGGTGACGCCCGTCGGCGCCATCCTCGCCGGCCGCCAGTACACGCCGGCTTACGAGATCAGCGCCACCTTCGATACGCTGCAGACGCAGTCCAGCCTGGCCGCCGGCCAGGTCGGCGCGATCCCGTCGACGATCGACATCCGCGTCAGCAACTCGCTGGCCTACCGCATCCAGCTCGGCGGCTTCTCGGCAGTGCTGATGGCGGCGGCTGGCGAGGGTTCGGCCACCACGGGCCACATGCTGGGTGCCAATGCGATCTACAAGACGCCGGCCTTCTCGGTCGGCCTGGGCTACAACACGCGTGAAAACCAGAGGGGCGCGAAGTCGCTCACCAGCACGGTGCTGGGCGCCACCGTCAATGTCGGCCCGGGCTCGGTGTCGGCCCTGTTCGGCCAGGTCAAGGACGACAACCCTGGTGGCGGTCTGCTTGGCATTGCGGCAAGTGTGACGCCGAGCGTGGGTGCCGCCACCGCGGCGCTGGTGCAGGCGGCCTTCGTCAATGCCTTCAAGCAGGACGCACGCCTGATGCATGTCGGCTACAAGCTGGTCTCGGGCGTCAACACCTTCTACGTCGCCTACAGCAAGCTCGACGACAAGCGTGCGATCAACGCCGACACCTCGTCCTATGGCGTGGCCTACAGCTACGCGCTGTCCAAGCGCACCGACATCAACGCCGTGGCCACACGCTTCGTCAACAACAACATGGGCCAGGCGGCACCGGGCGCAGCGGGTTACCTGGGCGGCGTGACGGCCAAGGCCGGCGACGACTCCACCAGCCTGGCGCTGGGCATCCGCCACCGCTTCTGACCGCTGCCGCACCACAGCCCTGACACTTCAGGCCGGGTTCGTGGCTGCCTTGACGGCAGCGGCGAACCCGGCCTGAAGGCTTTCTGACTCCCCCGCTGCATGCTCGTCTTCATCCTGCGCCGGCTCGTCCAGGCGGTGATCGTGATGCTCACGGTTGCCTTCATCGCCTTCATGCTCTTCCAGTACGTCGGTGACCCGGTCACCAGCATCCTGGGGCAGGACGCGACGCAGCAACAGCGTGAAGAGCTGCGCCGTGACCTCGGGCTCGACCAGCCCTTCCCGGTCCAGTTCACGCGCTTCGTCGGCAATGCCGTGCGCGGCGAGTTCGGGCTCAGCCTGCGCCAGGGCCGCAAGGTGTCGACGCTGATCGCCGAGCGCCTGCCGGCGACGCTGGAACTCTCGCTGGCCGCAGCGCTGGTGGCGCTCGTCGTGGGCATACCGATGGGCGTCTACGCCGCGCTGCGGCGCGGCAGCTTCGGCTCGCAGCTGGTGATGACGCTGTCGCTGCTGGGCGTTTCGCTGCCCACCTTCCTGATCGGCATCCTGCTCATCCTGGTGTTCTCGGTCACGCTGGGCTGGCTGCCGAGCTTCGGCCGTGGCGACACGGTGGCGCTGGGTGCCTGGAGCACCGGGCTGCTGACGATCGACGGCTGGGCCCATCTGGTGCTGCCGGCCATCACGCTCAGTGTCTTCCAGCTGGCGCTGATCATGCGGCTGGTGCGTTCGGAGATGCTGGAGGTGCTGCGCACCGACTACGTGAAGTTCGCGCGCGCCCGCGGCCTGACGAACCGCACCGTCTACTTCGGCCACGCGCTGAAGAACACGCTGGTGCCGGTGATCACCATCACCGGCCTGCAACTCGGCTCGCTGATCGCCTTTGCCATCATCACGGAAACCGTGTTCCAGTGGCCCGGCATGGGCTTCCTGTTCATCAACGCGGTGCAGTTCGCCGACATCCCGGTAATGGCCGCCTACCTGTGCCTGATTGCGCTGATCTTCGTCGTCGTCAACCTCGTCGTCGACCTGCTGTACTTCGCGGTCGACCCCCGGCTGCGCATCGAGAAGTCGACGGCCGGGCATTGACCCCATGAGCACCCTTCCCAAAACCCCCGGCGTCCTGGCGCGCTGGCTGGACAGCGACGTCGGCCACAGCTTTCGCAGCTCGCCGATGGCGATGCTGGCGGCCGTCATCGCCGCGGCCTGCCTGTTCTGCTCGCTCTTTGCGCCCTGGGTCTCGCCCCACAACCCCTTCGACCTGGCGACACTGAACCTGTCCGACGCGCGCCTGCCGCCGGCCTGGCTGGAAGGCGGCACCCGCCGCTACCTGCTGGGCACCGACGACCAGGGCCGCGACATCCTCTCGGCGCTGTTCTATGGCGCCCGGCTGTCGCTGGCGGTGGGCCTGGCTTCGGTGCTGCTGTCGATGCTGGTCGGCGTCGGGCTCGGGCTGCTGGCGGGCTTCGTCGGCGGCCGGCTCGACGCCTTCATCATGCGGGTCTGCGACGTGATGCTGTCCTTCCCGTCGATCCTGGTGGCGCTGCTGATCAACGGCGTCGGCCGGGCAATGTTCCCCGACGCACAGGAGGGCCTGGCCCTGGGCGTGCTGGTGCTGGCCATCTCGCTGACCGGCTGGGTGCAGTACGCACGCACGGTGCGGGGCAGCACGCTCGTGGAACGGCACAAGGAATACGTGCAGGCGGCGCGTGTCATCGGCGTGGCGCCGCTGCGCATCATGGCGCGCCACGTGCTGCCCAACGTGCTGGGGCCGGTGCTGGTGCTGGCCACCATCCAGGTCGCGGCGGCCATCATCACCGAGGCCACGCTGTCCTTCCTGGGTGTCGGCGTGCCCCCGACCTCACCTTCGCTGGGTAC
The DNA here is from genome assembly GCA_947084805.1 of uncultured beta proteobacterium. Lineage (GTDB taxonomy): Bacteria > Pseudomonadota > Gammaproteobacteria > Burkholderiales > Burkholderiaceae_C > Rubrivivax. The sequence goes on along the minus strand of CAMTUD010000131.1, from coordinate 21,388 downwards.
GCTGATCCGCGTCGGCAACGACTTCCTGTTCTCGGGTGAATGGTGGATCACGATCTTCCCAGGCGCGATGCTGGTGCTGATCGCGCTCAGCGTGAACCTGCTCGGCGACTGGCTGCGCGACGCGCTGAACCCGAGGCTGCGCTGATGGGCCCGCCCCTGCTCGAGGTGAAGCACCTGCGTGTGGAATTCCCGACGCGCCAGGGCACGCTGCTGGCGCTGGACGACATCAGTTTCGACATCGCGCCGGGCGAGATCCTGGGCGTGGTGGGTGAGTCGGGCGCCGGCAAGTCGCTCACCGGCGCGGCCATCATCGGCCTGCTCGAACCGCCCGGGCGCATCGCGGGCGGCGAGATCCTGCTCGCCGGACGGCGCATCGACAAGCTGCCCTACGCGCAGATGCGCAAGATCCGCGGCCGCGAGATCGGTGCCATCTTCCAGGACCCGCTGACCTCGCTGAACCCGCTCTACACGATCGGCCGCCAGCTGGTCGAGACCATCCGGACCCACCTGCCGGTGAGCGCGGCCGAGGCGCGCCAGCGGGCCATCCGGCTGCTGCAGGACACCGGCATGCCGGCCGCCGAGCAGCGCCTCGACCAGTACCCGCACCAGTTCAGCGGCGGCATGCGCCAGCGGGTGGTCATCGCACTGGCGCTGGCGGCCGAGCCCAAGCTCATCGTCGCCGACGAGCCGACGACGGCACTGGACGTGTCGATACAGGCGCAGATCATTTCGCTGCTCAAGCGCCTGTGCAAGGAGCATGGCGCGGCGGTGATGCTGGTGACCCACGACATGGGCGTCATCGCCGAGACCTGCGACCGCGTGGCCGTGCTCTACGCCGGCCGCGTGGCCGAGATCGGGCCGGTGGGCGACGTCATCCACCGCTCCAGCCATCCGTACACGACGGGCCTGATGGGCTCGATCCCGGCCATGGACGAGGACCGCGAACGGCTGCTGCAGATCGAAGGGGCGATGCCGCGGCTCAACGCCATCCCGCCCGGCTGCGCCTTCCACCCGCGTTGCCCGCGCGTGATGGAGCGCTGCCGCGTGCAGCGGCCCGAACTGCGGGACGCCGGCGCCACACGCGCCGCCTGCTGGCTGGTGCCCGACGCGGCGGGCGCGCCATGACGGCGCTGGTGCAGGTGCGCGACCTGGCCAAGGTGTTCGACGTCTCGGCGCCGTGGCTGAACCGTGTCGTCGAGCGGTTGCCGCGGCAGTTCGTGCACGCCGTGGACGGCGTTTCCTTCAGCATTCAGCGCGGCACCACGCTGGCGCTGGTGGGCGAGTCGGGCTGCGGCAAGAGCACGGTGGCGCGGCTGCTCGTGGGCTTGTACGCACCGACACGCGGCGACGTGCTGTTCGACGGCCAGCCCACCCACGCCGGGCGCGACGCGGCCGAGCTGCGCGCGCTGCGGCGGCGCATGCAGATGATCTTCCAGGACCCCTACGCCAGCCTCAACCCGCGCTGGCGGGTGCTGGACATCGTCGGCGAGCCGCTGCGCGAACATGGCCTCGTGCCCGGCGCCGACGCGCTGCAAGAACGTGTCGGCGAACTGCTGCACTCGGTGGGCCTGGCTGCTGCCGACTGCGAGAAGTTCCCGCACCAGTTCAGCGGCGGCCAGCGCCAGCGCATCAGCATCGCGCGCGCACTGGCCACCAGCCCCGAGTTCCTGGTCTGCGACGAGCCGACCTCCGCGCTCGACGTCAGCGTGCAGGCGCAGGTGCTGAACATCATGAAGGACCTGCAGAAAAGCCGCGGCCTGACCTACCTCTTCATCAGCCACAACCTGGCGGTGGTGCGCCACGTCGCCGACCGCGTCGGCGTCATGTATCTGGGCCGCCTGGTCGAGGTGGCGGCGAAGGCCGAACTGTTCGGCCAGCCGCGCCACCCGTACACACGCATGCTGCTCGACGCCATACCCGACATCCACATGAGCGGCCGTGCACGCACGCCGGTGCAGGGTGAGGTGCCGAACCCGCTGAACCCGCCGGCGGGCTGCGCCTTCCATCCCCGCTGCCCGCATGCCAACACACGCTGCGCCAGCGAACGCCCGGCGCTGCGGGTCTTCCAGGGCATCGAGGTGGCCTGCCACGCCGTGGCCGAGGGCCGCATCTAGACGCGGCGCGTGAGGCGCCGCGCAGGCGCTTACAGCAGGCGTTCGCCGGCGAAGAGCGTGCGCACGTCCTCGCGTTCGCGGATGAGGTGCACACGCGGCCCGTCGACCATCACCTCGGCCGCGCGCGGCCGCGTGTTGTAGTTGCTGGCCATGGCCATGCCGTAGGCGCCGGCCGAGAGCACGGCCAGCTTGTCGCCGCAGGCCACGCTGAGCCGGCGGTCGCGCCCGAGCCAATCGCCCGACTCGCAGACCGGGCCGACGACGTCCCAGTTCAGGCCCTCGCCGGCGCGCAGCCGGCAGGGTTCGATGGCCATCCAGGCTTCGTACATCGCCGGGCGCATGAGGTCGTTCATGGCGGCGTCGACGATGCAGAAGTTCTTGCCGCCTTCGTCGGCGCCGCCGGGCTTGAGCACCAGCACCTCGGTCACCAGCACACCGGCGTTGCCGACCAGCGAGCGCCCGGGCTCGAACAGCAGCTCGCGGTGGCCGTGGCCCCGCGCGTCGAGGCGCTGCAGCAAGGCCTGCACCAGCGCCGACGCCGGCGGCGGCGCCTCGTCGGTGTAGGTGATGCCCAGGCCACCCCCGACGTCGACGTGGTGGATGGGGATGCCGGCGGCCTCGACCTGTTCGACGAGGTCGAGCACGCGGTCGAGTGCATCGAGGTAGGGCGCCAGTTGCGTGATCTGCGAGCCGATGTGGCAGTCGATGCCCAGCACGTGCAGGCCCGGCAGCGCGGCCGCGTGGCGGTAGGCGGCCAGCGCCTGGCCGTGTGCGATGCCGAACTTGTTGCCCTTCAGGCCGGTCGAGATGTAAGGGTGGGTGCCGGCGTCGACATCGGGGTTGACGCGCAGGCTCACCGGCGCGCGACAGCCCAGGCCCAGCGCCTCGGTGTTCAGCGTGTCGAGTTCGGCTTCGCTCTCGACGTTGAAGCAACGCACACCGGCCTGCAGCGCCTGACGCATCTCGGCGCGTGTCTTGCCGACACCCGAGAACACGACCCGGCTGGCGTCGCCGCCGGCGGCCAGCACACGCGCCAGTTCACCGCCCGAGACGATGTCGAAGCCGGCGCCGGCCTGGGCGAAGGTCTGCAACACGGCCAGGCTGGAGTTGGCCTTCATCGCGTAGCAGACGAGGTGGCGGCGGCCGTTCAACGCACGTTCGTAGGCCGAGAAGGCGTCGCGCATGGCCGACCGCGAATACACGTAGAGCGGTGTTCCGAAGCGTGCGGCCAGTTCGGCCAGCGCGTGGCCTTCGAGCCGCAGTTCACCGCCGTCGCGGGCCAGGTAGGGCGCGCCGGGCAGCGTCATCGCGCCGGCGCCGAGGCGGCGTTGGCTGCCGACGGCAGGCTCAAGGCGCCCTTCTGCCCGCAAGCGCCCAGCGCGGACACCACCACCACCACGCACGCCCACGCCAGCAAGGGGGTGAGCAGACGGACCGCTAAACTCGATTCGAACTGCTTTTGCATGCGAAGGATTCTATGAGCACGGCCCCCGCCAACTCGGCGCTCAGCGACGCCGACTACCAGCGCGAAACCGCGGCGCTGCTGGCACGCATCGAAGCCACCACCGACCGCTGGCTGCAGGACGACGTCATCGACATCGACACCCACCGCACCGGTGGCCTGCTGGAGCTGTCCTTCCCGGGCGGCAGCAAGATCATCGTCAACACGCAGCCGCCCCTGCACGAGGTGTGGCTGGCCACGCGGGGTGGTGGCTTCCACTACCGCTGGGCGGCCGGGCAGTGGTGCGACACCCGCGACGGCAGCGAGTTCATCGCCGCGCTGTCGCAACACGCCAGCGCGCAAGGCGGCCGGCCGCTGCAGTTCTAGCTAGCGCCGGAACAGGTCGAGGATGCTGCCGCGCTCTTCGGTGCTGGGCGTGTCGGGAATCTTGTCGCCCAGGCCCATGCTGGTGATGCCGCCCCCGCGCGCAAACTCGTCGAAGACCCAGTAGGGCCCTTCCTGCACCACGCCCGCCGGGGGCTCGGGCTGCTGCACCGGCACGCCGCGCAGTGCGTGCTGCATGTATTCGATCCACACCGGCAGCGCCAGGCCGCCGCCCGTTTCGCGGTCACCCAGCTTGCGCGGCGTGTCGTAGCCTATCCAGACCACGGCCGCCAGCGTCGGCTGGTAGCCGGCGAACCAGGCGTCCATCGAATCGTTGGTGGTGCCGGTCTTGCCGTAGAGGTCGGGCCGCTTCAGCGTGGCCTGCGCGCGCGCCGCCGTGCCCGAGCGCGTCACCTCCTGCAGCAGCGTGCCCATCACGAAGGCATTGCGCGCCGGCAACGCGCGCTGGCTCTCGTCGAGTTCGCGCGGGCGCGCCTCCAGCAGCAGCTTGCCCTTCTGGTCGACGATGCGCTGGATGAGCAGGGGCTGCGTGGTGTAGCCGCCGTTGGCGAACACGCTGAAGGCGCTGACCATCTGCATCGGCGTCACCGAGCCGGCGCCGAGCGCCATCGTCAGGTAGGGCGGATGTTTGCTGCCGTCGAAACCGAACTGCTGTATCCACTGCTGCGCAAATTCGACGCCGGTGCCCTGGAGCACCCGGATCGAGACCATGTTCTTCGACTTGGCCAGCGCCGTCTGCAGCGGCATCGGGCCCTCGAACTTGCCGTCGTAGTTCTTGGGTTCCCACGGTTGGCTGCCCGTGGCCCCGGCGTCGAAGAACAAGGGTGCATCGTTGACGACCGTGGCCGGCGTGAAGCCCTTTTCCAGCGCCGCCGAGTAGATGAAGGGCTTGAAGCTCGAGCCCGGCTGACGCCAGGCCTGGGTCACGTGGTTGAACTTGCCGCGCCTGAAATCGAAGCCGCCGACCAACGCGCGCAGCGCACCGGTACGCGGGTCCATCGCAACGAAGGCGCCTTCGACCTCGGGCAGCTGGGTCAGCGCCCAGGCGCCCTTGGCAAAACCGGGCGTGCGGTAGCCCCGCACGACCGCACCGCGCCGGATCTGGATCTTCGGCCCGGCCTTAGGCGACAGGCCCGAAGTCACCGGCCGCAGGCCCTCGCCGGTGACGGTGATCGTGTCACCCGACTGCAGCATGGCCACGACCTTGCGCGGGTCGGCCTCCAGCACCACCGCAGCGCGCAAGTCGTCGTTGTCGGGAAAGTCCGACAGCGCCTCGGCGACCCGTGCGTCGATGAGCGCCGGGTTCGCCGGCAGGTCCACGTAGGCCTCGGGCCCGCGGTAGATCTGACGTAGCTCGAAGTCCATCAGGCCCTTGCGCAGGGCGCGGTACGCGACCATCTGGTCGGCCGCGTTCACCGTCAGGTAGACGTTCAGGCCGCGCGTGTAGGTGTCGTCACCGTACTGGGCGAAGACGAGCTGGCGCGCCGTTTCGGCCACGTACTCGGCGTGCACGGCGCCCTCGTTCTGGGTGCGGTAGCGCAGCTGCTGCGCCAGCGCCTCGTCGTGCTGGGCTTCGGTGATGAAGCCCGTCTCGAACATGCGGTCGATGATGTAGCGCTGGCGCTGCGTCGCACGCTTGGGGTTCGACACCGGGTTGTAGGCCGATGGCGCCTTGGGCAGGCCGGCCAGCATCGCGGCCTCGGCCACCGTCACGTCCTTGAGCTTCTTGCCGAAGTAGATCTCGGACGCCGCGGCGAAGCCGCTGGCGCGCTGGCCCAGGAAGATCTGGTTCATGTACAGCTCGAGGATCTGGTCCTTGCGCAGCAGCCGTTCGATCTTCAGCGCCAGCAGGATCTCGTAGATCTTGCGCGTGAAGGTCTTTTCAGTCGAAAGGTAAAAATTGCGCGCGACCTGCATCGTGATCGTGCTGGCGCCCTGGCTGCGCGCGTCGCGCAGGTTTTCCAGCGCCGCGCGCGCGATGCCCTTGTAGTCGACACCACCGTGCTGATAAAACCGCGCGTCCTCGGCGGCCAACACAGCGTCCTTCATGACCTGCGGGATTTCACCGATCGGCATGAAATTGCGTCTTTCCTCGCCAAATTCAGCCAATTGCACGCCGTCGGCAGAAAAAACGCGCAAGGGAAGCTTGGGGCGGTAGTCAGCCAGACTGCCGATCTCGGGCAGGTTGGGGTAGGCCACGGCCAGGGCCACACCCACCACCAGCAGCAGGCCGAAAAGTGCCGCCGCCGCGAGGCCGCCCGCCCAGGCCAGGCCACGCAGCACGGCATGCAGCGGCCCGGCGGACCGTTTTGGTCGATCCGGGGGCGTCGGGGGGTCTTGGGGGGTCGCGGGCGGGGTCATAAAGAACCCGTCATCCGGGCCGAAAGATTATAGGAAGCCGCCATCGGCAATTCGAAACCGGCACACGAGTCATCGGCCTCAGGCAAGCCGTGGCCGGGTGCACGGTACTTCATCGGGCAGGTGCGATCGCCTCGCCGCATGACCTTGCGGCTTGTTTCAACTGCCGTCGGCAGCGTCAGAGAATGGCAACGGCCGAGCAAGTCCGCGGGCGGCTTTTTCTTTGGTATACAAGGGCTTTACTGCTAGCATTGAAGTAACTTCTTAACAAGCCTGGGGCTCTTTTCGGGTTCTTGACGATTGAAGGCCACATGGCTGGGGAGTGTGAGACTTGGGTTTTCTCGACACATTGCTGGGGCGGAAATATCCGCCCATGATTGGCCTCGACATCAGTTCATCCAGCGTCAAGCTGGTTGAACTCGATCAGACGGCCACCGGTGAATACGTGCTGGAGCGTTTTGCCTCCGAGCCTTTCGAGAAAGGCTGGATCACCGACGGCCAGATCGAGAAGTTCGACGAGGTGGCGGCCGCAGTGAAGCGCGTGGTCAGCAAGAGCGGCACCAAGACCAAGCAGGTGGTGATGGCCATGCCGCAGTCGGCCGTGATCACCAAGAAGATCATGCTGCCCGCCGGCCTGCGCGAAGAAGAGATGGAAATCCAGGTCGAGTCCGAGGCCAACCAGTACATCCCCTTCTCGCTCGACGAAGTGAGCCTCGACTTCTGCGTCGTCGGCCCCAGCCCCACCTCGGCCGGTGACGTCGAGGTGCTGATCGCGGCGTCGCGCCGCGACCGCGTGCAGGACCGTCAAGGCCTGGCCGAAGCCGCTGGCCTGAAGCCCGCCATCCTCGACATCGAGTCGCACGCCTCGCGCATGGCGATGAGCCGCCTCGTCGCGACCCTGCCCAACGAAGGACGCGATGCCCTGGTGGCGCTGTTCGAGATCGGCGCCGACACCACCAGCCTGAAGGTGCTGCGCGACGACGAGATGCTCTACGACCGCGACCAGGCCTTCGGGGGTTCGCAGCTCACGCAGCTCATTTCGCGCCAGTACGGCTTCTCGTTCGAGGAAGCCGAGGTCAAGAAGCTCAGCGGCGACCTGCCCGAGGATTACGAGAGTGTCATCCTGGCGCCCTTCGTCGACAGCCTCTCGCAGGAGATCGGGCGTGCGCTGCAGTACTTCTTCACCAGCACGCCGCACCACAAGGTGCACTATGTGATGCTGGCCGGCGGCACGGCCACCCTGCCCGGCCTGAAGGACCGCGTCACCGACCTCACCGGCTTTGCGTCGAACGTCGTCAACCCCTTCGATCAGATGCAACTCGGCTCGGCGGTGCGTGAAAGCCGCGTGCGCCGTGAGGCGCCGTCCTACCTGACGGCCTGCGGCCTGGCGATGCGGAGGTTCCTCCAGTGATCCTGATCAACCTGCTGCCGCACCGCGAGGAAAAGCGGCGCCAACGCAAACGCGCCTACTTCGCCAGCCTGGCGGCCTGCGCGTTGGCGGGCCTGGTCATCGTCGGTGGCTGGTACTCGGCGCTCGGCCAGATGGCCTCGGCGCAGGAGTCGCGCAATGCCTTCCTGCTGGCCGAGATCGCACGCCTGGACACCCAGATCAAGGACATCGCCACGCTGCGCGCCGAGATCGACGCACTGAACGCACGCAAGAAGGCGGTCGAAGACCTGCAGAACGACCGCAACGTGCCGGTCTACCTGCTCAACGAACTGGTGCAGCAGACGCCCGAGGGTGTCTTCCTGACCAGCATCCGCCAGAACGACCAGGTGGTGGCGATCACGGGCGTGGCGCAGACCAACGAGCGGGTTTCCGAGTTCCTGCGCAACACGCTCTACAACTCGACCTGGCTCGAGCGCCCCGATCTCGTCGAGATCAAGGCCTCGAACGTCGCGGTCGGCGCGCGTGACCAGCGGCGTCTGTACGACTTCTCTATGCGCGTGACGATCAAGCGGCAGCAGGCCGCAGCGCCCGGCGTGCCGGCCTCGGGCGCCGCGCCCGCCCCGGCCGCCGCGCCGGTGAAAGCGAGCTGAGGGCACCATGGCCAAGCCATCCACACAAAGCTTCGATGTCACCGGTTTCGTCGACAACGCGGCCTCGCAGTTCCGCAACCTCAACCCCAACGAGCCCGGCCAATGGCCGCCGCTGCCCAAGATTGCCACCTGGTTGGCCGCGGGCGTGGCCGTCGTGGCCGCGGGCTGGTTCGCGGTGCTGTCGACCGCCACCGACGAACTCGAGGCGCTGCGCCTGAAAGAGCCGCAGCTCAAGGTGACCTACAAGGACCGGCTGGGCCAGGCCGTCAACCTGAGCGAATACCGCAAGCAGAAGCTGCAAGTGCAGGAGTACGTGACGCAGCTCGAGAAACAGCTGCCGGGCAAGGCCGAGATGGACGCGCTGCTGTCGGACATCAACCAGGCGGGCCTGGGCCGCGGGCTGCAGTTCGAGCTCTTCCGTCCCGGGCAGATGCAGATCAAGGACTACTACGCCGAGCTGCCGATCGCCATCCGGGTGACCGGGCGTTACCACGACGTCGGCTCCTTCGCCGCCGACGTGGCCAACCTGTCGCGCATCGTCACGCTGCAGAACCTGGTCCTCAGCCCGGTCGGGCCGCGCGATGCCTCGGGCATGCTGGCGATGGAAGCCACGGCGCGCACCTACCGCTACCTCGACGCGAGCGAGATTGCCGCGCAGCGCAAGGTGCCTGCCGGCGCGCCGGGGGCCCCGAAATGAGCCGCGCCCCACACCGTCGCCACAGCCGCTGGCTGCTGAGCCTGGCCCTGCTGGCCGGCCTGTCGGCCTGCAGCGCCGACCACGACGAGCTGCGTGGCTGGATGGAGCAGCAGCGCCGCGAGGCCAAGCCCAACGTGGCGCCGTTGCAGGCGCCCAAGCGCTTCGACCCCCAGCCCTACACCGCGGCGCAGGCCGTCGAACCGTTCAGCACACAAAAGCTGTCGGTTGCGCTCAAGCAGGAGTCACGGCAGCCGAATTCCCTGCTGGCGGCCGAATTGAACCGACGCAAGGAACCGCTGGAGTCCTACCCGTTGGACAGCATGAGCATGGTGGGCAGCGTGAACCGGGAGGGGAAACCCTTCGCGCTGCTGCGGGTGGACAACCTGCTTTACCAGGTGAAGGTGGGTGACCACCTCGGCCAGAACTACGGCCTGATCACCAAGATAGCCGAGACCGAGATCGTCCTGCGCGAACTCGTCATGGATTCCGGCGGCGAGATGATCGAGCGCCCCGCCACGCTGCAACTGCAGGAGAGGGCGCGATGAAGACCTTTCAGGAGATACGCACCATGTCGCACTGGCGAGCTGCCGTTGCTGCCTTGTCCGCCGCCGGCGCGCTGCTCGTGCCGCTTGCCACCTGGGCCCAGAACACGATCCAGTCCATCACCAGCACCCAGCAGGCTGGCACCGAGGTCGTACGCGTGGAGATGAGCGAGCCGCTGACGGCGGTGCCCAACGGTTTCTCGGTGCAGGCGCCACCGCGCATCGCCATCGACCTGCCGGGCATCGGCAATGCGCTGGGACGCAACACCGTCGAAATCAACCAGGGCAACCTGCGCTCGGTGAGCGTGGCGCAGGCCGGCGACCGTTCACGGCTGGTGCTGAACCTGAAGCAGGCCTCGGGTTACCGGGCGCAGGTGCAGGGCAAGGTGCTGCTGCTGATCCTGGACACCGCCGGGCCCGCGGTCGCCACGGCCGCGGCCCCCGCCGCAGCCGGTGCCGAACAGGCGGTGCAGTTCGCACCGCCGCAGAACACCACCCCGCAGGCCCTGCGCGACGTCGACTTCCGCCGCGGCCAGGACGGCTCGGGCCGAGTCATCGTCAACCTGCCGAGCACGCAGGTGGGCGTGGACATCCGCCAGCAGGGCCAGACCCTGGTGGTCGAGTTCCTGCGCTCCAGCCTGCCCGACAACCTGCGCCGGCGCCTGGACGTCACCGACTTCGGCACGCCGGTCAAGACCATCTCCACCTTCCAGACCGGTGACAAGGTGCGCATGGTCGTCGAGCCCACGGGCGCGTGGGAACACAGCGCCTACCAGAGCGACAACCAGTTCGTGCTGGAAGTGCGCCCGGTGAAGGTCGACCCGAACAAGCTGACCCAGGGCCCCGGCTTCCAGGGCGAGAAGCTGAGCCTGAACTTCCAGAACATCGAAGTGCGCGCGTTGCTGCAGGTCATCGCCGATTTCACCAACTTCAACGTCGTGACCAGCGACACCGTCACCGGCACCGTCACGCTGCGCCTGAAAGACGTCCCCTGGGACCAGGCGCTGGACATCATCCTGCAGAGCAAGGGTCTGGGCGTGCGCAAGAACGGCAACGTGCTGTGGATTGCGCCCAAGGACGAACTGGCGGCCAAGGAGCAGGTCGACCTCGAGGCCAAGAAGAAGGTGGCCGAACTGGAGCCGCTGCGCACGCAGTCCTTCCAGCTGAACTACACCAAGGCCGAGGAAGTGGCCAAGGGCCTGACCGGCCAGAGCACGGCCGGCGGCAGTTCAGGCAACCAAGCCACGCGCATCATGTCGCCGCGCGGCAGCGTCATCTTCGAGGCGCGCACCAACCAGCTCTTCGTCAACGACATCCCCACCAAGCTGGAAGAGATCCAGGCCCTCATCGCCAAGATCGACATCCCGGTGCGTCAGGTGCTGATCGAGGCCCGCATCGTCGAAGCGGAAGACACCTTCGGCCGTGCGCTGGGTGTCAAGCTGGGTGGTTCAGACCTGCGCGGCGTGCGCGGCGGCACGCCGGGCTACGGCATCGGCGGTGACAACCGCATCGCGGTCGGTGGCAACTACGCCGCCATCGGCACGACGACGGGCCAGGGTGGCACGTCGACCTACGCCGACAACCAGTTCATCAACTTCCCGGCCAACGCCACGGCCTTCGGTGGCACCAACGCGGCCACCTTTGCGTTGTCGCTGTTCGGCGCCACGGCCAACCGTTTCCTGAACCTGGAATTGTCGGCGCTGGAAGCCGAGGGCAAGGGCAACATCGTGTCCAGCCCGCGTGTCATCACCGCAGACCAGACGAAGGCGCGCATCGAACAGGGCGAAGAAATCCCTTACCAGCAGGCCACGTCCAGCGGCGCCACCTCGGTGCAGTTCAAGAAGGCCAGCCTGCGCCTGGAAGTCACGCCGCAGATCACGCCCGAAGGCAACGTCATCCTCGACCTCGAAGTGAACAAGGACAGCCGCGGTGCCCTCACCGCCGCCGGCCCGGCCATCAACACCAAGCAGGTGAAGACGCAGGTGCTGGTGGAAAACGGCGGCACGGTGGTCATCGGCGGCATCTTCACCCAGGACGAACTGACCGAGGTGAACAAGGTGCCGCTGCTGGGTGACATCCCCTACCTCGGCTACCTGTTCCAGAACCGCGTGAAGAGCACCCGCAAGACCGAACTGCTGGTGTTCATCACGCCCAAGATCGTGACTGACCGGTCGGCGGCACGATGAGAACCTTCGAGTCGCGACCCCGAATTGGCGAGACTTCCATGAACCGTGTTCTGCGCATCCTCTGGGTGAGTCTGTGTTCGCTGGTGCTCGTGGCCTGCGGTGGCGGCGGCGGTAACGCCGGCACGTCCAGCTTCGGAACCGGAAGCGGCGGCGGCACCGGCGGTGGTGGCACAGGTGGCGGCACCGGCGGCACCGCGCTGACCTACACCGTGGCGGTGACGCTGTCGAGCCAGACCGTGACGGCAGCACAGCCGGCCACGGTGTCGGCCAAGGTGACGGCCAGTAACGGTTCCAACCTGGTGAACCAGGTGGTCAGCTTCGGCACGGCCGCCGGGCTGGGTTCGTTCAGTGCCGTGTCGGCGCTGACCAACGACAGCGGTGTCGCAACGGTCACCCTTTCTCCGACCAGTTCCACGGCTGTCGGCGCAGACAGCGTCATCGCATCGGCCACCATCGGCGGCACGGTGGTCACGGGCTCACTGGGTTTCCAACTCACGGCCACCAACGTCACCATCTCTTCGTTCACGGCCGACGTCGGCAACGCCAGCCTGGGCGCCTACGCGCAGACGCTGTTGACCGTGTCGCTTGCCGGCACCAGCCCCGCGACGCCGGTCAACGTCACCATCTCGTCTTCGTGCGTGGCGCAGGGTCGCGCCACGCTGACGCCCGACAACGTGACGACCAGCACCGGCACCGCCACCTTTACCTACCGTGATGCCGGATGCGGCGCCTTCTCGACGACCGACGGGCTGCAAGCCTCGGTGACCGGCACCGCTGCCACAGCGACACGCTCAGTGGCGCTCACCGCGCCCACGGCGTCCAGCATCGCCTTCGTATCGGCCACGCCGACCGAGATCTACCTCAAGGGCTCGGGCTTCACCGAGAACTCGATCATCACCTTCCAGGTGCGCGACGCCAACGGCCTGGGCGTGCCGAACCAGAACGTCGCGCTCGAGGCCACGACACTGGCTGGCGGCCTGCTGCTGGACGACGGCAACGTGCCGGTGACCAAGCGCACCGACTCCAATGGCAACGTGCTGGTGCGCATCAACGCTGGTACCGTGCCGACCCCGGTGCGCGTGCGCGCCACGCTGACCTCGGCCAACATCTCGACCGTCTCCAGCAGCCTGGCGGTGGCCGTCGGCCTGCCTTCGCAGCAGAACTTCTCGCTGTCGCAGGGCACGTTCAACATCGAGGGTTTCAACGTCGACGGCGCCACGAACACCTACATGGTCATTGCCTCGGACCGCCTGGGCAACCCGGTGCCCGAAGGTACCGCCATCAACTTCGTCGCCGAAGGCGGCCAGGTACAGGCCATCCGCTTCACGACGCTCGCCAACGGCCTGGCCAGTGCCACAGCCAATTTCCAGAGTTCATCGCCGCGCCCCACCGACGGCCGCGTCAGCGTGCTGGCCTATGCGCTCGGCGAAGAGTCCTTCCTCGACACGAACGGCGACAACATCTACACCACGGGCGAGGACTACCAGGACCTGGGCGACATCTTCCTCGACCGTCTGTTCAACGGCAGCTTCAACGGTGCCGAAGACCAGTTCATCTCGCTGTCGATCAGTGGCACTGACCCGTGCAGGGTGGCCACGTCGCCGCTGCTGCGACTCGGCATCGAAGCGCCGACGCGCGTGCTGTCGAGCACCGGCGTCGCATTGAACACCTGCGTTGCGGGCTGGGGTCGCGCCTATGTGCGCAAGGCCATCCAGACCGTGTTCTCGACCTCCGAAGCGCGGCTGGGCTGGCGCGGTACGCGCGATCCACGGGCACAAGGCGCCATTGGCGGCACCTGTGCAAGCGTGAGCCTGATCGACCAGATCGGCACCACCCCCTACGCCACCAACGATACGCCCAGCTCGGTGCCATTCCACCTGCTCGGCGACGGTGCCAACGTGGTGCTTACGAGCATGGGCAAGGTCGGATCGCTGGCCTTCCTGGTCGCCGACGCCAACCCCATCGCCTTGAACCCGGCCGCGGCGGGCACCACGATCACGGCCTCGGCCACCACCGGCCTAACGGCCGCGGTGCAGGCGCCGACCGTGCCCAGCACGCTCACGCCCTCGGCATCTTCGATCAGCTACGCCTTCGACGACACCACCACCTCCGGAACGATCACGCTGACGGTGCGCTCGCCACGGGGTCTGCTCACCGTGATCTCGCAGAAGATCTACCGCAACCCAGAGCCGACCGCGACGGCGTGCTCGCCCTGAGTCTGTCGCTCGTCGGCATGCCCGGCTGTGGCAAGTCCACTGTCGGGCGCCACCTGGCGCGCCAGCTCGGCTTGAAGTTCATCGACAGCGACACCGAGATCGAACACCGTATCGGCATGCCGATACGCGAGTACTTCGCGGCCCACGGCGAAGACGCTTTCCGGCAGGTCGAGCAGGACGTCATCGACGAGCTGACGCAGCAGACCGGCCAGCTGCTGGCCACCGGCGGCGGCGCCGTGCTGCGGCCCTCGAACCGCGACGCGCTGCATTCGCGCACGCACGTTGTCTACCTGCGCAGTTCACCCGAGGAACTGTTCCGCCGCCTGCGCCACGACACCCACCGGCCGCTGCTGCAGGTGGCCGATCCGCAGGCCCGCCTGCGCGAGCTCTACCGTGAGCGTGACCCGCTGTACCGGCGCACCGCGCACTTCATCGTCGAGGGTGCACGGCCGTCGGTGCCGTCGCTCACCGCCATGGTGCTGATGCAGCTGGAACTGGCCGGGCTCGTCGACCCGTCGAAGGTGCCGTCCACCATCGACCACGGCCCGACCTGAACGGCGGCTTCGCCCGCAGCGCGGGCACGCCAGAGTGGCGGCTTAAACTTCGCGGCATGAACGCTGCCTCCGCAAGCGCCGTGGTGGTGACCACCCCCGACACGCGCTACGACATCCTCATCGCCGGCGGCCTGTTCACGAACCCCGCCACCTGGCAGGGCCTGCCGGCTTCCACGCAGGCCGTCATCGTCAGCAACCCGACGGTGGACGCTCTGTACGGCGACGCGTTGGCCGCGGCCATCGCGCCCCAGCACCGCCAGGTCAGCCGCGTGCTGCTGCCCGACGGCGAGGCCTACAAGACCTGGGCCTCGCTGAACCTCGTCTTCGACCACCTGCTGGCCCACGGCTGCGACCGCAAGACCGTGCTCTACGCGCTGGGCGGCGGCGTGGTGGGCGACATGGCCGGCTTCGCGGCCGCCACCTACATGCGCGGCGTGCCCTTCGTGCAGGTGCCGACCACGCTGCTCGCGCAGGTGGACTCGTCGGTGGGCGGCAAGACCGCCATCAACCACCCGCTGGGCAAGAACATGATCGGCGCCTTCTACCAGCCGGCGCGTGTGGTCTGCGATCTCGACACCCTGGCCACGCTGCCCGCGCGCGAACTGTCCGCCGGGCTGGCCGAGGTGATCAAGTACGGGCCAATCGCCGACATGGCCTTCTTCGACTGGATCGAAGCGAACCTCGACGCACTGCTGGCGCGCGACCGCGCCGCGCTGGCGCATGCCGTGCGGCGTTCGTGCGAGATCAAGGCCGCAGTGGTCGGCGAAGACGAACGCGAAAGCGGCCTGCGCGCCATCCTGAACTTCGGCCACACCTTCGGCCACGCCATCGAAGCCGGCCAGGGTTATGGCGCCTGGCTGCACGGCGAGGCCGTGGGCTGCGGCATGGTGTTGGCGGCGGCCCTGTCGGCCGAACTCGGGCTGGTGGCGCCGAACTTCGTCGACCGGCTGACCCGGTTGGTGCAGCGCACCGGGCTGCCGGTGCGGGCCCCGGCCATGCCCGCCGAACGCTGGCTCGAGCTGATGCGCGTCGACAAGAAGGCCGAGGCCGGCGCCATCCGCTTCATCGTCATCGAAACACCCGGCCGTGCCGCGCTGCGCAGTGCGCCGGATGAAACCGTGCTGCGTGTCATCCACCGCCACAGCGCGCCGGTGCCCCCGGGCTCAGGCGCCGCCGCGTGAACCTCGACCGCCTGGCACCCTGGGCCAGCGACCCGCGGCGCACACGTGGCCGGCGCACCGCAGAGGCGCTTTCGCCGCCACGCAACGAACACCAGCGCGACCGCGACCGCATCGTGCACAGCACGGCCTTCCGGCGCCTGGTCTACAAGACGCAGGTTTTCCTGAACCACGAGGGTGACCTCTTCCGCACGCGACTGACGCATTCGCTGGAAGTGGCGCAACTGGGACGCTCGGCAGCGCGTGCGCTGCGGCTGAACGAAGACCTGGTGGAGGCCGTCGCGCTGGCCCACGACCTCGGCCACACCCCCTTCGGCCACGCCGGCCAGGACGCGCTGCACGACTGCATGCGTGAACACGGCGGCTTCGAGCACAACCTGCAGAGCCTGCGTGTCGTCGACCGGCTGGAGGTGCGTTACCCGGCCTTCGACGGCCTGAACCTGTGCTTCGAGACGCGCGAAGGCATCCTCAAGCACTGCTCGCGCCATAACGCCGAACATCTGGTGAAGGCCGAGCCCGAAGGCCCCGGGCGGCGTTTCCTCGACGGCACACGCCCCAGCCTGGAGGCACAGCTGGTCAACCTGGCCGACGAGATCGCCTACAACGCACACGACATCGACGACGGGCTGCGCTCGGGCCTCATCACGCTGGCGCAGATCGGCGAGGTGCCGCTGTTTGCGCACTGGCGCGACAGCGTGCTGGCGGAATACCCGGCGCTGGCCGCGCAGCCCGGGCGCCGGCTGCTCTTCGAGACTTTGCGCCGGCTGCTGTCGGCCCAGATGGGCGACCTGGTGGCCAGCACCGCGCAGGTGCTGGCCGAAGCCGCGCCGGCAGACGCCGACGCCGTGCGCGCTGCGCCCGCGCTGGTGACACTCAGCGCCGGCCTGCGCGCGCAGAACGCCGAACTCAAGCACTTCCTCTTCGCCGAGCTCTACCGGCATCCGCAAGTGGTGCAGTCGACGGCCCTGGCCAAGACGGTGGTGGCCGAACTCTTCGACGCCTACACCGCGCGGCCGGCCGAGATGCCGAGCGACTTCGCCGAAACGCCCGACATCCCACGCGCCGTAGCCGACTACATCGCCGGCATGACCGACCGCTACGCGCTGCGCGAGCACCACCGCCTCACCGGGCGGCGGCTGTTCGACTGAGCCGCTGGCATG
Source organism: uncultured beta proteobacterium (assembly GCA_947084805.1). Taxonomy (GTDB): domain Bacteria; phylum Pseudomonadota; class Gammaproteobacteria; order Burkholderiales; family Burkholderiaceae_C; genus Rubrivivax. The sequence continues at coordinate 4,497 of CAMTUD010000131.1, read as the reverse complement.
GCCCGCCTGCCACGGCTGGAATGGCCGGGCCAGCTGCACTTCCTGCTGTTGCGCGGACACGGCGCGCTGGCCGGGCCCGGCGTCTTCACCGACGCCGTCGACCGGCAGGCCTTCGTGGCGGCGCTGCGTGAGGCCGCGGCCGCCGAAGCCGTGCGCGTGCATGCCTACGCACTGCTGCACGACGAAGCCCTACTGCTCGTCACGCCCACCGAAAGCGCCGCGCTGGGCCGACTGATGCAGGCCGTGGGGCGCCGCTATGTGAGCGCCTACAACCGCCGCCACGCGCACCGTGGCAGCCTGTGGGCGGGCCGCTTCCACTCTGCTGCGGTCGAGGCTGGCTCGGCCGCGCTGGCCGCGCTGCGGCTGGTGGATGGCGCGTCGGTCGAGGCCGGCGCCACCAGCGCAGGCTCGCGCACCGGGGCGCCGCGCGAAACCTGGCTCGTCGACCCCCCCGAGGTCTGGGCCCTGGGCAACACGCCCTTCGAACGCGAGGCGGCCTACCGCGGGCTGCTGGCCCAGAGTGTCCCGCCGGCGCAAGCCGCAGGCCTGCGCCGCGCGGCGCTGGGCGGCTGGGCCTGGGGCAGTGCCGACTTCCTGGCCGCCGCCGAACGGGCCACGGCGCGGCCGTCCGCACCGCGCGCGCGTGGCCGGCCGCGCAAGCCGTCCTGACACGCTGCGCCTGGCATGACGCCTGCATGAGCCGGGTGCCGTGGAGTTCAGTTGCACCGCATTGATATGTCCCTATTAAATTGACCTATAGCTTGACACTTCCGTCATTAGTGTCTGACCCCATTTTTCCAGTGTTGCCGCAGTTGCTGCAGTGCAGTAACCTCGCCGTCCCTTTCCGCCCTTTCCCGATAGGAGCGCGCCATGTCGACGCACGCACCCCAGCCCGCCTCTGACGAAGAGATCAACGCCCTTGCCGAGCACGGGCTGTACAACCCGGCGGGTGAGCACGACGCCTGCGGGGTCGGCTTCGTCGCCCACATCAAGGGCGTGAAGGCGCACGGCATCCTGCAGCAGGGCCTGAAGATCCTCGAGAACCTCGACCACCGCGGCGCCGTCGGCGCCGACAAGCTGATGGGCGACGGCGCGGGCATCCTGATCCAGATCCCCGACGATTTCTACCGCGCCGAGATGGCCGCGCAGGGTGTGACGCTGCCGCCTCCCGGCGAGTACGGCGTGGGCATGATCTTCCTGCCCAAGGAACAGGCCTCGCGCCTGGCCTGCGAACAGGAACTGGAACGCGCCGTGAAGGCCGAAGGCCAGGTGCTGCTGGGCTGGCGCGACGTGCCGGTCGACCGCGAGATGCCGATGAGCCCGGCCGTGCGTGCCAAGGAACCCGTCATTCGCCAGATCTTCATCGGCCGCGGCACCGACGTCATCGTGCCCGACGCACTGGAGCGCAAGCTCTACGTCATCCGAAAGACTGCGAGCGCCGCCATCCAGGCGCTGAAGCTCACGCACAGCCGCGAGTACTACGTGCCCAGCATGAGCTGCCGCACTGTCATCTACAAGGGCCTGCTGCTGGCCGACCAGGTGGGTGTGTACTTCAAGGACCTGGCCGACCCGCGCGCGGTGTCAGCGCTGGCACTGGTGCACCAGCGCTTCAGCACCAACACCTTCCCCGAGTGGCCGCTGGCCCACCCCTACCGCATGGTGGCGCACAACGGCGAGATCAACACCGTCAAGGGCAACTTCAACTGGATGCGCGCACGCGAAGGCGTGATGAAGAGCCCGGTGCTGGGTGAAGACCTGCACAAGCTTTACCCGATCAGCTTCGAAGGCCAGAGCGACACCGCCACCTTCGACAACGCGCTTGAGCTGCTGACGATGAGCGGCTACCCGCTGGCGCACGCGGCGATGATGATGATCCCGGAAGCCTGGGAGAACCACGAACTGATGGACGAGCGCCGCCGCGCCTTCTACGAGTACCACGCGGCCATGCTGGAACCCTGGGACGGCCCGGCCGCGATGGTCTTCACCGACGGCAAGCAGATCGGCGCCACGCTCGACCGCAACGGCCTGCGCCCAGCGCGCTACATCGTCACCGACGACGACCTGGTCGTCATGGCCTCGGAGTCCGGCGTACTGCCCGTGCCGCAGAACCGCATCCTGAAGAAGTGGCGCCTGCAGCCGGGCAAGATGTTCCTCATCGACCTGGAACAGGGCCGCATCGTCGACGACGAGGAACTGAAGAACCAGTTCGCCAACGCCCGCCCCTACCGGCAGTGGATCGAAAACGTGCGCGTGCGTCTGGACAGCATCGCCGGCGGCACCGAGCCGGCGCCGGCCACCGAGAGCCTGCTCGACCGCCAGCAGGCCTTCGGCTACACCCAGGAAGACCTGAAGTTCCTGATGGCCCCGATGGCGGCCAATGGCGAAGAGGCCATCGGCAGCATGGGCAACGACAGCCCGCTGGCGGTGCTGTCGGACAAGAACAAGCCGCTCTACAACTACTTCAAGCAGCTCTTCGCGCAGGTGACCAACCCGCCGATCGACCCCATCCGGGAAGCGATCGTGATGAGCCTGAACTGCTTCATCGGCCCCAAGCCCAACCTGCTCGACATCAACGCGGTGAACCCGCCGATGCGGCTGGAGGTGACGCAGCCCGTGCTCGACTTCGCCGACATGGCGCGGCTGCGCAGCATCGCGCAGCACACCGGCGACAAGTTCAAGAGCTACGAGCTCGACATCACCTACCCCGTCGACTGGGGCCGCGAAGGCATCGAGGCCAAGCTGGCCAGCCTGTGCGCCGAGGCCGTGGACGCGCTCAAGGGCGGCCACAACATCCTCATCATCACCGACCGCCGCATGGGCCGCGACAAGATAGCCATCCCGGCGCTGCTGGCACTGAGCGCAGTGCACCACCACCTGGTGCGCGAAGGCCGCCGCACCACCGCCGGCCTGGTGGTGGAAACGGGCAGTGCGCGTGAAGTGCACCACTACGCCGTGCTCGCCGGCTACGGCGCCGAGGCCGTGCACCCCTACCTGGCGCTCGAGACGCTGATTGAACTGCAGGGCGCGTTGCCCGGCAGCACCGACGACAAGATCGACGCCGACAAGGCCATCTACAACTACATCAAGGCCATCGGCAAGGGTCTGTCCAAGATCATGTCGAAGATGGGTGTCAGCACCTACATGTCGTATTGCGGCGCGCAGCTCTTCGAGGCCATCGGGCTGGAAAAGAGCTTCGTCGAGAAGTACTTCCGCGGCACCGCCACGCAAGTCGGCGGCATCGGTGTGTTCGAGGTCGCCGAGGAAGCACTGCGCATGCATCGCGCGGCCTTCGGCAACGACCCCGTGCTGGCCCGCATGCTCGACGCCGGCGGCGAATACGCCTGGCGCGCACGCGGCGAAGAGCACATGTGGACGCCCGACGCCATCGCCAAGCTGCAGCACAGCACGCGCGCCAACAAGTTCGACACCTACAAGGAATACGCGCAGCTCATCAACGACCAGAGCAAGCGCCACATGACGCTGCGTGGGCTGTTCGAGTTCAAGGTCGATCCGAGCAAGGCCATCCCGCTGGACCAGGTGGAGAGCGCGGCCGAGATCGTCAAGCGCTTCGCCACGGGTGCGATGTCGCTGGGCAGCATCAGCACCGAGGCGCACAGCACGCTGGCCATCGCGATGAACCGCATCGGCGGCAAGAGCAACACCGGCGAAGGCGGCGAAGACCCGGCGCGCTACCGGCAGGAACTCAAGGGCATCAAGGTCACGGCCGGCACCAAGGTGTCGGACATCATCGGCAGCAAGGTCATCGAGAGCGACTACACGCTGCAGGACGGCGACAGCCTGCGCAGCAAGATCAAGCAGGTGGCCTCGGGCCGCTTCGGCGTCACGACCGAATACCTGGTGAGTGCCGACCAGATCCAGATCAAGATGGCCCAGGGTGCAAAGCCCGGCGAAGGCGGCCAGTTGCCTGGCGGCAAGGTCAGCGAGTACATCGGCTTCCTGCGCTACAGCGTGCCCGGCGTCGGCCTCATCAGCCCACCGCCGCACCACGACATCTACTCCATCGAAGACCTGGCGCAGCTCATCCACGACCTGAAGAACGCCAACCCGCGCGCCAGCATCAGCGTCAAGCTGGTGAGTGAAGTGGGCGTGGGCACCATCGCCGCGGGCGTGGCCAAGTGCAAGGCCGACCACGTCGTCATCGCCGGCCACGACGGCGGCACCGGCGCGTCGCCGTGGAGCAGCATCAAGCACTGCGGCACACCCTGGGAGCTGGGCCTGGCCGAAACGCAGCAGACGCTGGTCCTCAACCGCCTGCGCGGGCGCATTCGCGTGCAGGCCGACGGCCAGATGAAGACCGGCCGCGATGTCGTCGTTGCCGCATTGCTGGGGGCCGACGAGTTCGGATTTGCCACCGCGCCGCTGGTGGCCGAGGGCTGCATCATGATGCGCAAGTGCCACCTCAACACCTGCCCGGTGGGAGTGGCCACGCAAGACCCGGTGCTGCGCGCCAAGTTTGCCGGGCGCCCCGAGCATGTC
>CAMTUD010000130.1:0-23269 GCA_947084805.1 uncultured beta proteobacterium | reverse complement strand
CGCTGGCGCCAGCCGCGTGTGCGCGCGGCGCTGCTGGCCGCTGGCGTGCTGGGTGCGCTGGGCCTGACGGCGCAGGTGGCGATCGAGTACCGCGACCTCGCAGCCGCCCGCTTCGCCGGCGCCCGCCCCGCGCTGGAGCAGGCCTGCGCCTGGCTGGGATGCGGCATCGGCCCGGCCCATGTCATCGACGGCCTGGTGGTCGAGAGCAGCGGCCTGGTGCGGGTCGAGAAGTCGGACGTCTACAAGCTCAGCGTGGCGCTGCGCAACCGCGCTGCGCTCGAGCTGGCGCTGCCCGCGCTGGAACTTTCGCTCACCGACAGCCAGGGCAAGCTGGTGGCGCGCCGCGTGCTGCCGCTGTCGGAACTGGGCGTGAACCAGACCACGCTGGCCGCCGGGCGCGAACTGGCGCTGAACGCCACACTCCAGGCCGCCACGGCGCCCGTCGCCGGCTACACGATCGAACTGTTCTACCCCTGACCTGCCCCTGACGGCGCTTCAGCGCCGCCTTCCAACCTGCCCTGGAGCTTCCATGCCCGCCCTGATCTGCGGTTCCCTTGCCTTCGACACCATCACAACCTTCCCGGGGCGCTTCGCCGACCAGATCATGCCGGACCAGGTGCACATCCTGAACGTCAGCTTCCTGGTGCCGACGCTGCGCCGCGAGTTCGGTGGCTGCGCTGGCAACATCGCCTACAACCTGCAGGCGCTGGGCGGGCAGCCGGTGATCCTGGGCGCCTTGGGCGTCGACGGCGGCGAGTACCTGGCGCGTGTGCAGGGCTGGGGTTCGGATGTCTCGCTGATCCTGCGCGACGCTGAACTGCACACCGCGCAGTGCCACATCACCACCGACCGCGACAACAACCAGATCGCCGCCTTCCACCCCGGCGCCATGGCCCACGCGCACCAGGTGGCGGTGCCCGCAAAGGGCGTGCGCAGCGACCTGGCCATCGGCATCATCGCGCCCGACGGCCGCGACGCGATGTGGCAGCACGCGCAGCAGATGGCGCAGCAGCAGATCCCCTTCATCTTCGACCCCGGCCAGCAGCTGCCGCAGTTCAACGGCGACGAACACCGCGAGATCCTCGCCCTGGCGCGCTGGGTGGCGGTGAACGACTACGAGGCGCGCATGCTCGAAGAGCGCACCGGCGAAACACCGCAGGCCATCTCGCGCCGGCCCAACGTGCAGGGCGTGGTGGTGACGCTGGCCGAACACGGCTGCGAGCTCTGGATTGACGGCGAGTGCACCAAGGTGCCGGGCGTGCAGGCCGAGTGCGTGGTCGACCCCACGGGCTGCGGCGACGCCTTTCGCGCCGCGCTGCTCTACGGCCTGGAGCGCGGCTGGCCGCTGCAGCGCTGCGCCGAGCTGGGCAACCGCCTGGGCGCGCTGAAGATCGCGCGCCGCGGGCCGCAGAACCATCAGCTCGACGGCGCCGTGCAGGCCTTGCTGGCCGCCTGATCGGCCGCATCGCGCCGGCAACAAAAAGCCGCCCCACGGGGCGGCTTTCTCGTGGCGGCGGGCGGCCTTACTGCACCAGCTGCGCCAGCTCGCCGCTGGCATAACGGCGCGCCACGTCGGCCAGCGGCAGCGGCTTGATCTTCGCCGCCTGCCCTTCGCAGCCGAACTCGATATAACGCTGGCGGCAGATCTGCTTGGCCGCTTCGCGCGCCGGCTTGAGCCAGTCGCGGGCGTCGAACTTGTCGGGGTTCTCGAACAGGTACTTGCGCACCGCGGCCGTCATCGCCAGGCGGATGTCGGTGTCGATGTTGATCTTGCGCACGCCGAACTTGATGGCCTTCTGGATCTCCTCGACCGGCACGCCGTAGGTTTCCTTCATCTTGCCGCCGTACTGGTTGATGGTGGCCAGCAGGTCCTGCGGCACGCTGGAGCTGCCGTGCATCACCAGGTGGGTGTTCGGGATGCGCGCGTTGATCTCCATGATGCGGCTGATGGCCAGCGTCTCGCCCGTGGGCTTGCGGCTGAACTTGTAGGCACCGTGGCTGGTGCCGATGGCAATCGCCAGCGCGTCGAGCTGGGTGCGCTTGACGAAGTCGGCCGCCTGCTCGGGGTCGGTCAGCAGCTGTTCACGCGTCATCGTGGCCTCGGTGCCGTGGCCGTCTTCCTTGTCGCCCTTCATGGTCTCGAGGCTGCCCAGGCAACCGAGTTCACCTTCGACGGTCACCCCTAGCGCGTGCGCCATGTCGACCACCTTGCGCGTGACGTCGACGTTGTAGTCGTAGCTGGCGATGGTCTTGCCGTCGCCTTCCAGGCTGCCGTCCATCATCACCGAGCTGAAGCCCAGGTTCATCGCGCCCTGGCAGACGTCGGGGCTCTGGCCGTGGTCCTGGTGCATCACCAGGGGGATGCTGGGCCAGCTCTCGATGGCGGCCTGGATCAGGTGCTTGATGAAGGGCTCACCCGCGTACTTGCGTGCGCCGGCGCTGGCTTGCAGGATGACCGGCGCACCCACTTCGGCGGCGGCGCTCATCACGGCCTGCACCTGCTCGAGGTTGTTGACGTTGAAGGCCGGAATGCCATAACCGTGCTCGGCGGCGTGATCGAGCAGCTGGCGCATCGAAACGAGGGGCATGGAATTCTCCGAGAGTGGGGGAAAAGGGTGAGTGTGGGCGTCGACGGCGCTGCGGCTTCTGCCGTGGGTCAATACCCGCCACGGTGGCCGCAACCGGACCGGAACTGCCTGCATTTTATGCACCGCGCCCTGGCGCCGCGGCAGATTTGTGCGGTGGCCGGCCGGGCGGCAACTGGGGGCCAAAGCAGGCGCTTTTCCGGCTCAAGTGCGGGCGGGCGCCGGAGAAACTGGCGGCCTCGCCGGCACCTGTCGGCCCAGCGAAAGCCCAGCCATGGCCCGCACCGAACTCGCGCCCGTCACGCAATGGATCACCGCGGCCGCCCTGCAGCACGGCGACGGGCTGCCGGCGCACGTCATGGCCCGCCTGGGCCTGGGCCGCCGCGCCGCACTGGCGCTGCTGCGCCGGCTGGCGGCGATGCAGTGGCTGCAGATCGAAGGCACGCCCCGCCGGCGGCACTACGGCCCCGGGCCGCTGCGCCAGGCGGTACAGCGTTACGCCCTGGCCGGGCTGCAGGAAGACCAGGCGTGGCGGCGCGACTTCGCCCCGCTCTTTGCCCTGCCCGCCAACGTGCAGCGTCTGGCCCGCCACGCCTTCACCGAGCTGCTCAACAACGCCGTCGACCACAGCGGCGGCGGCCAGGTCACGGTGTCGATGCGGCAGACGCCGCTGCAGCTGCAATTGCTGGTCAGCGACGACGGCTGCGGCCTGTTCCGGCGCATCGAGCAGCGCTTTGCCATCCCCGAGCCGGCGCTGGCGATGCTGGAGCTGAGCAAGGGCAAGCTCACCAGCGACCCCGCGCGCCACAGCGGGCACGGCCTGTTCTTCACCTCGCGGCTGGCCGACGTGTTCGACATCCACGCCAACGCCGCGGCCTTCCAGTGCCGCAGCTGGGAGCGCCAGGCCTGGCGCACCGGCCGGCCGGCTGCGCACCATGGCACCAGCGTCTACGTGGCCATCGCCATCGACACGGCACGCACGCTGGACGCGGTGCTGCAGGCCCACCACGGCGCGGCCGGCCATGGCCTGGCCCGCACCAGCGTGCGGCTGCACCTGCTGGCCGGTGCCGACGGTGTGCTGGCCTCGCGTGCCGAGGCCAGGCGCGCAGCCGCCCGGCTGGCGCAGTTCGAGCACGCCGAGATCAACTTCGACGGCGTCACCGACGTCGGCCATGGTTTCGCCGACGAGCTATTCCGTGTCTTCAGCGGCGACCATCCGGGCGTCGAACTGCAAGCCACCGGGATGAGCCCGGCCGTGCAGGCGGTGGTGGCCGGCGTGCGCAGTGCGGCCCAGCGGCCCGCTGCATGACCCAGTCGACGGTGCTACGCCACGCCGAGGCGAAGCCCAAACCCGACGGCTTGCGGCGCCTGCGCGCCGCGCTGGTGACCGGGCGGCCGGTGCGCTTCCACTAGCCGCGGCGGCGGCGGGCCAGGCCCGCCACGGCCAGACCGCCGGCCAGCATCAGCGCCCAGGTGCCCGGCTCGGGCACCACGCTGCCCTGGATCACGAAGGGGAACTCGACACCCAGGCCGTCGCCGGCGTCAACGACGCCCGCGAAGGCCGCACTGCTGAGGCTCTGCTGGGCGTTGCCGAACACACCATCGGCCGTCGGCGGCTGCCAGGGACCCGAGGCCAGCGAACCGGTCAGGCCCCAGCGCAACCAGTAGTTGCCGGCGGCCAGGTTGAAGTCGGGCACGTCGAGGTTGACGCGGAAGATCGCGCGGTTGGTGTCGGCCAGGGTGGTGGACGAGACGCGGTAGCCCTGCAGGCCCCCGTTGGTCGCCGCCGTGGTGCCGGATGCGACCACCGCACCGGTGCTCACGTCGCCGGAGACGACGCTCCAGACCACGTTGCTGAAGGTGAAGACACTGGCCGCACCGGTCTGGTAGGAGAAGAAGCTCAGGCCTTCGACGGTCCAGCCCGCACCGGCGACGGTGAAGTCGTCGGCCACCAGGTTCGGGACCGCGCCCTGCGCGCCGGCGCCGAGCAGCGTGCCGCCCACGCGGATGACCGACAGCGGTGGTGTGCCCTGCACGGCCGGGCCGTTGCTGTAGAGCTCGGCCGCCTGCGCGGACCCGAGGGCGGCCAGCAGAGCCAGGGAAATCAGATGCTTCAAGGCGCACTCCTGCGTGTGGATGGAGCCGGTGTCGTCGTTGCCGCGGGCCCATGTGCTGAGCCTGACGGCATCTTCCCGGTGGACCCCACGCTAACCAGAAGGCCGCATGCACACAAGCCTTGGCGGACCTGCGCGCCTTGCGCGCGGGCGCCGCACCCCCGAACCGGGGGTCGGGTCAACCCCGAGTGCCGGGAACGTTCACCCCGCTCACTTCACCTGGCAGACCTTGAGCATGTTGGTGCCGCCCGGGTAGCCCATCGGCTCGCCGCAGGTGATGGCGTAGGTGTCGCCGGGCTTCAGCACGCCGCGCGCCACCAGCACCTCTTCGGCTTCGGCCAGCGCCTGGTCGCGGTCGTTGTGCGTGGGCATCAGGATCGGCTGCACGTTGCGGAACAGCGCCATGCGGCGCTCGGCGTTGTGCTTGTGCGTCAGGCCGAAGATCGGCACCTTGATGCTGTGCCGGCTCATCCACAGCGCGGTGCTGCCGCTTTCGGTGAGCGCGATGATGGCCTTGCAGCCCAGGTGGTGCGCGGTGAACAGCGCGCCCATCGCGATGCTCTGGTCGATGCGCCCGAAGTGGCGCTGCATGAAGTCGTCCTTGAAGTTGACTTCCTCGGCACGCTCGGCCTCCAGCGCGATGGCGGCCATCTGCTCGACCGTCTCGACCGGGTACCTGCCGGCGGCCGTCTCGGCGCTCAGCATCACGGCGTCGGTGCCGTCGAGCACCGCGTTGGCCACGTCGCTGACCTCGGCGCGCGTGGGCACCGGCGCGTGGATCATGCTTTCCATCATCTGCGTCGCGGTGATGACCACCTTGTCCATCACACGCGCCATGCGGATCATGCGCTTCTGCAGCGCCGGCACGGCGGCGTTGCCGACCTCCACCGCCAGGTCGCCACGCGCCACCATGATGCCGTCGCTGGCACGCAGGATGGCTTCCAGGTTCGGGATCGCCTCGCTGCGCTCGATCTTGGCGATCATCGCCGGCTTGTGCCGCGTCGCTTCACCGGCCACGTTGGCCAGCTGGCGCGCCATCTCCATGTCGGTGGCGTTTTTCGGGAAGCTCACGGCCAGGTACTCACACTGGAAGGCCACGGCGGTCTTGATGTCCTCCATGTCCTTGGCGGTGAGCGCCGGCGCGGTGAGCCCGCCGCCGGCCTTGTTGATGCCCTTGTTGTTGCTGAGCTCGCCACCCAGCACCACCACCGTGTGCACCTGTTCGCCGCGCACGGCCTCCACGGTCAGCTTGATGAGGCCGTCGTTCAGCAGCAGCGTGTCGCCGGGGCGCACGTCGCGCGGCAGTTCCTTGTAGTCCAGGCCGACGATGTCGATGTTGCCCGGCTCGGTGCGCTGCGCGTCGAGCACAAAGGCCGCGCCCGGCTGCAGCATGATCTTGCCCTCGGCGAACTTGCCGACACGGATCTTCGGGCCCTGCAGGTCGGCCATCAGCGCCACCGGCTTGCCGACCTTGGCCGCCACGTCGCGCACCAGCGTGGCGCGCGCAATGTGGTCGGCGGCGGTGCCGTGGCTGAAGTTCAGGCGCACCACGTCGACACCGGCGCGCAGCAGGCGTTCCAGCACCTCGGGGTCGCTGGAGGCGGGGCCGAGGGTGGCGACGATCTTGGTGGCTCGGGTCATGGACGGCGCTCCGGTGCAATGCAGCGCGCGATGATAGGCGCCGCGCCCCGGCCCGAGTTACGGTGGCGTTACCGCCACGCTGCGGTCAACCCTCGATCGCCGCCTGCGCCGCCGCCAGCCGCGCGATCGGCACCCGGAAAGGCGAGCAGCTCACGTAGTCGAGCCCGGCGCGGTGGAAGAAGGCCACCGAGGCCGGGTCGCCACCGTGTTCACCGCACACGCCCACCTCGATGCCCGGCCGCACGGCGCGGCCCTTGGCCACCGCCATCTCGACCAGCAGGCCCACCCCCTTCTGGTCGATGGAACGGAAGGGGTCGCGCTCGTAGATGCCCTGCTTCAGGTAGTCGGGCAGGAAACTGCCGGCATCGTCGCGCGAAAAGCCCAGCGTCATCTGCGTCAGGTCGTTGGTGCCGAAGCTGAAGAACTCGGCCTGGCGGCCGATGCTGTCGGCCACCAGCGCCGAGCGCGGCGTCTCGATCATCGTGCCCAGCAGGTACTGCAACGTTTCACCGCGCTCGGCGAAGACCCGCGCGGCGACGGCCCGAATGACACCCGCCTGCAGGTTGAATTCGCGCACCGTGCCCACCAGCGGCACCATGATCTCGACCTTCACCGCCACGCCGCGGGCCTGCATGTTCAGCGCCGCCTCGAAGATCGCGCGCGCCTGCATCTCGGTGATCTCGGGGTAGCTGATGCCCAGCCGGCAGCCGCGGTGGCCGAGCATGGGGTTGAACTCGTGCAGTTCCTCCACACGCATGCGGATCTTGCCCGGCGAGACCTTCATCTCGCGCGCCATCGCGGCCTGCCCGGCTTCGTCGTGCGGCACGAACTCGTGCAAGGGCGGGTCGAGCAGGCGGATGGTGACGGGCAGGCCGTCCATCTCGCGGAACAGGCCCTCGAAGTCGCCGCGCTGCATGGGCAGCAGCTTGGCCAGCGCCTTGCGGCGGCCGGCCTCGTCGTCGGCCAGGATCATCTCGCGCACGGCCAGGATGCGCTCACCCTCGAAGAACATGTGCTCGGTGCGTGCCAGGCCGATGCCGGTGGCGCCGAAGCGGCGTGCCACCGCGGCCTCTTCGGGCGTGTCGGCGTTGGCCCGCACCTCCAGGCGCTGGTACTTCTGCGCCAGCGCCATCAGCGCACCGAAGTCGCCGCTGAGTTCGGCGTCGCGCGTGGCGATGCGGCCGGCGTAGACCTCGCCGGTGGAACCGTCGAGCGAGATCCAGTCGCCCTCTTGCCACTGCTTGTCACCGATGGTGATGCAGCGCGCCTTGTAGTCGACGTGCACCGCGCCGGCGCCCGAGACGCAGCACTTGCCCATGCCACGCGCCACCACGGCGGCGTGCGAGGTCATGCCTCCGCGCGCCGTGAGGATGCCCTGGGCCACGCTCATGCCGCGCAGGTCTTCGGGCGAAGTCTCCTGGCGCACCAGGATCACCGCCTTGCCCTGCTTCGCCCACTCTTCAGCCTCGTCGGCGAAGAACACCATCTGCCCGCTGGCCGCGCCCGGTGATGCGGGCAGGCCACGTGCGATGGCGGCAGCCGCCTTCAGCGCCTGCGGGTCGAAGATGGGGTGCAGCAGTTCGTTCAGGCGGTCGGGGCTGACCCGCTGCAGCGCCGTCTTTTCGTCGATCAGGCCCTGGGCCAGCATCTCGATGGCGATGCACACCATGGCCGCGCCCGTGCGCTTGCCGTTGCGCGTCTGCAGCATCCACAGCTGCCCTTCCTGGATCGTGAATTCCAGGTCCTGCATGTCCCTGAAGTGGTTCTCCAGCGTCGTCTCGGCGTGCAGCAGCTGCCGGTAGATGTCGGGCATCAGCTCTTCCAGCGACGGGTAGTTCAGGCGCCTGTCGTCTTCACTGACCAGCGCCAGCTGCGCCCAGCGCCGTGAACCCACCAGCGACACCTGCTGCGGCGTGCGGATGCCGGCCACCACGTCCTCACCCTGCGCGTTGACGAGGAACTCGCCGTTGAAGAGGTCTTCACCGGTGCCGGCGTCGCGCGTGAAGGCCACGCCGGTGGCGCTGCTCTGCCCCAGGTTGCCAAAGACCATGGCCTGCACGTTGACGGCCGTGCCCCAGCTCTGCGGGATGTCGTTCAGTTCGCGGTAGACACGGGCGCGGTCGTTGTTCCAGCTCTCGAACACGGCCACCACGGCGCCCCACAGCTGTTCCCAGGGGTCGGTGGGAAAGTCGCGGCCGATGCGGGCGCGGATCAGCGCGCGGAAGCGCGCCACCAGTTCCTTCAGGTCGTCGGCACCCAGATCGGTGTCGAGCTTCACGCCGCGCTGCGCCTTGACCATGTCGATGATGACTTCGAAGGGGTCGTGGTCCTCCTTCGACACCGGCTTGAGACCCATCACCACGTCGCCGTACATCTGCACGAAGCGGCGGTAGCTGTCCCAGGCGAAGCGCTCGTTGCCGGTCTTGGCGGCCAGACCGAGCACCGCCTCGTCGTTGAGGCCGAGGTTGAGGATGGTGTCCATCATCCCGGGCATGGATGCCCGTGCGCCCGAGCGCACCGACAGCAGCAGCGGGTCGGCGGCGTTGCCGAAACGCTTGCCCATCTGCTGCTCGACGAAGGCCACGCCCTGCAGCACCTCGGCCTCGATGAGCTTCAGCGCGGCTTCCTTGCCCTGCGCGGTGAAGACCGTGCAGGCTTCGGTGCTGATGGTGAAGCCCGAGGGCACGGTGATGCCCAGCCGGCACATTTCGGCCAGGTTGGCGCCCTTGCCGCCGAGCAGGTTTTTCATCGCCGCGCCGCCTTCGGTGCGCTCGCCGCCGAACAGGTAGACGGTCTTCGTGTTGGTGCCCATGACATGCTCCGCAAACAGGATGGAATGGGAGCATCGTCTGCCCAAGATCCACAGCACCTGTTGACGTGCCGCAAGCCACGCGGCGGCGGCTACGGGCGGTCAGCGCACCGGCGCCCCTTCGGCCGCGTCGGCCACCGCCACCGCGGTCATGTTGACGATGCGGCGCACCGTCGACGAGGGCGTCAGGATGTGCACCGGCCGGGCCGCGCCCAGCAGGATGGGGCCCACCGTGACGCCGTGGCCGCCGGTCATCTTCAGCACGTTGAACAGGATGTTGGCGGCGTCCAGGTTGGGCAGCACCAGCAGGTTGGCCGACCCGCCCAGCGTCGTCTCGGGCAGGTAGCCATGGCGCACGGTCTGCGACAGCGCCGCGTCGCCCTGCATCTCGCCGTCGCTTTCGACGCCGGCCGGCGCACGTTCGCGGAACAGCCGGTTGGCCTCGCGCATGCGCAGCGCCGCCGGGCGCGTCGACGAACCGAAGTTCGAGTGCGAGAGGAAGGCCACCTTGGGCGGCACGCCGAAGCGCCGCACCTCGGCTGCGGCCATCAGCGCGATGTCGGCCAGCTCTTCGGCCGTGGGTTCCTCGTTGACGAAGGTGTCGGCGATGAACAGCGTGTGCTGGTCGAGCATCAGCGCGTTCATCGCCGCCATCGTGCGCGCACCGTGCTTGCGGCCGATGACGTTGCGCACGTGGTCGAGGTGGCTGTCGTAGCGGCCCACCAGGCCGCAGAGCATGGCGTCGGCCTCGCCGCGGCGCAGCATGATCGACGCGATCAGCGTGTTGCTGCGCCGCACCGCCGCCTTGGCGACCTCGGGCGTGACGCCGTCGCGGCCCATCAGGCCGCGGTAGGTTTCCCAGTATTCGCGGAAGCGCGGGTCGTTCTCGGGGTCGCAGATGTCGAAGTCGCGCCCCACCTGCAGGCGCAGGCCGGCACGTTCGATGCGCATCTTCACCACCTCGGGCCGGCCGACCAGGATGGGCCGGGCCAGGGCTTCGTCCAGCACCACCTGCACGGCGCGCAGCACCCGCTCGTCTTCACCCTCGGCGTAGACCACGCGCGCGGCGGCACGCTGGTGGAAGGCCTTGGCCTCGGCGAACACCGGGCGCATGAACATGCCCGTCTGGTAGACGAAGCGGCCCAGGCTCTGGCGGTAGGCCTCGAGGTCGGCGATGGGGCGCGTGGCCACGCCCGACTCGGCGGCCGCCTTGGCCACCGCCGGCGCGATGCGCAGGATCAGCCGCACGTCGAAAGGCGTGGGGATGATGTAGTCGGGCCCGAAGCTCAGTTCCTTGCCCTGGTAGGCGGCGGCCACCTCGTCGCTGGTCTCGGCCTTGGCCAGCGCGGCGATCTCGCGCACGCAGGCCAGCTTCATGGCTTCGGTGATCTTGGTGGCGCCACAGTCCAGCGCGCCGCGGAAGATGTAGGGGAAACACAGGACGTTGTTGACCTGGTTCGGATAGTCGCTGCGCCCGGTGGCGATGATGCAGTCGGGCCGCGCCGCCTTGGCCAGTTCGGGGCGGATCTCGGGCTCGGGGTTGGCCAGCGCCAGGATGATGGGCTGGCGCGCCATGCTGACCACCATCTCGACACTCAACACGCCGGCGGCGCTGCAGCCCAGAAAGACATCGGCGCCGTTCACCACGTCGGCCAGCGTGCGGGCGTCGGTCTTCTGGCAGTAGCGGTGTTTGCTCTCGTCGAGCTTGCCGTTCAGGGTGTCTTCACGCTCGGCATGGATCACGCCCTTGCTGTCGCAGACGAAGATGTTCTCGCGCTTCACGCCCAGGCCGACCATCACGTCCAGGCAGGCGATGGCCGCCGCGCCGGCGCCGCTGACGGCCAGCTTGACGTCGCCGATCTGCTTGCCCACCAGTTCCAGGCCGTTGAGCAGCGCCGCCGAACTGATGATGGCGGTGCCGTGCTGGTCGTCGTGGAAGACCGGGATGTTCATGCGCTCGCGCAGCTTCTTCTCGATGTAGAAGCACTCGGGCGCCTTGATGTCCTCGAGGTTCACGCCGCCCAGCGTGGGCTCGAGCGCGGCGATGATGTCGATGAGCTTGTCGGGGTCGCGTTCGGCCAGTTCGATGTCGAAGACGTCGATGCCGGCGAACTTCTTGAACAGGCAACCCTTGCCTTCCATCACCGGCTTGCCGGCCAGCGGCCCGATGTCGCCCAGCCCCAGCACGGCGGTGCCGTTGGTGACCACGCCGACGAGGTTGCCGCGGCTGGTGTATTCGTGCGCCAGCGAGGGGTCTTCCTCGATCGCCAGGCAGGCATAGGCCACGCCGGGTGAATAGGCCAGGCTCAGGTCGCGCTGGTTGGACAGCGGCTTGGTCGGCGTGACGGAAATCTTGCCGCGCGTGGGGGCGCGGTGGTATTCCAGCGCGGCGTCGCGCAGCAGGCTCTCGGCATCGGACAGTTTCTTGGCCACGGCTTGTCTCCTGGGCAGGGTTGTTCTGCCCGGGAGATTAGCGCTGAAAGGCCGTGCATGGCACGGCCCATTCACGACCAGTCGGCCGATCAGGCCCTGCCCAGGTGTTTCAGTCCCCCGCGCGCCGGGCCAGGATCTCGAACGCCGGCAGCGTCTTGCCTTCCAGCACCTCGAGGAAGGCGCCGCCGCCGGTGCTGATGTAGCCGATGTCCTTTTCGATGCCGTACTTGGCGATCGCCGCCAGCGTGTCGCCGCCGCCGGCGATGCTGAAGGCCGGGCTGGCGGCGATGGCGCGCGCCAGCGTCTCGGTGCCGTGGGCGAAAGCCTCGAACTCGAACACGCCCACCGGGCCGTTCCAGACGATGGTGCCGGCAGCCATCAGCTGACCCGCCAGCAAGGCGGCCGTCTGCGGGCCGATGTCGAGGATGAGGTCGTCGTCGGCCACGTCGGTGGCCGCCTTCACGGTGGCCTCGGCGTCGGCGGCAAAACGTTTGGCCACCACCACGTCGGTGGGGATGGGCACCGCGGCGCCGCGCGCCTTCATGGCCTCGATCACCGCCTTGGCCTGGTCAACGAGGTCGGGCTCGGCCAGGCTCTTGCCGATCTTCAGGCCGGCGGCCAGCATGAAGGTGTTGGCGATGCCGCCGCCGACGATCAGGCCGTCGACCTTGGCCGACAAGGCCTTCAGGATCGTCAGCTTGGTGCTGACCTTGCTGCCCGCCACGATGGCCACCAGCGGCCGCTTCGGGTGGGCCAGCGCGGCAGTGACGGCGTCGATTTCGGCCGCCAGCAGCGGGCCGGCGCAGGCGATGGGCGCGTACTGCGCGATGCCGTAGGTGCTGGCCTCGGCGCGGTGCGCGGTGCCGAAGGCGTCGTGCACGAAGATGTCGCACAGCGCGGCCATCTTGCGCGCCAGCGTCTCGTCGTTCTTCTTCTCGCCCTTGTTGACGCGGCAGTTCTCCAGCAGCACGACATGGCCGGGCGCCACGCTCACGCCGTCGACCCAGTTGGCGATCAGCGGCACCTCGAAGCCCAGCAACTCGCCCAGCCGCTTGGCGACCGGCGCCAGGCTGTCTTCGGGCTTGAACGCGCCTTCGGTCGGGCGGCCGAGGTGGCTGGTGACCATCACCGCGCCGCCGGCCTTCATCGCCATCTGGATGCAGGGCACGCTGGCGCGGATGCGCGTGTCTTCGGTGATGTGGCCGGCGTCGTCCTGCGGCACGTTGAGGTCGGCGCGGATGAACACCCGCTTGCCGGCGACGGCTCCCTGCGCGATGAGGTCGGTCAGGCGCTTCACGTTCATCCGGATCTCCTGTCGGTTTAAGAATCAGTCTCGAATGATATTGCCTGCCGGCTCACCAGCCCAGCCCCAGGCGCAGCGGCAGCAGCACGGCCATGCCGACGAGGATGGTGCCCAGGATGCCGCGGCGCCACCAGAACCACGCTGCGCCGGCGGCCACCGCGAACAGGCGTGCGTCCTGCCAGGTGCCGATGAGCTGGCCCTGCAGCATCACGACTTCGGGCACCACCACCGCGGCCATCGCGGCCAGTGGTGCGTAGCGCAGGCCCTGGCGCAGCCAGGCCGGTATCGGCACCTCGCGTTCGGTGAGGAAGAAAAAGCCGCGTGTGACGATGGTGATCACGGTCAGGCCCAGCACGGCGATGACGGCTTCCCAGGTGCCCATGCCGTTCAGGTCCGGTCGTCCAGCGGAATGGCCCGCCGGGGTGTGCCGTGGTCGATGAGCAGGCCCATCGCCACCGCCGCAGCGATGGCCACCACGATGTTCAGCTTGAAGGGCAGCGCGTAGGCCGCCACGGCCGCGCAGGCGGCCACCCCGGCGGCCACCGAGGTGGCCTTGTCGGTCACCAGCGACAGCCCCACGCCCAGCAGCGCCAGCGTGCCGGCAAAACCCACGCCCCAGTGCACCGGCACGGCGTCGGCCAGCAAGATGCCCGTCAGTGCCGGCACCTGCCACGCAAACCAGTTGCAGGCCACGCCGCCCCAGAAATAAGGCAGCTGCACGGCCGGCTCCGGCTTCGGTTCGGGGAAGCGGCGCATGAACATCACGTAGTTCAGGTCGGCCGTCAGGTAGGCCAGGCGCAGCCGCTGGCCGAGCGGGTAGCCGATGAAGTAGGCGCGCCACTGCGCGCTGAAGATGACGAAGCGCAGGTTCACGCACAGCGCCGTGGCCCACACCACCCACAGCGGCGCGCCGCTGCTCATCAGCGGCAGCACGGCGAGCTGGGCGCTGCCGGCGAAGACCAGCAGCGACATCAGCACCATCACGGGCAGCGGCAGGCCGCTCTTGCCCATCGCCACGCCGGTGATCAGGCCCCAGGCGCCGATGCCGATGGCGGTGCCCAGCATCTCGCGCGCGCCGCGGGTGAACTCGGGGTGGCGCCAGATCGGCGGGTTGGACGGGGGCAGGCTCACCCCAGGATTGTCGCCAGCGCCTGTCGCGGGAGCGCGACGCCCGGGTATTCAGGCCGCGGCGAGGCGGCCACCGCGGCGACGCGCGCCCGGGCGGTTACTTCTTCTTGACGCTGCCGCTGCCGGCCACCGAGCTCTTGACCTCGGCGTTGCCGACGTAGACCACGTCGCCGCTGCCGGCGATGCTCACCGACAGTGTCTTCTGCGCGTTCACTGCCGCGTCGCCGCTGCCGGCGATCGACACCTTGACCTCGTCGGCGCGCATCTCGGTGAGCTTCACGTCGCCGCTGCCGGCGATGGTGACCGTGGTCTTGGCCGCCGTGCCCCGGCCCGAGACATTGCCGCTGCCGGAGATGCGCACACCCAGCTCGTCGGTGCTCAGGCCTTCCAGGCGCGTGTCGCCCGAGCCCGAGATCGACACCTGCAGCACGGGCGTGCTGAAGGTCTCGAGCCGGATGTCACCGGCGCCGGCCGTCGACAGCGCCGTCAGCCTGGGCACGACGACGGTGACCACCACCTTGGTGCGAGCGTTCACGCTGCTCCAGCCGCCCATCCAGCCACCCGCCTCGCGCTTCCAGCGCACCTGCAGCGTGGCGCCCTTGGCCCCCGTTTCGACCACGGTTTCCAGCAACGGCAGCAGGTTGTCGTCGGCCTGCACCTGCACCGATTGTGTCGGGCCCTGGCGCACGACGAGGTCCATGCCGCCGTTCAGGCCGATGGCCTGGAACTCGGGCACGGTGCGGGTCTCGGTGGCGGCGGTGCCTGAACCTTGCGTCGTGGCGGCATGCGAGGCCACCGGCCACATCGCGGGTGCGGCCGCCAGTGCGCAGAGCAGCACGCTGGCCATGAAGCGGTGACGTGCCAGTTGGAGGGTGAGGCTGCGGCGCATGGGGCTCTTTCGGGTGTCGGGAGCCCGCAATGTGCCGGCGCCGGCGGCGCAGGACCAGCAGCGCGCGACGTGTTGCAGCCGGCGGCGACGGAGTGCAGCGCGCGGACCGTGAACGGCGGGCAGCGACCGGCGAGCGACAGGCGGCAGGCCGCCGCCGGGACGGCAGGCTGCCGATGGAACCGCAGACGCCGGACCGGCCCTCAGTGCGCTTTCTTTGCCGCCTTGCCGCCCTTGGCCGGGGCGGGCACTTCGGCCTCGTCCTCGGCGGCAGCCGCCACCACGGGCGCCTGTGCCGGCATGGCTTGGATGCTGTTTTCGCGCATGTAGTCGTTCATCTCGCGCCAGCCGGCAAACATGGCCGACTTGTCGGCACGTTTGTTGAGCTCGAAACACACCTCCACCGAGCGGGCGGCATGGCGGCAGGCGGCACCGATGGCCTTGCCCTCGGCCTCGACCTTGGCGGCCTGGGCCGCGGGCGATTCGATGCCGAGCTGGTCGCAGCCCGCCAGGCCGCACAGGGCGGCCAGCAGCCACAGGGGCGCCGTTCGGCGCAGGAGGGAAGGAGGCTTCACACCCGGGTTATCGGCGCCACCCGCGGCGGGCTTGAGGGGCTGCGGTAGATGGGCGGCGAACGGACGGCACACGGACGCCGATCGCGCGCCGAAAGGGCGCCGAAAGGACGCCAAACGGGCGGCAGGCGCCCCCGCGTTCAGGCCGCGGCGCGTGCTTGGCGCTGCCGGAACTCGCGCGCCGTGATGCGCTTGCCGCCGGGCAGCTGCAGCTCCAGCAGTTCGAGCGCACCTTCGGCGCAGGCCACGACGAGCCGACCCTCGCCCGCCGCCAGCGCCTGCCCCGGCGTGCCGATGCCGGGCACGGCGCGCGCCCGCCAGACCTTGACGGCCTGGCCGCCGATGTCGGTGGCGCCGCCCGGGAAGGGGTCGAAGGCGCGCAGCCGGCGTTCGAGCACCGCCGCCGGCTGCTGCCAGTCGATGGCGGCTTCGGCCTTGGCGATCTTGTGCGCGTAGCTCACGCCCGCAGCCGGCTGCGCGACTGGGCACAGCGCACCACGCGCCAGATCGGCCAGCCCCTGCACCACCAGGCGCGCACCGATGGCGGCCAACCGGTCGTGCAGCGTGGTGGTGGTGTCGTCGGGCGTGATCGGCGTGGCTTCCGTCAGCAGCATGGCGCCGGTGTCCAGGCCGGCGTCCATCTGCATCAGCGTGATGCCGGTCTGGGTGTCGCCGGCCTCGATGGCACGCTGTATCGGCGCCGCACCGCGCCAGCGCGGCAGCAGCGAGCCGTGGATGTTGAGGCAGCCGTTGCGTGGCGTTGTGAGCACCCACTCAGGCAGGATGAGGCCGTAGGCGGCCACCACCAGCACATCCAGCGCAGCGTCCTCCAGCGCCTGGCGCGCCGCCGCGGCGTCCTCGGGGTATTTGCCGTCGAGCCGCAGGCTGCGCGGCTGGGCCAGCGCGAGGCCGTGTTCCAGCGCCAGCTGTTTCACCGGCGAGGGCTGCAGCCTCAGGCCGCGCCCGGCCGGGCGGTCGGGCTGGGTCAGCACCAGCGGCACGCGGTAGCCGGCCTGCAGGATGGCGTCCAGCGCGACGCGGGCGAACTCGGGGGTGCCGGCGAAGCCAACGCGCAGGGGCGGCGGCCCGCTGCCGTCAGCGGACACGCTGCTCTTCGCGCAGCTTCTTCAGCATGCGGGTCTTGATGCGGTCGCGCTTGAGAAAGCTGAGGTACTCGACGAACACCTTGCCCACCAGGTGGTCCATCTCGTGCTGCACGCAGATCGACGCCAGGCCCTCGGCGTCCATCTCGAAGGGCTGGCCGTCGCGGTTCAGCGCCTGCACACGCACCCGGGCGTGGCGCTCGACACGGTCGTAGGTCTGCGGCACCGACAGGCAGCCTTCCTCGGCCAGCGAGAACTCTTCGCTGCGCCAGGTCAGCTCGGGGTTGATCAGCACCAGGGGCTGGTCGTGCTGCTCGGAGGTGTCCATCACGATGACCCGTTCGTGCACGTCGACCTGCGTCGCGGCCAGGCCCACGCCTTCGGCCTCGTACATGGTCTCGAGCATGTCGTCGACAAGCGTGCGGATGCGCTCGTCGACGGCCGCCACGGGCTTGGCCACCAGGTGCAGGCGGGGGTCGGGGTAACGGAGGATGGTCAGACGGGCCATGAACGTGTCAGCGGAAGTCGGGTGGGGAAACAGCGGGAAACAGCTGTGGATGGTGCGCAACGGGGCCCCGTTGCGGGCGGTGTGGTGCTGCTCACGGGCCGGTGCTTTGTTTGCGGCATCAAGGGTTTACGGGCAAAATGTGTGAAACCATATGAGCATTGTCGCCAAGCAGAATCGGTGTCGATTCTGGCCGCATCGAGCGCGATGATGGTCATGGTCACGGGGTCGTCAAACCCCGGTCCCGATTCCCCCAGGCCGCGGCGTATTTTCGCACCGGCCGCAGCGAGGCACCCTGCCCCGGAGACGAGTAGCCCCATGAGCATCCGCGTTCGCCGCCGTACGCCCCGGGCCCTGCGTGAAACGGCCTGCCGAGGCGCCATCCTGCTGGCCGCCTTCGGCCTGTCAGGGCTGGCGCTGGCCCAGCCCAGCCGCATGCCCGTCACGCCCGAGTGGCGCGAAACTGCCCAGCGGGTGGCCCAGGCCGGCGTGCCGCTGTCCGACCTGGCGCCCAACGCGCCCGATTCGCACACCGTGCAGCCCGGCGACACGCTGTGGGGCATCTCCTCGCTGTTCCTGAAGAACGCCTGGCGCTGGCCCGAGCTGTGGGGCATGAACCTGCAGCAGATCCGCAACCCGCACCTGATCTATCCCGGCCAGGTGCTGGTGCTCGAGAAGATCGACGGCCGCGCCCGCCTGCGCATGGCGGGTGGTGAAGCCGGCCAGCCGACCAACACCGTGCGCCTGTCGCCGCGCGTGCGCAGCGATCTGCTCGACAACGGCGCCATCGCGGCCATTCCCCTGCACCTGATCGGCCCCTTCCTGACCGAAGCCGTGGTCTTCGAGACCAACGAACTCGACAACGCGCCGCGCATCGTGGCCGCCCAGGAAGGGCGTGTGATGCTCGGCCGCGGCGATACCGCCTATGTGCGCGGCGACCTCGCCGGCGCACGCGAGTTCCGCGTCTTCCGCCAGCTCGTGCCGCTGACCGACCCGCTGACCAAGGAAGTGCTGGGCTACGAAGGCCGCTACGTCGGCACCGCCGAACACGTGCGCAATGGCGACACCCAGCTCGCCGCCAACAACGTGGCCGTGGTCGTGCCCGACACCTTCCGCATCACCACCACACGCCTGGAAGCCAACGTCGGCGACCGCCTGAGCCCGGTGCCGATGCAGGAACTGGTGGCCTACGTGCCACATGCCCCGTCGTCGCCGGTCGACGGCCGCATCGTCGCCATCTACGGCGACGGGCTGCGCGCCGGCCAGAACCAGGTCGTCAGCATCAACAAGGGCAAGCGCGACGGCATGGAGCGCGGCCACGTGCTGGCGCTGTGGCGCACCGGCACCGACGCGGTCGACCGCACCAGCGGCGGCAAGCAGGACATGCGCCTGCCCGACGAGCGCCACGGCGCGCTGTTCGTGTTCCGCACCTTCGAGCGTGTGTCCTACGCGCTGATCCTGAACGTGCAGAACCCGGTGCGCACCGGCGACCGCTTCACGCAGCCCTGAGCTTGCGGCGCCGCTGAGCCACCAACGGCGCGCCAGTTGAGCGGCGACGACCCCTTCGCCGCCTGGTTCAGGCTGCTGGAAACCCCCGGCCTCGGTCGCGAAGGCGTGCGCCGCCTGCTGGCGGCCTGCGGCACGCCCGCAGCCGTGCTGGCCACGCCGCACGCCACACGTTGCGCCCTGGTGGGCAGCGTGCGTGCCGACGCCCTGCAGCAGGCGCCCGCCGCCTTCGAACAGCGCCTGGCCGCTGCGCAACACTGGCTGGCCGGCAGCGAACACCGTCACGTGCTCACGCTCGACCACCCGGCCTGGCCGCCGCTGCTGCTGCAGGCACCCGACCCGCCGCTGCTGCTGTACGTCGAGGGCGACCTGGCCTGCCTGTCGGCGCCGTCGGTGGCCATCGTCGGCAGCCGCCGGCCCAGCCCGCAGGGCGTCGACAACGCACGCAGCTTCGCCGCCGCGCTGGCCGCCGAGGGCTGGGTGGTCGTCTCGGGCCTGGCGCAGGGCATCGACGCGGCGGCGCACGAAGGCGCCTTGGGCGCAGGCGCGAAGACCATCGCCTTCATGGGCACCGGCCCCGACATCACCTACCCCGCCCGCCACCGCGCACTGGCCCGCCGCATCGCGGCCCACGGCGCCTTGGTGACCGAGCACGCCCCCGGCACGCCGCCGCTGCCCGAGCACTTCCCGCAGCGCAACCGCCTGATCGCCGGGCTCACCCAGGGCACGCTGGTCGTCGAGGCCGCACTGCGCTCGGGCTCGCTGATCACCGCGCGGCTGGCCAACGAGGCCGGCCGCGACGTCTGGGCCATCCCGGGCTCCATCCACGCCGAGCAGGCGCGCGGTTGCCACGCACTCATCAAGCAGGGTGCCAAGCTCGTCGAAGACCCCGAGGACGTGCTCGAGGACCTGCGCGGCCCCGCCCACCCCGTTCAGGCGCAGCTGGCGCTGGACGACGGCGGCCCGGCTGTGCCGCCCGACCCGTTGTTGCAGGCCCTGGGCGAAGACCCGGTGACGCTGGACGCGCTGCTCGCCCGCACCGGCTGGCCGGCGTCCGAGCTCAGCGCACGTCTGCTGGAGCTCGAGCTGGACGGCCGCGTGGCCCGCCTGCCCGGCGGCCTCTACCAACGCCGCCACGCAGCCTGACGACGTCCCCGATCTCCGGCCGCAGGCGCCGCAGCCCCTCGGGTATAGTGGGTTGATGTTCGAAGTACTGGTCTATCTCTACGAGAACTACTGGCGCCCCGACGCCTGCCCCGAGCCCAAGCAGCTGCGGCGCAAACTCTCGGCCGTCGGTTTCGAGCCCGACGAGATCCAGGACGCCCTGCGCTGGCTGGACGGCTTGGCGAGCACGGCCGAATCCGTCACCGGCAGCCCGGTGCCGGGCAGCATGCGCATCTACACCGACGCCGAACGCGAGGTGCTGGACGAGCAGGCCGTGGGCTTCATCACCTTCCTGGAATCGGCCGGCGTGCTGGCCGCCCCCCTGCGCGAGATGGTCATCGACCGCGCGATGGCCGTGGGCAGCGGCGCGATGGACCTGGAAGACCTGAAGATCATCGTGCTGATGGTCTTCTGGAGCCTGGGCGAAGAGCCCGATGCGCTGGTGCTCGACGAGCTTTTCGTCGACCCCGACGACCGCATCATCCACTGAGCCCGGGGCGTCGAACGACGCCCGCCCCCTGCGGCACTACGCCAGCAAGCGCGACGCGTCGACGTCCAGCTTGGCCAGTGCGCTGCGTGTGGCGCGCACCGTCAGCGCCTCGTCCTGCGCCGGCAGCAGCAGCCCGGCCTGCAGGTAGCTGGCCAGCCGCTGCTGCTGGAACAGCACACAGCGCCCCTGCGGCGTGACGAACAGGCTCAACTGCTTGCGCAGGCCATGCCAGGCCAGCTGCACCGCTTCGCTGTGGCCGCCGCGGTCGAGCATGTACCAGCTGCCCACCTGCAGCTCACGCGCCCAGGCGACCATCGCCGGCGTGGGCATGCTGCCGCCCTCGAGCACGACCTCGAGCTCGCTGCTCTGGTGGCCGGACAGGTCGAGCACCATCGACTCGTCGATCTCGACTTCGGCCGCCTCCGGCAGCAGTTCTTCCAGCGTCTCCAGGCGTTCCATCAGCTCACGCAGCCGGTCGTCGGGGATGACGGCCGCCTTGGCGGTGAAGGCCGCGGCCAGCGAGTTGTTGAGCTGCTGGATGTGCTCGTCCTGCTTGGGCGTGTCCATGCCGGCCGAGGCCATGCCCTCGCGCAGGCTCTTCAGCAGCAGCGGCAGGCGGCGGATGACTTCGGCGCGCTCTTCGCGCGTGACCTTGGCGCTGGCGCTCCAGATGAGGTCGGCGGCGGCGCGTTTCATCGTCTTGGTCTGCGCGTTCTGCGGGCCGAAGCGCACGCCGGTGGTGGCCAAGACATCCGCCCAGACGTGGAACAGGAACTGGCGCACACCTTCCTGCACCGGCACCTCGTTGAGCATCTTGCGCAGCTCGATGGTGTACTGGATGGCCATGGTCTCGCGCTGCTCGACCTGCTGCGCCAGCGAGACACCCCGCTTGGTGGCCTCGTTTTCGTTCTTGAAATAGTGCTCGAGGAACTTCTCGAACTCGATCAGCACGGTCTGGAAAACCCGCCGGCCGGTGTCGGGGTAGGCCTCGACCACCTGCACGATGCGCTTGATTTCCTTCTCCAGCGCCTCGTTGGGCTTGCCGGGCACGCTGCTGGCCGCGCTGTCGAAACCCATCACGCAAGCGCCCATGCGGTCGATCAGCCGGCGTGCCGGGTGGTCGATGGTGGCGAAGAAGTCGGGCTCGGTAACGGCCACGCGCAGCACCGGCATCTGCAGCCGCGCGAACCACACCCGCACCGCCGCCGGGATGCGGTCTTCGGTGAGGATGCTCTGGAACAGCAGCGCCACGATCTCGATGGTGGCGCGCTCTTCGGGCGACGCCGCGGCCTTCTTGAGCACCTGCTTGCGCTGGTGCATCTCTTCCAGCATCACCGGTGCGGTGAGCACGGCCTCGCCGCCGCCCTGCATCGTGGTGGACAGGCGCTGGCGGATGCCCTGCTGGGCGGTTTCTATCGCACGCGCCAGGCCGGGCGACATCGGCTGCGGCGCGCCGGCCGGCAGGCCCTGCGAGCGTGTGGAGTGGCCGAACTCGGGCACGTGGCGGCCGATCAGCCGGTTCAGGCGCCCGAGCACGGCCTCGGCGTGTTCGCGGCTGCGCGCCAGCGGCGCGGCGCGCGTCATCATGCGGGTCTCTTCGCCCACGCCGCCGCGGCCACCCGAGTTGCCCGACGGATAACCGCTGGCGCCGCCACCGTAGCCGCCCGAGCCGTCACCGGCCCCGCTGCCCCCCGGCCCGCTGTAGGCCGTGGCGCCACCATACGCACCGCCTTGGCGGGCGGCATCGAAGCGTGAGTCGGTGAAACCCGTGCCGGCCTGCCAGCCCATCGGTGCATTCGGGTGCGTGCGCGACCGGCGGATGAAGGGCCGCAGGTCGACTTCCTGCAGCACGCCGTGGTCGACGAGCCAGCGGTTGGTCTCGTGGTAGGCCTCTTCCACCAGCAGCGCAAACTCGTCGTGCAGCGTCAGCTGCAGTTCACGCCAGCCGTCCAGCGTCTGCCCGGCGGCACGCCAGGCGTCGAAGACGATGCGCGCCAGCACGTGGGCGCGCAGCATGTCGTGCGGGTCGAGCTCGTTGCGGCCTTCGAGGTGGGCGATGCGCGAACGCAGGTCGGCGAACTCCCAGGAGGCGCGGTCCATGATGGCCAGCGCCAGGCGCGACGTGACGATCTCGAGCTCGATGGTGTCGTCGGAAACCAGGCTGAGCGTTTCGCGCCCGTGGTGCCCGGCCAGACCGGAATGCGCCTGCGGCACAAGGTCACCTGGCCGCGTGGGCGTCACGCCGTGCAGCAAGGCCTGCCGCAGCCCGGTGACGATGCCCTTGTGCCAGGCCTGGGCGCCGGCCAGCAGCGACTGCGTCAGCTCGCGCCGGCGCTGAAAAATGGTGTGCTCGGCGGGCTTGTCGAGCAGGTTGCGCGCCTGGTCGATGGCCGCCTGCACCAGCGGCACCAGACCCTTGACGAGCTCTTCGGTGTAGAGCCTGCGCGCCTGGCCAGCAAGGGGATCGGGCAAGGCGCCTGGGGCCATGTCAGCTTGCGACCTGGTGCGGTGTGGAGGACTTCACACTCTACACGACAGCCCCGGCATTCGGGTCGTTCGGATCCTGCTCCTTGCCCCCCCCACCTTTGACGAGGTCTTCGCGCTTGACACCCAGCCACATTGCGATGCCGGCGGCGACGAAGATCGACGAGTAGATGCCGAAGAGGATGCCGATGGTCAGCGCCACGGCGAAGTAGTGCAGCGTCGGGCCGCCGAAGAGCAGCATGCTCAGCACCATCATCTGCGTGCTGCCGTGGGTGATGACGGTGCGGCTGATGGTGCTGGTGATGGCGTGGTCGATGACCTGGTGCGTGTTGAGCTTGCGAAAGCGCCGGAAGGTCTCGCGGATGCGGTCGAAGATGACCACCGACTCGTTCACCGAATAGCCCAGCACGGCCAGGATGGCCGCCAATACGCTGAGCGAGAACTCCCACTGGAAGAAGGCGAAGAAGCCCATGATGATGATCACGTCGTGCAGGTTGGCGATGATGCCGGCCACCGCGAACTTCCACTCGAAGCGCACCGACAGGT